>JAJZSQ010000003.1 GCA_021849615.1 Pseudomonadota bacterium
GAGCAAGCCATCCGCGACTACCTCGCCGCCACCAATCGCAATCCCAAGCCCTTCTTATGGACCAAGACCGCAGACGAAATCCTCGAGAGCATCAGGCGGTTCTGCATGCGAACGTCTAACTCAAGACTCGTGAGTCTCAGGTACACGAGCGCAACAGCGGAACCAACGAGGGCCCAGCACGCGAGGATGCTCGGTATGTGTCACGACTTGAGGAGTAGATAACAGAATGGGATGGCGCGTGTTGCGGCACATGCCGCGTGTGACGCCGATCGAATGGTCTCAGTGCTTGTCCGCTCAACTGTGACCTCGCGCGGGCGGAGATGGTGATTGAATCAACCTGGCTTTGCTGCCTTCGGCAGGGCTCCCGTTCCCGTCGGACTGACGTGCACGTGTGACGCCCCTGCAGTGTAATGGAGCGTGCGACGCGCACTTCCGGCGTTGCGCAGCGGAGAGTATCAAGCGTAAGCTCGTTCGTGGTTTCCTGGCGAGTGGGCAGATGGCCGCAGAGACGTACGACGAACAGGACGGGGCGCGTCCGCGAGCGATCATCGCCGCGACCGTCGGTAATGCCCTCGAATTCTACGATTTTTTCATCTACGGGCTCTTTGCCGTACAGATCGGCCGGACATTTTTTCCGGAATCCAATTCCTACGTGAGCCTGATGCTGTCGTTGGCGACATTCGGGGTCGGGTTTCTCACCCGGCCGTTGGGCGCCGTCGTGCTCGGTGCCTACGCCGACAGAGTGGGGCGCCGGCCCGCCATGGTCCTGAGCCTGTCAATGATCGGTATCGCCATGGCGGGGCTGGCGTTCATTCCGTCCTATGCCGCGATCGGCATTGCGGCGCCCGTGCTGGCGGTGACTGCGCGTCTGCTCCAAGGCTTTTCACTGGGCGGAGAGGTCGGCGCGAACAGCGCATTTTTGCTGGAGGCGGCCCGGCCGGACCGTCGAGCGGAGATTGTCTCATGGCAGGGTGTGAGCCAGGCAGTCGCGCTGGTGCTCGGAAGTCTCGTGGGGACCGTGCTCGCGACGCTCCTCTCGCCCGTGGCGTTCGAGGATTACGGTTGGCGTATCGCTTTTCTGATCGGGGCGGCGATTGTGCCGTGCGGATACTGGCTGCGCCGGCATCTCACGGAGACGCTGCATGCCCAGGATGCGCAATACGTCCAGGCGGCCGACCCGTCCTCGCCGGCTGCCGTCGAGCCCCGAGGTCTGGAACTCGCGCGCACGCACTGGAGAGCGATGGCATTCGGCTTGATGGCGATCGCCGCAGGCAGTGTCGGCACCTACATCTTCGTGTACATGGCCACGTACGCGCAGGCGACCTTGCATCTTCCGGCACGCGCCGGATTCCTGGCGAGTCTCGCCGGATACAGCGTGGAGATTCCCTGCATCCTGATCGGCGGTCGTCTCTCGGATCGCTATGGACGCAAACCGATCAACGTATGGGGAAATCTTGCGTTCCTGCTCGGCATCTATCCGGCATTCGTCTGGGTGGTCGCAGCGCGATCGGCCACGGCGTTGATTTGGGCCATGGTCATCCTGAATGCCGCATATTCCCTGCGCATGGGTTCGTTCTACGCGGCATTCATCGAGTCGCTGCCGCCGAGAATCCGCAGCGGTGGCTTCGGAACAGTGTATGCGCTTTCCGTTGCGATCTTCGGTGGCACGACCCAGCTCGTGGTCACGTGGATCATTCACGTCACGGGCAGTGCGGTCGCCCCCGCTTGGTACCTGATCGGGTTCACCCTGATCGGACAGATTGCGTACATGCTCTATCCGGAGACAGCGCCGGTTCGCCTGCGCGCGAAGGCGGTGGCCGAGGCCGGAAGCCGCAGTCCAGTCGAATATTGAAGATGCCGTCATTAAGTTGAAGCAAAGGGGAGCCGATGTGCGACCAAGACGACTTCGACGAGATGAATTATGGGCGCTCCGCCACGGTGTCGCGCCGGCAGTTCGGGGCCCTGGTGGCCGGCGCGGGCCTCGTATCGCTGCTGCCGCGGGAGGTGCACGCTGGGGCGGTCACCGGCGCCTCTGTCGACATCCGCACGCCGGATGGAATCTGCGATGCGTACTTCACTCATCCGAAGACGGGAACTCATCCCGGTGTCCTCATGTGGCCCGACATCTTCGGGCTGCGACCGACGTTTCAGGCCATGGCCGACCGGCTGGCCGGCTCGGGCTATGCCGTGCTGGTCGTCAATCCGTTCTATCGGATCAAGCGGGGCCCGACCGCACCGCCGCACCCGGACTTCAATGACCCGACGACGCGCAGGGAGCTGATGCAGCTCATGCACTCGTTGACGCCGGAGAAAGCCGTTACCGATGCGCGCGCCTTCGTGCCCTGGCTCGAGGATCGGGCTGCCGTCAGCAAGACGCGCAAGATGGCGAGCACCGGTTACTGCATGGGGGGGCCATTCACCCTGCGGACCGCCGCCGCCTTTCCCGAGCGCATCGGCGCCGGGGCGACCTTTCATGGAGCGGGGCTGGTCACAGATGCGCCGGATAGTCCGCACCTGCTGATCCCGCACATCAAAGCGCAATACCTCATGGCCATCGCCGCGAGCGACGACGAGAAGCAACCGGAGGCCAAGACCGTCCTGCGCGAGGCATTCCGCAGAGCGCATCTCGAGGCCGAGATCGAGGTCTACCGCGGCACCCAGCATGGCTGGTGCGTGCCCGATTCACGGGTCTATGACCCTGTGCAGGCTGAGAAGGCATGGGCCCGAGAGCTCGTGCTGCTGAAGCGGGCCTTGGCGTAGCGTCGGCCCGGCCCTCGCGCAGCCGGTGGCCTTCGCCAGGAATCACCGGTCGCGCGGCGTACAAGACTCGTTCGGGAACGGCCGGCTGTGGTTCTCCGCTGTGCTGCGGCACGCGTCATTCCTGCAGCCGAGGAATTTGGCACACTGCGCTTCCCCTGCCGCGTATTCGATTCACCAGGAGTTTCGTTTGCACATGAGACGGACCGCCCCCCTCCTACTGTCGGCCCTGCTGCTGCTCCCTGCGACCGCCTTCGCACGCTGGCACCACTGGCGCCATGACCGCCGAATGTTCCCGGCGAGCGCCGCGCTACCGAACCCGTCCCGTACGCCTGGTGCGCTCAATCCTGCGGTGACGCAGCGTGATATCTATTCGACCATCTGCGTGCGCGGCTGGACGCGCACCGTTCGGCCGCCCGAGGCCTATACCGAGCATCTCAAGCGCGAACAGATTCGCCTGTACGGCTATCGGGACCGGTGGCTGCGAGACTACGAGGAGGATCACCTCGTGCCCCTCGAACTCGGTGGATCGCCGGCCTCGCCGCGCAATCTCTGGCCCGAGCCGCATCACGTCGCGGGCGGGTGGGGCTCGTACCGCAAGGATCAGCTCGAGAATCGACTGAATCACCTGGTCTGCCGTGGCCGGATCACGCTTGCGGTGGCGCGGCGCGCGATTGCGCGGAACTGGATCGCTGCCTACCGGCGGTTCATGTATCGCTGATTACACTGTGCAGCCGTCGATTGCAGGAGGGGGAGGCTGCGCGGTGGAACACACGCACTGGCGCCCGCGGAACGTGCTCAATGCTGAGCCGCTCAGGACCGCGCACCGGCTTCACTGCTCCGGAAGGACCCCGGTCGCTCGAGCGCCGTTAGGGACAGGACGCTGAGCGACCGGAGGAGCGCTGCGGCTATTCTTCCTCGCGGATGGTTCCCGGAACCCCCGCGGGGAGGGCCGTGCCCTCAACCGTGGCCGACAGACGCTTCATCAGGGGCACGATGGCAATGGCCGCCGCGGCGCCGATGATCGCGACGATGCCAAGCCCGTAAAACAGATGTGAGTACAGCGGCAGGGTCTGCACCGGGTTAGTCACCTGGCGGGGCACGGCTGCGAATGTCGCGACGAAGCCGCCGAGATATTCCGAAATGCCGACGGCGAGGAAATACGATCCCATGATGAAGCCCCGCAATCGAGGCCCTACATAGCGGGACACCATCGCGAGTCCGAGTCCGCTGATGAGCAGCTCGCCCAATGCCTGCAGGCCGAATCCGCCGATCATCCACCCGAACGCGACTTTGCCCTGAACCGCGAACAGGCTGCTCACGCCATAGGTGAAAAATCCGATGCTGAGAATCACGAAGCCGATCGCGAACTTCGTGGCGATGTGCAAGTCGCCGCGGCCACGGCCCAGGTGGTTGTAGAGCCACGCGAGTATGGGGCTCAGGACGAAGATCCAGATGGGGTCGAGCGCCTGAACCTGGCCTGCGGGCACGGCGTAATGCAGGCCGAGCAGGTTCAGATGAAGGTCAACGTTGCGCAGTGAGAACAGGGTGAGGGAGGTCGACATCTGCTGATAGAAGATGAAAAACAGCATCGTCTCGACGGTCAGGATGATGATGGCCCAAAGCCCTCGGCGTTCCTGCGCATCCCCCTTCCAGATGAGCATGGCGAAGATCACGACCAAAGCGATGAACGCGAGCCACACGACCGCCTCGGCCAGGGCGAGATTCTGCACGATCATCGTGACCAGACCGATCCCGACCACGGCGGCAGCCACGACCAGTACGGTCTTTTTGAGCGGGAACGGCTCAAAATCAGGCTCTGAGCCCACGGCGGCGAGGTGGCGGCGCATCACCAGATAATTCAGGATCCCGACGACCAGGCCGGCGGCGCAGACTGCGAACGCGACGTGCCAGCCCACCCAGACCGCGATGAGGGGCGTTGCAATCTGCGAGAGCGTCGATCCGACGTTCACCGCCATGTAATACATCGTGAAGGCGCTGTCGATCTTGGCCGTGTCGCCTTCGTACAGCTTGGAAATCAGGTTGGCGGGATTCGCTTTGAAAATGCCGCCACCGACCGCCACGATGCCCAATGCGACGAAGAGCAATCCAGGGTAGGGCACTGCGAGCAGTGCATAGCCAATCGCCAGAATGATGGCGCCGAGCAGCGTCGTGCGGCGGCTGCCGAGAACTCGGTCGCCAATCCATCCCCCGATGGCGGGTACCGCGTACGCCATGGCGGCAAACGCACCGAAGGTGAGATTCGCGCGGTCGTCGCTGTACTTGAGGTTCTGCACCATGAACAGCACCACCACGGCGGTCATGCCGTAGTAGCCGAATCGTTCCCACATTTCGATCAGGAAGAGGGTGACGAATCCTGCGGTCCGCGAGGCGGCTTTCTTTTGTGTCATGCGCTGATCCGGATGAAGAGGCAAAGTTTTCAGTTTATGCGCATACGGGCGTGAGCGCTATCCCTGGGTGTGCCGCATCGATTCCAGTGGTGCCCATGGTCCCGACCCCAAATGTATAGCGTTTGAGCACGTGGCATGAACGGAGGGTATTCTGGCCGCTCGCAGGAAGACCTACGGGTTGCGGTCTCGCGTTGTCGTCGCGAATTCTGGTGTCCGGGTGAGCGCACAGAACGCAGGCGAATCTCGTGGATCGGGAGCGGGGAGTCGGGCTCAAGCGGTATGCAGAGAGAGGTGGGCTTGGTGACGACCCCGAGCGCCTCAAGAGCAGCGGTTTGCCCGATGGTGATCCCGATTGCAGACCCACCGTGATGCAGATCTCGACGGACACGGGATTGCCCGGTCGGATCGTCGTATGCCTTGAACTCGATAGGGAGCTCAGTTTGCCTCGAACTGAGGTCCGCAACGAACGCGGGCAATGGCCGCATGGGCCGTGTGCGCGGGGTGCCGGCTTTCCCGATAGCGTAATTGCCGATAAACTCGTTCGAGTCCTGATGATGGAAGTGTTTCAGGTACGCAGGATGTCAGGTCTAAAGTCATGAAGGATCTACGTCTCTTCCGGCTCGCGGTCCTGTTGGTCTCTGCCACGCTCGCGCTGTCCGTGCTGTTCTATCCGAGGCTTCCTAAGTTCATTCCAACGCACTGGAGCGCCACTGGCGTAGTCGACGGGTGGATGCCGAAATGGCGTGGGGCGTTCTTTTCTCCCGCCCTGTCGTTGGTGCTTGTGGCCTGCCTGATCGTGTTCGAGCCGATCAGGATTCAGGAAGACGTCGGCGGTCTGGACCCCCGGCATTACCCGATCGTCGTCGCGGGTGTTGCCGGACTGATTTTCTTCGTCAACCTCTGGGTGCTCCTGGAGGGGCTGGGTTGGTATCCTGCCTTGCCCTAGCGATGGAACCTCCCGGGGAGTCATTCGCAGATCGTGCAGAAGTCTCGCCCTCATCACATCACTGAAATCCGGCGGCGAGAACCACCCTGTTCTGGCCGCGATTCGGCGCTGAGCCCAACATGGATTTTCCAGCGGGCGCGGTGCAGTACTTGCCAGCGGCGCATCATGGAAAATCCCCAGTACGGGTGTGCTCATGCTCGTGGGAGCGAAGCGAGGGAACTTCAGAGGCTGATAGGCGCAGAACCGACAGACGCCGAGTTCCCTTCGGCTCCGCTTCCGTTCGAGCATGACCGGCGTGAGGATGCCGTCCGGCCAGTGCCATTGCCAGCAGGTCGTTCCTGCGCCGACCATCAGGGCACAGTGCGGTCAGTCGGTGGCTGCCAGCCACAGGGAGTTCAGACGCGTTCTTCTGGGAGCATCGAACTGGCGCAGTAGGGCCGAACGACAGGTGCGTCGCGCCCGTCGAGGGGCGACGCGCTTCGGATCCTCCTGCTCTTCATAGCGGGGCATTGCGCCCGGCGTCTCGGTGCCGTGACCGGCCGGCGCGTGTCGCACCGAATCTGCTCAGGGATGGGCGGCGCGAATCCGCTCCACCGTGTACTCTCGGCTTCAAGGGCACCGCGTGCCGCCCCGTCTGAGCGGAACGAAAGACATGGTCCGAAGAGAACACAATCGCTGGCTGGCCATGGGCATCCTCTGCCTCGGGGCGCTGATGATCGTGCTCGACATCACGATCGTGAACGTCGCTCTGCCTTCGATCCGGGCGGATCTGCATTTCAGTGAAGCATCGCTCGCCTGGGTCGTGAATGCGTACATGCTCACCTTCGGTGGGTTCCTGCTGCTCGGCGGGCGGCTCGGTGACCTGTACGGGCATCGCCGCGTATTTCTGATCGGGCTCGCGGTGTTCACGTTGGCCTCGCTCAGCTGCGGGCTGGCGAGCTCACGCGGCTTTCTGGTAGTGGCCCGTGGCGTGCAGGGTCTCGGCGGCGCCGTCGTGGATTCGGTTTCGCTCTCGCTCATCATGAACCTGTTCACCGATCTGGCGGATCGGGCCAAGGCGATGGGCGTGTACGGCTTCGTCTGTTCAGGTGGGGGCTGCATCGGTGCGGTGTTGGGCGGTGTCCTGACCGGCAGCTTCAATTGGCACTGGATTTTCCTGGTCAACGTCCCGCTCGGAGCGATCGTGTTTGCATTGTGTTGGCACGTTCTGCCGACGCATGCAGGGGAGGCGAGGGGTTCTCGGCATCTCGACGTCGGTGGTGCGGTGACGGTGACGCTCGCCTTGCTCCTGGCGGTCTACGCCACGATCAATGGCAATAGTGAGGGCTGGACGTCGGCACGCACGCTGGGTGTGTTCGGCATTGCCGCGGTGGTTTTCGCGATGTTCCTGCGCATCGAGTCGAAGTCGCGTCAACCGCTGGTGCCGCTCAGCCTGTTCCGGCTGCGCAATCTCTCCCTCGCAAGTGTGTCCGCCATGCTTTGGTCGGCGGCGATGTTCGCCTGGTTCTTCCTCTCGGCGCTGTACATGCAGCGTGTGCTTGGCTTCACGCCTATGCAGATCGGCATCGCCTTCGTTCCGACCAATCTGGTGATGGCGGCGTTCTCGCTCAGCCTGTCCGCTAGGCTGGTGATGCGCTTCGGCGTGCGGCGCCCGCTCGGCGCGGGGCTCGTCCTCGCGGCCATCGGCCTCGCACTATTCGCGCGCGCACCGGTTACCGGGACGCTGATCCGCGATGTCCTGCCGGGCATGCTCTTGCTCGGAGTCGGCGGCGGCATCGCCTTCAATCCGATGCTGATGGCGGCAATGAGCGAAGTGGCGCATACGGAGTCCGGGCTGGCATCGGGGATCGTGAACACCGCATTTCTGCTCGGCGGCGCGTTGGGGCTGGCGGTGCTGGCGAGTGTGGCGGCGGCGCGCAGCGGCGGACTGCTCGCCGACGGCGCACCCCACCTGGAAGCACTTGCCGGTGGCTATCAGGCGGCCTTTGCCACGGGCGCGGTCTTCGCTCTGGTTGCGGCGGTCTGTGGCAGTGTCTGGCTGCGGCGTGTCGCACCGGCGACGTCGTCGGTCTCGGCCTGAACGGCGGGTCTCGGGTCTGGAGGGGGTGGGGCGGTCGATCCTTCCAAGGGACCCCGATGATGTCGTGAAAGCGGTTCGCGCGACCCGTGTGGAAGCGCAAAAATATTTTGCCTTTCAATCGCTTGGGATCGAATTCCGTGGGCATCTCTTGCCCGCAGCGCCACGATGCCTCAGTCGTGGACAGCACCTGAGGAGCAGTACCGATTCGTAGCCGGATGCCGATCGCAAAGACTATCGGCGGATGCGCGTGCAGGTCGCCAGCGGGTTAGTCCGTCGACCATCCGCGTTTCGTGGCGGGTCGCGAAGAGCCCGGTTCAGTGTCTCCGGGCTGGTCGTGGCTCAGCGTCCCCGCGACTCACGCTTCTCCCGTTTGGCCGCACGCTTCTCTTCGAGGGTCTTCGCCGGCTTCTTCTTCGCTTCCTTCTTTTTATCCATGCCTTTGCTCATACGAGTCTCCGGTGTTGAGGGTGGATCGAGTATACGTCGGCGCCGTCGGGCAATTCTACGGTGGCCTGAATGGGTCGCGGGGGCGCATCGCGCCTGGTGCGGGTGTGTCGGCGGGAATGATCAGGGTCCGTCATCCCAGCATCCGATCGACACTCAGTCGCTGCGCACCATTCGACGCATCTCCGGGCGGTGCCTGGGGCGCGATGCAGCTGATGACGGTGCCGCCCGTCTTTCCGGCCCGAATGGTCAGCAGTCCCCCGATGGCGCTCGAGCGGTAGCGCATGGCATTGGTCCCGAATCCCGATCCTTTCGCGCGGTCCCGGTCGATGCCGTGACCGTCATCTTCGATCTCCAGCTTCACTGCGGTGGACCGCACCGTCAGGCGCACCGCGATGCGGTGCGCATCGGCGTGCTTCAGTGCATTCTGAATCGCTTCCTGTGCGATGCGGTACAGGTGTGTCCGGGCTTCGAGCGACAGCCGCAGTTCCGATTCAATGTGGGTACTGGCCTCGATGTGTGTGTCGCCCACGGCGCTCGATCGGGCGAGCTGTGCCAGCGCTGCGGCCAGATCGCCATTGGAACTCATCAGCGGCGAGAGCCCGTGAGCAATATTGCGCGCATTGTCGAGCGCCGAGCCGATCCGGTCCGAGAGCCGGCCGAGCTCGGGGAACATCGGCAAGCTATGTTCCTCGAACCTTGCAGCGAGTTCACTCGTCAAGATTGAGGCGACGGTGAGGTCCTGCGCCAGTCCGTCGTGAAGATCCTGCCCGAAGCGGCGCTGCTCATCGGAAATGGCGGTGACCAGGGCACTCTCGAGCGCCTTGCGTTCGGACACATCGAAGGCGAAGACGAGCCATGCGGCGCATCCGCCGTACTCCACGCTCTGCGCCCAGATCTCGACGAAGACCGTCGTGCCGTCCCGGGCCCGTTGGCGTAACTCCAAGGGCTGGACGACGTTCGCGGTCAGCATCGTCGCCAGCGTCAGTTCCTCGTGCGGCATCGCCAGGACCGAGATCGTGGATTGAAGCAGCTCGCCTCGAGCGTAGCCGTACTGGCGTTCAGCAGCGGAATTCACTGCCAGGAAGCGCAGTGTCTCCCGGTCGTGCACCCAGAGTGGCTGCGGGCAGGCGTCAAACAGCTGTTCGTAGCGCCGCTCCAGACGCCGCTGCTCGGCGAGCAGCCAAGCGATGAGCAGCACCGGCACGGTGGTGGCTCCGATGTACGACCAGAGCATCACCAGTCCATCGATTTGATCCATCCGGCTCAGGATGCCGACGTCAAATGCCATTCCGCATACGGCCGTCGCGGTAAGCACGAGTCCGGCCGCGGCTGCGGGTACGAGCCCGAATCGCAGACACGTCGTCGCCACCAAAATGGTGCACGCGAGCAGGGCCGGGGCGCGCAGGAAGCGGTAGGCCGGAACCATGCCGGGCGCAAAGAGCATGACGGCGACGAGCGTGAGCAGCAGCACCAGGAGCAGACTGGCCGCGATCGGCTGCGCTCGCAGCGGCTGAAGGGCTTTCCATCGGGCGGCTACCAGCAGCGGGCCCAGGATCAATGCGCCCATGAAGTCGTTCAGCCACCACCGGAGCCCGTCGATCAAGGTCCAGGCGGAGTGGTACATCGGGTCAATGGGGTACCACGCGGCGAACGTTCCAGCCCCCACCGCGGCGGGGATGAGCGTGCCGATCAGCGCCGCTGCCGCAAACAATGGGATGTCGCGTCCATGCTCGAAAGTGTCGTCAAAGTCGTAGCGTTGCAGGAGCCAGACAACGGTGAACACGCCCGCCGGCAGGCCCAGCTCGGCGATCATCGCCGGCGCGAGACTGCGGCCGTTGAGCAGGTCCACGAGCACGTTGGCTGCGTAGACGGGAACGTACTGCACGGGGCCCCAGCGGATCACCGCCGCCAGCGCGACCCCGCTGCCGAGCAGCCAGACCGCGACCCGGCCGCTCCAGCCCGGCGGTTGGATGCCGTGCGCGCAGATCGCGACGATGGCGACGAATACGATCAGGATGCGCGCGGCGATCCGAAGGGGGCCCGGCTCCCTCGGCGGACCCTTCGTGCCTGTCATCGCGGCATCGCTGCGCGGCATGGCTGTGATTGCGCCCGTGGCTCTGGACGGTGATCGGGGTGTTCAGCCGGCTGCTTCTGACTTGAAAATCATGGTATCACAGGGGCTCAGCCCCAAGATGCGAGGCCCTTCTCAGGGTGCCGACTCGTCCTCGCTGGCTCACAGCCGATGAGTCCTCAGCCCCCGCCGTGGGCCGCAGAGGTGAGTTCAGCCGAGCAGGCCGACGGTCGGACGGCCGAACAGATAGCCCTGCAGGAAGTCCGCACCCAGTCTCGTGACCATCTCGGCCTCGGCATGCGTCTCGATGCCTTCGACGATGAGTTGTGCCTGGGTTGCCTTGGCGACGCTGACCAGCAATTCGAAGAGTCGTTGTTTGCGCGTATCGGAATCGATGTCCCGTGCGATGGTCATGTCCACCTTGACGAACGCGGCACGAAGCTCGGCGAGGACCGACAGAGAGTTGTAGCCGGCGCCGAGGTCATCCACCGCGATGCGAAAGCCGGCCTGGGTGAGGAATTCGACGGCATGGCGCCAGTTCATGATCTGCAGCACATCGGCCCGTTCGGTGATCTCGACGACGATGCGCGAGGCATGGGCGGCGAGCGGCTCGAGCCGGCGGCGCACCTGTTCGAGATCGTTCAGTTCCGCCGGGTGCGAGTTCATGAACAGCAGCGCGTCGGCCGGCATGACCGTGAGGACTCGTTCGACGCACCCGGCGACCGCATCCGCGAGCCGCCCGATCATTCCGTGCGCTTCTGCGGCGGAAATCATCGCGAGCGGAGAGTCGAATCCCGGATGCCTGCTGCGCAGCAGCGCCTCGTAGCCGATCACGCTGTGATCGATCGCGCGTACCAGCGGCTGCAACGCGAGGGTGAACGCGCCAGAGAGCAGGCATTCCTCGAGTTGGCGGTGCTGCTGATCGAAGCCGTCGCGCAGCGAGCCGATGTAGACCTCGCGCAGCTTGGCGCGGCCCTCGAGAGCGCCCTCGAGGGCGCTGAGAATGTGCTGCCGGTCGAAGGGCTTGGGTATGACGCGGGCGATCTCGCCGCGGTTGACGGCATCCACCACGACCGGAAGGTCGAGCGTACCCGACATCAGGAGGCGGACACATTTCGGCTGGATCTCGCGCAGCCGGTTGAGCACGTCGAGCCCGTTGGGTGGCGGAATCTGATAATCGACGATCGCGGCGTCGTAATCCGCCCCGAGGGTGCGCGTCAGCGCCTCAGTGCCGTCCGCGGCCGTGTCCACTTCGTGACCCAGCCGCAGCAGAATCGAACTGAGGACCTCGCGCAGACCGGCGTCATCGTCGACCACGAGTATGCGCGGCATGATGCGGCCCCCCTGAGGCGATCAGTGACGCTCATCATGCGCCGCGCCCGCGCGGGTGTACAGGCACAGCCCATCGGTTCGGCCTCGGGGGGCGCAGCGCTCGGTGCCGTCCGTGCGAGCCGGGAGCGCGGGCGGACCTCAAATCACTTCCGCCCCGGGGACTCGCGCTCGAGGAGGTGAGGCGAGCGGGGCCTGCGCGGCCGAACGGGCCGGCTCAGAGGCGTTTCAGAAGGCCCGCGGCCAGCAGGATGACACCGGCGCCGAGTACCGTTCCCCCGACCCAGCCGGGCAGGGTCCTTTCGTGGCGCACGCTCGCTTGCACACCCGCGAATTTGAAGACGCGCTGCTGCGAGGCGTAGTGCGGCGGCCGCAGGATCAGAAACAAGCCCCCGGCTGCGAGAATGAGTCCGGCAACGATCGATACTTTCACGTTTCTACACCGCTTGAGGTGGGCGTCGAGGGAATTCTAGCATTGATCCGAATTCGCCTGCGTGCGGCGGCTTCCGGTGATGAACGGCTCGGAGAACCCGCACCGGGTGCGCTCAGATGTCCGCACGGCACCACCGACGCTCTGCGGAGACACTAGTTGACGACGTCGGTCTGCGCGGGTGCGGCATCACCGGCCTTGATCGCATAGGGCAGTACGTCATCGACGAGGTGTACCAGGAAGTGGCCGGGCTGTTCTTCGAAGATCATATGGGAAGAGTGGGCGAAGATGACGAGCCGTTTCGATGGGGCATGCAACCGCTTGAACCACTGCACAGTGAGCGACGCGGGAGTCGTTTCATCATGGGCGCCGACGAATTCGATGATCGGACAGGCAAAGTCGGTCACGTGGTCGAAGTTGACCTTCAGCAGCGGACCGAGCAGGTGGTGCAACGAGTAGAGGCTGCCGGCGTCGATGGCCTTCAAGTCACGGCTCGAGTATTCGGGGGACAGCCGCCAGGTGCGCGAATCCCACTCGAAGTTGCGACGTCGGAACGTGAGTCCGCCGTAGTACATCTCCCAGCGGCTGCGTACCGAGACTCGCTTCAGCGTCAGGGCAGGGCCGGGATAGGGTGCGATCGCTTCGAGCTGATGGATCGCCTTGAGGTTGTGATGCGTTTCGGCCTCGCGTAGCGCAAAGTCGTAACCGAGCCGCTCGCCGCGGCGCATGTTGACGATTTGACCCACGCCGATATAGGCGTAGAACCAGTTCGGATGACGCTCGGCCAGTTCGACTCCGAGCACAGTGCCCCAGGAATGCCCCAGCAGAAAGATCTTTCGCTTGTGGAAACGCGTGCGCAGATAGCGTACGAGCTGAGCGGCATCGTGGGTCATGCCGGCGATGGTCATGCCCGGTGACTGAGCGGCGCGCGTATTGGCCGCGAAGGTCTTGCCGGTGCCGCGCTGGTCCCATTCCACCACGGTGAAATAGTCCTCCCAGGGACGCTGGAAGGTCCAGGCCGCCGGCATTTCCGGAGAACCAGGTCCGCCGTGCAGCACCAGCAGAATCGGATTGCGCAGATCGGTTCCGCGGATCGAAATCCATTGCCGAATCCCGTCGATCGGCACGTACAGCTGCTGCTCGATCCCGTGCGGCGAGACGATGTCGTTGCGGGCGGAAATGATCGCCTTGACCTCGGCGAGTGGAATCTGACGGGTCGCGGCCTGCGCGGTGATCGAGAGTGCGGCGCACACGGCGGTTGACGTGAACACGCGGGTCCATCGGCTGTACGGCATGCTGCTCCCCTGGTGAATCGAGCGTTGTGAAGGTCTGGCTGCTGTAGCGTTCAGCGTCTCTCTGCCGTTCAGAACACGGCCACGCCTCACGAGTTGCATGCCGTGAGCAGGGGGCGCCGAATGTGACCCCGGCCTGACTCCAGGGTGGTGGTTCTCGTCGTCCGTGCGCGGGGAATCCGCCTCAGGAGACCGCCATCCGGAAGGTGATTCGGTCCCGACACATGTCTCGCCGCCGCAGCGGCCGGACGGCTGGGTCGTGCGGGACGCCTGCCAATTATTTCAGGCACTTGGCGGTCTGTCTCTTCGTGGCACGGGGGTTGCTTGAAGAGCGCTGCAGCCAGGAACCGACTGTGTGCAGTGGTGAGCGGCGGCGCAATGCATCGCGAAGTCAAACCATCCATGTGCGGAGAACCCTCAATGAAGACGAATAAACTGATTGCCATGGCCATCGCCGTGGCGCTGGCGTCGGCCTCTGGGCTGGCGATGGCGAGTAACGGAGGTGGAGGAGGCGGTCCTCCATCGAAGTCCGTCACGAAGAACAGCACGGCAACGCAGGGCGGCAACGGCAGCCCGCAAGCGAACCTCGGTTCGTCGGCGAACGTCAGCAGTTATGACCCGACGACGACGACGAATATGAACGTGACGAAGACCGTCACCAACGATACGTGGAACACGACAGTTGCGGCGACGTCGAATCTGAACGCGACGGTGTCCGGAAATACGGTTGCCGGCGTCGGCAATACCGCCTGGAATACCGGCAATGCCAACGGTGCCAGCGGAGCCGCGGGCGGTCGCGGTGGCGCCGGATATGGCGGCCCGAGTGGTGGATCCTCGGCGAGTATGTCCACCGCCGGAGGCAACGGAGCGAAGGGCGCCGTCGGGGCGCAGGGCGGTTCGGTGACCGCTGGCGACACCACCAACGGAAGCGCCAGCAACGGCAGCGCGCATGCCGGTGAAGGTGGAAACGGCGGGGACGTTGGTTTCACCAAGACCGGAGCCGGAGGCGGAGGCGCCGGGATGGGCGGACCGGCGACGGGCGGACTCAGTGCCGCAACGAACAATGGCTCGAGCGGCAGCGGATCGGGACGGCCGGGACCCTACAGCAGCTATCCGGGTGGCTCGAGTGCTCAGCCGAATAACGCGAGCAGCGGCAACGGCGGGGATGCCTCGGCCGGCAGTGGCACCGGTGGCGGCGCGGCCAACACGGTGGCGAGCACGAATACGGCCGGACAAGGCGGGTCAGGCGGCTCTGCCGCCAATGGCTACGCGGCGAATGGCAGTGCGACGGCATCGCTCGGCAATGCCGGCAGCGGCGGCAGCGGTGGCAACGGCGGCAGCGGCGGATCCGGTACCGGAGGCACGCAGGCGACGACGACCGGAACCGGTGGCGTCGGCAACGGAGCGGTCGGGGGAGCGGGTGGCGCAGGGGGCATGGGCGGAAACAATACCGTGACCGCCGGGACATTCGATATGTCCAACAACATCAGCAGCGCCTTCACCAATGGGGCGGGCATCACGGTGGCGAGCCAGAACAGCGGCATGTCGTCGCTGATTCAGCAGAGCGTCAACGTGCAGGCCAACCTGTCGCTTTCGGCGACCGGTCATTAGCACCGGGGAGCGTTCCGGAGCGCGCGCCTCGGGCGCGCGCTCCGGCCGCTCTTTGCGGAGGTTGCCATGAATCACCCCATAGTACCGATCATCATGCTGGCGTCCCTGGGCGCTCTCGGGTGTGCTGCCGCGCGGGGTGAGACGCCGAAGCCGCCCCCCGTTCCGGCGCCGAAGGTCCAGGCCCGTTCGGCCGTTCAAGGGACTGCACGGCAGACCTCGCCCGTGCGGACCGCTGCTGCGGTGCGCCCGTCAAAGACGCCAGCGCACGCAAAGCCGGATGCGAAATCCCCTTCGGACTCGGCGGCCCTGCTGAGCGCGGCGGTGATCGGGGATGCCCTCCTCGCCAAGGAGCGCGGTGGCACCGATACCCAGCTGAGTCAGAACAATTCCAACGGTGCGGTCAGCGGAAACGTGGCCTCGCAGCTGACCACCGGGTCGAACTCGATCAGCAGCAGCGCGTTCTCGAACTCCTCGGGCATTCCGATCGTCATCCAGAATTCCGGCAACAACGTGTTGATTCAGAACTCGACGATCCTGAACCTGCAGCTGACCGGCCAGAAGTAAAGGCGCTGTCGTGAAAAGGGTTCAGGGGGCGACGCTCCCGATGGCGCTCGGGCTGCTGGCGGTAAGCGCCGCGCACGCCGAAGGCATGATCCAGGTGAGTGCCGGGGAGTCGTATTCGGTGCCCGTGCACACGTTGCAGCAGATGCGTTATGAATGGGCATTCCGCCGCACGGTGCATCAGCGATACGACTTCAGTTGTGGTTCGGCGGCGCTCGCGACGCTACTGACCTACCAATACGGGCGCCCGACTACCGAGACCGCCGTGTTCCGCTCGATGTACGCGGTGGGCAATCAGGCGCAGATCCGTGTCGAGGGCTTCTCGCTGCTCGATATGAAGCGTTATCTGCAGAGTCTGGGCTACGTGGCTGACGGGGTGCGGGTCCCTCTGAGCACGCTGATCAGGATCGGCATCCCGGCGATCGCCCTGATCACCGATCACGGCTACCGGCACTTCGTCGTCGTCAAGGGCGCCAGTGCCTATCGGGTGGTGCTCGGGGATCCGGCGCTTGGCCGCCGGGTCATGTCCCGCAAGGCGTTCGCGCGCGTGCGGGTGGGCAATCTGTTCTTCGTGATCCGCAACGATCTGAATATCGCCCGGTTCAATCTGCCGGCCGACTGGAGATCGGCGACGCCGCCGCCGCTGTTCCTCGGCGTGGATCGGCATTCACTGGCCCTTGAATTCCTTGAAATTCCAAACGGGAATCGCTTCTGAGCGAGTGGAGGCCCGTATGCGCATTCTCAAACCGTTGATCCTGGGGCTGTGCGTCGGCTCCAGTGCGGCTGCGGTGGCCTCGCCGGTGAGCATTCTGGCCGCGGAACGGGCCGAAGCTTCCTGGGTCGTCGTGCCGGATGCGGAGCTCGCCCGGCTGCACGGCGGCTTCGACTTTGGTCAAGGCAACCTGGTTGCGTATTTCGCCATCGCACGCACCGTGGAGGTGAACGGCCAGGTGGTGGCCCAGATGCAGCTGGTGATCTCCAATCTCGGCAATCTCGCCTCCGGTGGCCAGCCGCAGATTTCCGTTACCGGTCCGCTTGCCCAGCTGATCCAGGTGCTCAATTCGGGACAGGGAGCATCGGCGAGCGGTGCGGCGGGAGTGCCGGTTGACGCCGCCCTGCCGCTCCTCGCCTCGCCGGCGGGAGCCACTCCGGTCGCAAGCTCGGTTGTCGCTGCCTCGAGTTCCCCGGGCGTGACGAGCGGCTCGGTGAGCTCTCCTGACGTGCAGAGCGGATCGACGGCCCAATTCGGTGGTGCGCTCTCCAGTGCCGTTGCGGCGGCCAATGGTGCACTGACCGGGGGAGGCGGCGGAACGGCGCCGGCAACCGCTGCGCCCGCCGCCGGAGCCGTCGGTGCGCGCACCGCGCCGTTGCCGGCCCAGGTGAGTCCGACGGTCCAGGCCGGCCCCGTGGCCTCTGCGAGTCCGCCAGCCTCGGTAGCGCCGGCAACCACTGCGCCCGCCCCCGGACCGGCCGGCGCGCGGACTGCGCCGCTGCCGGCGCAGGTGAGTCCGACGGTCCAGGCCGGTCCCGTGGCCTCTGCGAGTCTGCCAGCCCCGGTAGCGCCAGCCCCAGCCGCGGTGGCGACCGCATCGCCGCCGGTGACGAGTGCGCCCGGCCCCGGCGGGGTGGTGCCCGTCATCGTGATCAGCAATCTCCCGAACGCAACCGCCATCACGACGGCGGTGCAGAACGACGTGCAGGCAACCACCGTCCAGACTCAGACCACCATCACCGCGACGCTGGGCAGCCTGCCTGTGGTCAATGCGATGTCGCTGGCGGCTGCGATCCAGTCGCAGGTGGCCGCCTCGATCGGACACTGATGCGTCGCGCCCCCTCAGAAGGACATCGGCAGACGGATGGTCGCCTCGAGATCGGGCGAATCGCGTGTGACGCCCACGCCGATCGTTATGTTCATCAGCGTGCGCGGATTGACCCGATAGGTGACGCCAAAGCGCAGCGTACCGAGCTGCAGGGTGCCGACCCGGGCGAGCGCCAATCCGCTCGCAGGAGTCGTCTGGGTGGTCTGGAAGACGATGCTGTGCTGGTAGCCAATGCTGAAAGACGCGCGCGCATTGAGCGCAAGACCCATGCCGAGGGTCACGTCGATGATGGCTCCGGGGTGGATGTACCCGTATCCGTGTCCCACATTGCGACTGATGCTGTACGTGTAATCGGCACCTCCGAAGAAGACGGCCGGATCGGATGGCAGCAGGAACGTAATGCCGGGTTGAACCGCATTGAACCCGGAGCCCGTGGCGAGCGTGCTCTGCAGGCCGGTGTTCGGGTCGATCGGCTCCTGGAAGATGCTGGTCCCAGTGTGCGACTTGAACAGCAGCGACCCGATCCACACGATGTTGTTGCCGTGAAACTCGTTCAACTGCGCGCGCAGCGCCACTTCCGCATCGCCGATATCGCTGCCGGACGCATCAAAATACGAATTCGTGGTGGCTGCAGTGGCCAACGGGCGGGTCTCCGTGGTGGTGTTTGCAATCACGTACGGCACGCGCACTTCGATTTCAAGACGCCGCAGCAGCCCGTAACGTGCCGTCAGGTTGTAGGTCGTCAAATTGCTTTCGATGCGCTGAACGTCGATCAGCCCAATGGTCAGCGCAGGCAGGACCGTGTACCCGAGCAGGGCGATCTGATTGTTGGTGGAATGCACGTATTGGATAGACGGTTCAAGAACGAGTGTGCCCTGTGGCGTCAATGCCGTTGGTTCGGAGAACACCTGTGCCGCCGGCGCCGGACCCTTCGGGGCCGCTGGCGCCTGGCCGACCGGAGCCGGCTGGGCAGCCGGTGGAGAATCGGCGGCGAATACATGAGCGCTGTGGGTCAAGGCCGCTGCGAGCAGCGCGCTTGCGGCAAGAATGTGGGAACGGCGCATTGTTCTTTCTCCCATGGCGTGGCGACGGATCGCTCAGGAGTCGAGCGCACTGAAACCCCGACGCGGTGACATACCTAGGCGCTTGAGGATCCGGTAGAGAGTGACCCGCGAGACACCGAGCTCGCGCGCGGTTGCCGCGATGTTGTGGCCGCTGCGGTCGAGTGCTGTCTCGATGAGTTGCCGTTCAGTCCCCGCACGCGCATCGGCCAGTGAGCCGCTGGCGCAGAGCGCGCCGCGCCGTTCGAGCTGCAGGTCCGCCGGAGTGATGAGCGATCCGTTGCACATCACGACGGCATGCTGGACTTTGTTCAGAAGCTCACGGATGTTCCCGGGCCAGCTGTGATGCCGGATCGCAGTGAGCGCCGCTTCGGAGAAGCCGCGCACGCCGGGCTGTCGGCCGGTGACTTCCCGGCGCAGGAAGTGCTCGGCCAGCAGGACACTGTCCGCGCCGCGTGAGCGCAGCGGCGGGATCTCGACATGCAGGACATTCAGCCGGTAGAACAGGTCCTCGCGAAACTCTCCGGATCGAACCGCGGCACTGAGGTCCTTGTGCGTTGCGGCGATGACGCGCGCATCGATCCGCAGCTCGTGAGTCGAACCGACACGAGTCACCGTGGACTCCTGCAGAAAGCGCAGCAGGCTCGCCTGGGCCGCTCGCGGCAGGTCGCCGATCTCGTCGAGGAAGATCGTGCCATGATGCGCCGCTTCGATCGAGCCGATCTGACGTTCGTGCGCGCCGGTAAAGGAGCCGCGTTCATGTCCGAACAGCAGGCTTTCAATGAGCGCCTGGGGCAGCGCGCCACAATTGACCGGCACGAACGGACCGGCGGACCGTTCGGATCCGCAGTGCACTGCGCGGGCGGCGAGCTCTTTGCCCACGCCGCTCTCGCCGGTCAACAGCAATGGCGCGCCGGCTCGCATCACCCGCTCGAGCTGCCGATACAGCGTCTGCATGCCGGGGCTCTCGCCGATCATGCCGTACTGGCCGCGGCCGGGCATCGCTGGGGCGAATGCGGCGCGGCGCAGCACCGATTTCCCGTAAGCGTGCCCCAACGAATGCAACAGGCGCGCACCGTCGAGCGGCAGCGTGTGAAAGTCGAAGAATACCGAGGCGAGCGCACGCGCCGTGCGCGGGTCTTGAGGCGCTTCCTTGGGGATGACGGCCAGCCATTCCATGTCGCTTGGCGCGCCGACGGTCAAGAAGTCACCCGGGGTGCAGGCGAGCGCTTCGTCGAACACTGCAACCCCAACAGTAGTGTCCAATTCACCACCCGGCTTGCGGACCTCGGCCAAGGAGGTTGCACGGCGGATCTCCCAGTTCTGGGCGGTGAACAGACTGACGAGATCCAGTGAGGAGCCGTCGCCTTGAAGTACGACAACGCGCCGAAGCATTGGGTGGGCTTCTTATGCTACGTGCATGCCGCGGCACGCTATAGCGGCACGGGTGCGACTCACAGTGGGGGTTGTACGTAGCGCGGTTAGTGCCTGAGGTTCCGCACCGTGTCTGGTTCCCTCAGTTGCTAAAGTGAAGAACGTGTAAAAAGACTGCGGGAATCAGCGCCGGCCGACCCCAATCGGACTCGATCGGTGTCGTCAATAAACGCGGGCAGCTCCGAACGCGAGGGGTTTCAGGGTTTTATGTATCAGGTGTGACACAGGGTCAGTTTTGATCCGAGTCACGCGTGAGCCGGTAAGGATGAAAAAAGGCATCTGCACGCAATTTGAGAATGACTGTCCGCGCGGAAGGTATCGTCAAGAAGCCCGGTGAAAAGGTGTGCAGCGGACGGGGCGCGACCGACTCAACGCGCAGACTGCGCGGGCGGGACCTCGACCGTTCCGGTGCGCAGAATTTCTGCGTCCTGTTGTGGCCTGGGACGACATGAGGACGCAACCGCGAGTGGTTGGGCGAAATGACGTTCGGCGCCGACCTCGGCGTTGCCGCGGACCCTCAAGTCGACTTTGCTCGTGACCATTTCTGCCGTGCATAGACCGGCAGGCCGGCCAGCATCACCAACGTACCCCAGTAGAGCGAGCGTTGTCCGGTTCCGGCTGCTGCCCAGAGGGCGAACACGAATGCCGCGCACGCCAGCAGCACGTTGCGCTGCCGATGCGGATACTCGCGGCTGCTGAGCACCTCCGCCACCGCGCACAGCATGTACGGGACAAGGGTGAAGAACGTGGCGATCAGGATGATGATGTCGAAGGTGCCGATGAGTCCCCGGCTGTAGTTCATCGCAATCAGCACGCTGGCGATGAGCCCGGAGAGCACCAGTCCAATCGCCGGTGTACCGCGGCGGATTTCCCGAGCGAAAACACTCGGGAACAACTGGTCGCGGGCGACAGCCTGCGCGAACTGCCCGGCCATGAGCGTCCAGCCGTTGAGTGCACCGAAGCACGAAACCGCCGCGGCCGCCGCGATCAGTCCGCCGGCCCAGCCGCCCCAGAGCGCTTGCGCGGCGGCGGCGAACGGCGCATCGGAGCGGGCGAGCGTCGCGGCAGGAACGATGCCCATCACTGCCGTGGTGCACGCGATGTAAAAGACCGCGGCGATGATCGTGCCGAGCAGGGTGGCTCGGGGAATGGTTCGCGCCGGGTCTTTGACGTGATCGGCAGGTACGGTGGCGCATTCCAGACCGACGAACGCCCACATCGTCAGTGCCGCGCAGGCATTGATCGAAGCGAAGGGGCTGGCAGTGGCCGGTCCTGCCGTGATCAATTTGGGGTCGAAATAGAAACTGCCGACCGCGGCAAGCACCAGCAGCGGGGAGAGTTTGAGGATCACCGTGATCAGTTGCAGCCGGCCCGCGGTGCGCACGCCCCAGATGTTCACACCCGTGAGCAGCCACGTCACGAGCAGCGCGGCGCCGGCACCGGCTGCGCGGTGCGCGGCCAGTGCCGGCGCGAAGGGCACGAGGTAACTGACGAACGCAACGGCAATCGCGGCTACGGATGCGGCGATGCTGATCCAGTACATCCACGCGACCAGGAAGCCGGCAAATTCGCCGAGCCCCTCGCGCGTGTAGGCATACGGTCCGCCGGAGCGGGGCATGCGTCGGGCGAGATCGCTGAACATCCACGCCAGCAGCAGCGCCCCGACGGTGCTGAACCCCCAGCCCCACAGGCTGTAGCGCCCGTATGCGGCGAGCGCCGCCGGCAGCAGGAAGACTCCTGAGCCCACCATGTTGCCGACCACCACGGAGGTGGTGGTGGCCAGTCCCAGGCTGCGTCGCGGTTCGCTGCCGGAATGCATGTCGAGGAGTCCTCCGAAGACGGGACGGAGAATTCGAGCACGTACACAGTACCTGATATTCTTCGTGACGAGTATCGTTGCCCTCGAGGTGTCCATGCCGAGCAGCCCGCAACAAGCGCGCATCGCCGTGACGCGCTCGGTGAGTCCGGCGATGGCGTGCTGTGAGCTGACGCATCTGCCCCGGACGCCAATCGACATCAGCCTGGCGCGCGAGCAGCACGCCGCCTACGAACGGGCGCTCGAGAGCCTCGGGTGTCACCTCGAGCGTCTGCCCGAGGCGCCGGCGCTGGCCGACTCGGTGTTCGTCGAGGACACAGCCATCGTGCTCGATGAAATCGCCGTCGTGACGCGGCCAGGCGCGCCGTCCCGGCGCGCCGAGACTGACTCGGTGGCGCGCCTGCTCGGTCGATACCGCCCGATCGCAGAGATAGCTGCGCCGGCAACGCTCGATGGCGGCGACGTGCTGCGCGTGAACCGCACGCTTTATGTTGGGCGCTCTGGCCGCAGCAACCGTTGCGGCATCGAGGGGCTCGCGGCGCTGGTGGCGCCGTTCGGCTACCGGGTCGAAGCCATCCCGGTGCACGGCTGTCTGCATCTGAAGAGCGCCGTAACCCTGGTGGCCCCCGAGACGGTGCTGGTCAATCCCGAGTACATCGCGCCTGAATCCCTTCGCGGCCTCGAGTGGATCGAGGTCGATCCCGCCGAGCCGCTCGGCGCCAATGCGCTGCCGCTCGGCGACGAGGTGATTTATCCGGCCTCCAAGCCACGCACTGCGGAGCGGCTGCGCCGCCGTGGCGTGCAGGTCCGTGTGGTCGATGTTTCCGAACTGGAAAAAGCCGAGGGTGCAGTCACCTGCTGCAGTCTGATCTTTGCCGGCGACGGCGCTCGCGAGTCCTGAGCTGCGTGTGGGTCAGCCGCGGCGGCGGGGCGTGCGGGGACGGCGCCGGGCCGCCGCCCGTGCCGGCGACGTGCTGAGCAGACTCGGGAACGCGCCTTCGCTGAGGGCACTGATCCAGTCTTCGCACAATGCCACGGCTTCGGCCGGCTTGAACGTCCGTGGGGTCATGCTGGCTTCGATCCACAGGCCATCGAGCAAGGCCGAGAGTGCGATGGCGGCCGGCCGCAATTTGAACGCCGGCGTCCCGTCTGATCCGGACAGTTCCCCGAGCATCGATTCGAGCGCGGTGCGATAGGCGACGTAGGTGCGGTTGTGGACTGCGCGCACACTCGCGTCATGGGCCGTCATGCTCCAGAACACGAGCCAGGTATTGAACAGTCCCGGTTCGAGCAGTCCCGGGGCGAACGAGGCCTCGAAGAACCGCCGCAGCCGCTCCCGGGCTGTGGCCTCCCGCTCGCGGGCATGCTGCTCGATGGATTGCAGCAGCGACATGGCGAGCGATTCGTAGGCGGCCGCGACCAGGGCCGAGATGCTCGGAAAATGATGGGTGATCAGTCCCGGGGACACCCCCGCCTCGGCGCCGATGCGCCGCGCCGACACCCCCGCATGGCCCTGCGCACGCAGGCACGCGAGGGTTGCTTCAATGAGCGCTTCGCGCCGCACGGTCGGCGGCGCGCGGCGGAATTTCGGCCGGCGAGGCTCTGGGGCCATCAGCGAACTCCCTTTACATTGCACGATCGATACCCGCGGGTCCGTCCCCGCAGCTCACCCATGATACCCCGCGTGCTGGCTCCGGCAGTGACGTGCGTGCCCCGGACCGCGTCCGCTTGACCGAGATCAAAATACTGCTGTACAGTCGTTCAATAGTAGGCCATGCGAGTCCGGCCGTGAGCGCATCTGCGATCGACATCGTCTCCGCAGTCGACGAGGAGTCGCTGAGTCTGCCTGCCTGGATCTATCGTGATCCGGAGTTCTTCGCCCTCGAGCAGGAGCGGATATTCCGCACCAGCTGGCAGCTGGTCTGCCACGTCAACGACATTCCGCAGCGCGGCGATTTCCACACGTTTGATTTCCTCGGCCAAAGTGTCGTCTCGGTCCGCGGCGATGACGGCGAGATCCGCAGCTTCCACAACGTCTGCCGGCATCGCGCCGCGCGCCTGCTCGATGGTCCGAAGGGACATTGCGGACGGCGTATTACGTGCCCGTACCACGCCTGGACTTACGCGACCGATGGACGTCTCATTGCTCTGCCGCAGCGCGACGCCTTCCAGGGCCTCGACCGGCAGCGACATGGGCTCGTCTCGCTGGAGCAGGAAATCTTCTTCGGATTCGTGTTCGTCCGGTTCGCGCCCGGCGCGCCGAGCGTGCGCGAGATGGCGGCACCGTACCTGCAGGAGCTCGCCGAATACCGGCTCGAGGAGCTGGTTCCGCAGGGACGGGTCACCTTGCGCCCGCGTCCCGTGAACTGGAAGAACATCGCCGACAACTACTCCGACGGACTGCACATTCCGGTGGCGCATCCGGGCCTCTCGCGGCTCTTCGGGGACACCTACGGCATCGAGGCGCAGCCCTGGATCGACAAGATGTGGGGGCACTTGCGCGCGACGCCCTCGAGCAATTGGTCCGAGGCGCGCTACCAGTCGCTGTTGCCGCCCGTGGCGCATCTGTCCGCGTCGCGCCAGCGGCTGTGGATCTACTTCAAGCTATGGCCCAACGTGGCCTTCGACATTTATCCGGACCAGGTCGATTTCATGCAGTTCGTGCCGATTTCCCCCACTGAGACGTTGATCCGAGAGATCGCGTATGTGCATCCCGACGAGCGGCGCCAGATGCGCGCGGCGCGCTATCTGAACTGGCGGATCAACCGGCAGGTCAATCGCGAGGACACCACGCTCATCGAGCGCGTGCAGGCCGGCATGGCCTCGGACAGCTACACCGTCGGACCGCTCGGCGCCAATGAGGTCTGCCTGCGCAGCTTCGCGCGCCGCATGCGCGCGACGCTCCCCGAGGCGCGTGCGCCCCGGGCGCCGCAGCCGGGTTGGAGTCATCGTCACCATGACCGCTGAGGTCCGCGATGTCGTGGTGGTCGGGGGCGGCCACAATGGGCTGGTGTGCGCAGCTTATCTGGCGCAGGCCGGACTGAAGGTGACCGTCCTCGAGCGCCGGACGGTGGTCGGGGGCGCGGCGGTCACGGAGGAGTTTCATCCGGGCTTTCGCAACTCGGTGGCGGCGTACACCGTGTCGCTGCTCAATCCGAAGGTGATTCGCGACCTCAAGTTGCACGAGCACGGTCTGCGCATCGTCGAGCGCCGGCTGGCCAACTTCCTGCCGACTTCGGACGGCCGCTATCTGTGCAGCGGGGCGGGGCGTACCCGGGGCGAAGTTGCCAAATTTTCTGCCGCGGATGCCGAGCGGCTCGAAGGCTACGGCGAGCGCCTGGAGAGAATCGCGGACGTGCTGCGCGAGCTGGTGCTGCAGACTCCGCCGAATGTGGTGTCGGGGAGTTGGACCGCAGCGATTCCCGAATTGCTCCGTACGGCGCGGCTCGGTTCGCGTCTCGGGCGACTCGACATGGACTCGCGGCGTGAACTGCTGCGGCTGTTTGCGACCTCCGCCGGCGATTATCTCGATGACTGGTTCGAAAGTGATCCGATCAAGGCGCTGTATGGCTTCGACGGCATCGTCGGGCATTACGCCAGTCCGTACAGCGCCGGATCGGCGTACGTGCTGCTGCACCATTGCTTCGGCGAAGTGAACGGGAAGAAGGGCGCCTGGGGCCATGCGGTGGGCGGCATGGGTGCGATCACCCAGGCGATGGCCAAGTCGGCCGCGGCCCGCGGCGTCGACATCCGTGTCGGCTGTGGTGTACGTGAAGTGATCGTGGAGCAGGGGCGCGCGGTCGGTGTGGTCACTGCGGACGGACAGACCGTGCGGGCGGCGGCGGTGGTCTCGAATCTCAATCCCAAGCTCCTCTATCACAGTCTGATCGACCCGGCGGTCCTGCCGAAGCCGTTTCTCGAGCGCATCGGTCAGTGGCGGTGCGGATCGGGGACCTTCCGCATGAACGTTGCACTGTCGGAGTTGCCGGATTTCACCTGCCTCCCGGGCACAGCCGTCGCCGACCATCACACCGCGGGCATCATCCTGGCGCCGACGCTCGGCTACATGGAGCAGGCCTACTTCGATGCGCGTACCGGCGGCTGGTCGCGCAAGCCCATCGTCGAGATGGTGATCCCCTCGACGCTGGATGATTCGCTCGCCCCGCCCGGAGGGCATGTGGCGAGTCTGTTCTGCCAGCACGTCGCGCCGGAATTGCCCAATGGCGCCTCTTGGGACGATCACCGCGAGCAGGTTGCCGATCTGATGATCGAGACGGTGAACCAGCATGCCCCGAATTTCAAACGGTCCGTGCTCGGGCGGCAGATCATGAGTCCTTTGGATCTGGAGCGCACGTTCGGGTTGATCGGCGGGGACATCTTCCACGGCCGACTGCAGCTCGACCAGATGTTCTCCGCCCGCCCGATGCTCGGGTATGGAAATTATCGCGGGCCCCTGCGCGGGCTGTACCTGTGCGGATCGGGGACGCATCCCGGAGGCGGTGTCACCGGCGCGCCGGGCCACAACGCCGCCCGGGAGATCATGAGCGACTTTCGCCGCAGGCGCCTGCGCCGAAGCGGTTGATCCGAGGCTCAGCGCTCCGGCGCTGAGCCCCCGGCGAATTCAATCAGTGCGAGCCGTTCATGCGCGCCAGCACGACTTTGCGGAACAGTCGGCATTGCGCGCGGCGGATGTGGCTGGCGTAGCCGAGCCGCCCGTTGGCCAACACCTCGACGTATCGGCCCGTGTGGCCGAAGGCCGGCCACGGGGGCAGCCCCGGCCCGTTGGGATTGCCGGTCCTGGCGAAATTCGTCCAATAGCGCTCGATCAGCCCCGAGAGCCGCAGGTCTTGCGCGCCGAAGCGGGCGCCGTCGAACCCGTGGGTCGGAAAATCCCCGAACACGTACGGCAGCTCCGTGGAATGGACCGCGAATGCGTGGCCCGGCAGCGGATGATCGAACTCATACTCATAGACGGGGTGGCGCGCCGCGACGTGCCAGCGGGCCTCCAGCACCGCTGGACACCTGAAGGGGTCATCGGCGAGCAACTGGTTGATCGCGCTGCCGTACTTCGGGTCGCGGCGGCCCTGCCCGCCGTGCGCGAATCCGTAGAGAGCGAGCATCTGCGGTGCCAACGATCCGGCCGCACTGCGGATGCTCGCGCGTACGACGCTCAGCGGCAGCGGGAAATTCATCTCCCGGGTGGTCGTGCCGAACAGCAGCGGTACGGGCGCCTCGTGTCCCGAGGCGAAGCTCATGAGCGGCACACGCCGGATCACCCAGCCGTCGACGTCCGGGAGCGGATACTGCCCGGAACCGCGCGGCAGCGCCGAGAGCTTGGCGAGCAGCGTCCGGGCCGGCATGCGGCGCAATTGGGCGATTCCGGCGGGCCCCGGCTTTGCACCCAAGGCCGCCACGAGGTGCGCCCCGGCGCGCTCCGCTTGCGCCAGTGGAGCGACCGGCGGGACGAACGGCGTGCCGCTTTCCTCAATCGCCTTCTGGAACAGTCCGCGCGCGCTCAAGGCCATGAGCAGTCCGGTGTCGGTGCCACCGGCAGACTGACCGAATACCGTGATGTTGTGCGGATCGCCACCGAAGCGCGCAATGTTTGCGCGCACCCAGCGCAGCGCGAGCATCTGATCCATCAGGCCATAGTCACCGGAGGCGTGGTGTGCAGACTCGCGGCTGAGCGCCGGATCGGCCAGAAATCCGAAGATGCCGAGCCGGTAATCGAGGGTGACGAGGATGACGCCGTGCTCGACCAGCGTGCCGAAGTTGTACAGCGGCCGTGTGCCGGTGCCACCGATGTTGGCGCCGCCGTGGATCCAGAACATCACCGGCAAGGGCCGCTTCAGCGGCCACCGCGGCACGATCACATTCAGGTACAGGCAGTTCTCGCGGCCCGTGGCCGCAGCGCGCTCGTTCCAGGTGCCGAGCGGGGGTTGCAGGCAGGGCGCGCCGAAGCGCACTGCGATGCGCATGCCCCGCCAGGGCTTCACCGGCACTGGAGGCTTCCAGCGCAGCGGACCGACGGGCGGTTCGGCATACGGAATGCCGAGAAATTCAGCTCCTCCGCCGGGTCGCGGCCGACCGCGAAGCAGACCGTCTTCGGTGGACACGAGCGGTGCGCGCAAACCGACCGCAGCGTGACCGGGTGAGGCGCAGAGCACGCCGTAACTCAGGGCAATGGCCGCGAACATGCGCAGCGGACGCCTCATGGTGAAATCCGCCTGGAACATGCGGCGCATGCCGCAGCGCGGCACTATAGCATGCGCACCCGTTGAACCCTGGCGGGTCGTATCGGCGCGCGGGTACGCAGTTCCCGCCCGAAACCAGTCTCGATCAACGTGCGGCGACTGGCGGTCTCAAGAGGCTTCCTCGCCGAAGCGGTAACCGATGCCGACACCGAACAACAGCGGGTCGAGCTGCGCGGCCGAGATTTTCACACCCCGGTATTTCACGTCCGAGCGGATCATGATCCACTTCAGGTCCATATTGAAATACCAGTGCGGCGCCAGGCGATAGTCGAATCCGGCCTGCGCGGCCGGACCGACGCTCGTCGAGTCGAGCTGCAGCGACCCGACGGTCGGGACGGTGAGGTGCACAGCGGAGATGAGCGTGAGATTGACGCCGAGGCCGACATAGGGCTGAAAGGCATCTTCGGGCAGAAAATCGTATTTCAACAGCAGCGTCGGCGGAAGATGTTTGAATGTGCCGAGCACGGTCGGACTGCCGAGCACGCTGTGCTGCAGCGTGACGGTCTGGGACTGTGGGTAGGTGAGCAGCAGTTCACCGGACCAGTGCGGGGTGAAGAAATACTCGACATCGAGATCCGGGATCCATTTGCCG
Source organism: Pseudomonadota bacterium (assembly GCA_021849615.1). Taxonomy (GTDB): domain Bacteria; phylum Pseudomonadota; class Gammaproteobacteria; order Steroidobacterales; family Steroidobacteraceae; genus 13-2-20CM-66-19. Next base: position 28,913 of record JAJZSQ010000003.1, read on the forward strand.
TTGATGCGGATCGCATCGGCGGGAATCCCGAGCGGAAGGTAGGCATCGGAGTGATTTTCAGGATCGAGATAGACGGCCCGCACCCGGACTTCCCAGTGACCGTCTTGTGCGCTTGAGGGTCTTGCGGCGAGGGTGAGTATCGCCAACGCCGTGGCGGCGATGAGCATGACTCTGCGCATGAAGACTCCTCCTGATGATGCCCTGGAGGAATGATGCGTGTGCGTGGATCGTGCCGGAATACGTGCTACTACGTGCCGAACTTCGGGTTGCACGAGCGATTCTGCCGGCCGACTGCGCAGCGCCGCAGCCGGGTCGCGCAGTCTTGATGTGCCGCGCGGGTCCTTGCGGCTACCTGGGGCTCTGATCCGGACCGACTGCGGTCATCCGATGCGGTAATCCATGCTGGCGTAGACCGTCTGGCCGGGCGCGCGATAGATCGACGGATCGTAGTGCGATGGCTGTGTGATCGAGACCGGCGGCGCGGTGCCGAACAGGTTGTCGACGCCGGCGGTCACGGTCAGTCGGTGCGTGAACCGATAATCGAGGTATACGTCCTGATACAGAGTCGTGCCGAGATGATTGCGGGAGAGACTGGGGTTACTCGGGTCCGGCTCGGAACACAGACCGAGTGCGGTGTAGCTGTACGGTGTGCCGTCGTAGCGGTCGGTGCAGGCTTCGCTCATCGGGCCGATGGCCGTGACCTGCCAGCCGGCATCCCAGGGGCCGCGCGTCCATTCGAGCATTGCGGTGCCGCCCCAGCTTGGAATACCGCTCGGGGAGCCCGAGCCCAGTTCGACGCCGGCGAGCTCCTGCACCGTCATGCCATGGCTCGTCGCAGTCGCGATGGTGTAGTGGTGGGTCCAGGCGAGGTCGCTGCGTACGCTGAATCGGCCAATTGCCGTCCGCCACGCATACTGCAGTCCGCCGGTCAGCCAGTCGGTGAAGATACTCTGGTCGTTGGTCGCCTGAGTCGAAATGACCAGCAGTTGCCCGTCTGGTGCGCGGTCGATGCCCGCGCAGGACGATGCACTGCCGAGGTCGTAGCAGTCGAGCAACGTCTGTTGTGCGCTGAGGCGGCCGATCGCGTGGTTGATCCTGATGCGGTAGTACGCGACGTTCAACGACAACCCCGGCACGGACCGGGGCGTCCATTTGGCGCTGAGCCAGGCGTTCTCGCTGCGTTCGGCCTGTAAGGCGGGATTGCCGACCTTCAAGTTCTGCACCTGGTTGTTCGTCTGGATGTAGCCGGCGGGGATGCCCGCTGCGGTGCATGCCGCTGCAACGGCTGGTGCGACCACCCCCGCACCGTAGTTGTTGCAGGGGTCGCTGATCGTGGCGGCGGCGCCGGGCATGGATTGTCCGAGCTCACGCAGATCCGGCGTGCGAAATCCCTGTGTCCAACCGGCTTGCAACGTCAGATCGGCGCGGGCATCGAAGGTGAGAGTGGCTTCGGCGACATGGCCGGTGCCCGTATCCGAATAGCGGTAGACACGCATGCCGGCACCGAGTGTGAGGGCGTGAACGCCGCCGATGATCGGGACGATGCTCTGGGCCCACAGGGCATTGCCCGTGTAACCGCCGATGTAAGCCGGGACCTGCAGCATCGGCACGGCGCTGTCGATCCCCTGGCTCGCCGCCGGATCGGGCGTGAAATCTCCGTGCCGCGCCAGATACTGGTAGCCGACGCCGAGGGCGAGCGGACCGCCCGGCAGGTCAAGAAGCCTGCGCTCAGCGAGCTTTACGTTCAGCGTCTGGAGCGAATTGGCGATCTGATTGTGTTCGGGAAGGCCAATGAACTGGAGCATTGCCGCGGTCATGCCGCCTGGTCCGCCGAAAAGGTTCAGGGGCGTGCACTGTGGTACCGCAGCGCAGACCGTCGGGCTGGCGAGTGCGAGGGCGAGATTGTTCAGGTTGATCCGCCCCTGATTCTGGTTGTCGACGCGACTGGACGACCAGAGATACTGAATATGCCAGCGCCAGGGTGAGCGCTCGCCACGCCCCAGACTGCCGGTGAGCGAGACGGTGGCGCGGTAGGTGTCGGACCGGTCGTGAAACACGACCGGTCCGAGTCCGGTAAATCGTTGCGACAGGGTGAGCAGGTTGGCGTTGGCACCGCTCGCGTCGAGTGCCATTGCGAACGGGTTGTACGGCTGGTTCGCGCTGACGGAGATCGGCAGGCCGGAAGTGCCGAGGGTGATCGTGCTCGGGGCTCCGGACTGGCTCGCGGTGCGCCGGCCGACGAACACGCTCGCATCAGCCCGCACGCCGCCGCCGAGGTCATGGAAGCCGCTGACGTAAAAGCCCCACTGCTTCAAGGGCATGATCAGATCGTTGTAGGGCAGGGTGTTGAACGCCTGGCTGGCGCTGAACGGCACGTAGCCGCCGCTGGCAGCAGGTGAGGCCGTCAGGTTACACAGACGCGAGCCGGTGCTCTGCACCGGGCAGAGGCTCGAGTTCGCGTAAGGACCGCTGGTCGGCACAAACGTGAATTGTCCATACGGCGTGATGGGGCTCTCGCGGGTGGTGCCGGTGCCTGCCAGGGGTGCGCCGGTGAGCTTGCGTGCCGCGCTCGAGACACCGTTCTGGTCCGACCAGCTGAGCAGTGCCATCAGCCCTGAGGACGTGTCGCGCCGGCCGAGCGCCAGACTCGCCCAGGTGCGCTGCCCATCCCAGTGGCCGTTGCCGTGCGACATACCCGTGCCGGCTGAGGTCATGACGCCGTTGAACGAGGGTACGGTGATGATGTTGACCACGCCGGCGATCGCGCCGTCGCCGTACGCGACCGAGCCGCGGGCCGGATAGACCTCGATCTTCTGGATCAGCGCCACCGGAAAGGTCGACAGATCCGTGTCGCCTTGAAACCCCTGGATCCAGCGTTGCCCATTGACGAGGATCACCACCCGCGAGTTGGTCAGATCGAACAGATCTGCGCTCTGTTCCCCGCCGTTGGTGAACTTGCTCGTCTTGCCCGTGCCGAGCCCGTTGGAGCTGCCGAACAGCGGCATCAGTCGCAGTGCCTGCCCGAGGTTCTCCACGCCGAGGTTGTGCAGTGCCGTGGCCGTGAGCACCTTCACGGGCGCATGTGTCTGCAGTCCGAGTACCGACGGCTGGCGAGCCTCGATCAGGACCGGGCCGATCTGCGCGGCGGCCGGTCCCTGCTGCGTGGCAGCCGCGGCGTGGTGCGAGAGAAGCGCGACGCATAGTGCCAGGAGTGATCGACGCCACCTCGCGGGTCTGTGACGCTTCGGGACCGCCCCATGGGCCGGTATGCCCATAGGAGAAGCAGCTGCAGCGGACGGCACAGCGCCGAGTGGATGGGGCATCAAATTCTCCCTGCAAGGCGGACGCTGCGCCGGCGATCAGCAGTGCGCGGCAGCGATTTCTTGGAGTGCGGGCGAACGAGCCCCGCGCATGCGCCGTAACGGGCATCACTGTGAAGAAGTGTAAAGAGCCACCGGGCTCTACTACCAGGGATCGTAGTTGCACGCCGGGCCGGCAGTGCAACCCGGGCATTGCAGACTGGACGGGAACTTGCGAGGCTTCGGCTGCGGCGATGGGTCGCAGCGGTACGGGGGCCGGGGTACGCGTGGACGATCGGGTCGAACTGGGGCCACTCGAGCGTCGGGTGCTCGCCGTGCTCTGGGAGCGGGGGCGGGCCGCAACGGTGCGCCATGTGCATGCGTCCTTCCCGCAACTGGCGTACACGACCCTCATGACGACGCTCGATCGTCTGTACCGCAAGGGGGTGCTGCGCCGCTGCCGGCTCGGGCGGGCCTTCGGATACGAACCGCGGTGCACGCGCGATGAATGGCTCGGTCAGAGGATGTCCGGGCAGGTCATCGATCTGCTCGGGGCCTGCCGCGACAGTTCGATGCTGCTCTCCACGCTGGTGCAGGCCGTCGGCCACGCCGACGCCGAACTGCTCGATGAACTCGAGGCGCTGGTGCACGCCGAGCGGCAGCGGCTGCGGGGAGCGGGCCGATGAGTTTTCCGACCACCCTCGTGCTGGTGCTCCTGGCGAGCTACGGTTTGTGCAATCTGCTGCTGTCGGTGGCCGTGGGCGCGCTCTGGCGGGCAGGGGGATTTTTGCCGCTGAAGCGCGCCGATGCGCTGCTCGCCCTGCGGTTGCTGCCGGCGGCGGGCTCGGCGCTTGCGGTGCTCACCGTCGTGCTGCCGGCATTTCTTCTCTATGAGCCGGCGCACGCCGACGATAAGCCCGGAGCGCTACTGGTGGTGGCGGCGGGACTGGCGTTGCTCGTGATTTTTGACGGAATCCGGCGGGCCGCTCGGGCCGCCCGGGCCGCTAGCGCCCTGGTGCGCAGCGCCCCGTCGCTGCGGACCGAGGCGTTCGAAGATGGCGCGCAGGTCAGCCTGGTGAACCTGTCCGAGCCGGTGGTGGCGGTGGTCGGCGGCTGGCGGCAGCGCATCGTGGCGGCGCACTGCGTGGCGGCGGCCTGCGACGGCGAGGAGTTCCGGCAGGTCGTGGCGCACGAGACGGCGCACATCGATGCCCGGGACAACCTGAAGCTGCTCGCGTTGCTCGCCGTGCCGGACGTGCTTGCCTGGATGCCCGCAGGCCGGGCCTTGAATGCCCAGTGGCAGGCGGCCGCCGAGATCGAGGCCGATGAGCGCGCGAGCGGTGCCGATCCGCACAAGCGCGTCGCGCTGGCGTCCGCGCTGATCAAGGTGGCGCGCCTGGCGATCGCCGGTCCGCGCTCGGCACGCGGCGCGCACGCTGACGGACCCGGCGACGGACTCGAACAGCGGATCAAGCGCCTGCTGGCGCCGCCTGCGGGCGGTGCCCCGGCGTTCCCCGGCCGGCGCATTGCGACCTCCGCGCTGCTGGTGCCGCTGCTCGCCGTGCCGCTCTACGCCTTCGTCCACCGGGTCATCGAGTTCCTGGTCGCCTTCGGCCGCTGAGCGGCCGAAGAGGGCAGCCGGTCATCGGCCTGTCATTTATCGTCAGTACCCTCGCGCAGCGCCAGTTGTTCCCGCGCACCGCGGCTGCCCCGCCGCAGGCCGGGTGCGGCGGCTCGTTCCTACTGGAGAGACGACACAATGCCAGAGACGAAGATCACGATGCCCCGCAGCCGAACCGGGCTGCTCGGGGTCCTGCTGGGCCTGAGTCTGCCGGCCCTGGCGGCGGCGGGTGCGGGAAGTCCGCGCGATTTCGTGGCGGCACCGGTGACCGTGACGGCGGCCAACCGCGCCCACTACATCGGGGTGCTGCCGACCTGGCGTCGCGTGTCACCGGTGGGTACACTGGTCAGCACGCCGAATTTCCCCACCAAGGTGCTGCGCACCGGCGCACACGTGCTGGTGCTCGCCAACGGCTCGACACCCTTTCAGACCGTCACGTGGTACAGCCCGCAGCTGCGCCGCGAGGCACGCCTTGCCGCGTTCTCGGCCGCCGCGCCGCACCAGCCTACCGTGCAGGCATTCGGAGGCGGTACGGCCATCGCGGTCGACCCCCGGCATGCCGGCGCGGGCGGCACCGTCTACAGCACGAACGAGCCGGCGAAAACCCGTGCGGCGCAGGCGCTCGCGGCCGAACGGGCGGAGCGCAATCCGCACCCGGTCGCCACCTCGGTCATCTCGCATCGGGACCTGTTTCAGGGGCTGGCCGCAGGCGCCCACGGCATCGTGTACGCCACCGGTGGGGCCTCCGACCGGGTGCTGGCGCTGCAGTTGCATCACGGCGCAGTGCGCGTGGTGCGCGAATATCCGCTGCAGTGGCAGGCGTTTCCGCACACGCAGTATCCGTACACCTACCAGGGCGATCACAGCCGCAAGCCCTACCTCTTCTATCCGGACTCCGTGGCCGTCGGGCCACACGGTGCGCATCTGTATGTGACCGGCATGCTCGCCAACAGCCTGGCGCGGATCGACCTGCGCACCGGCCAGACCCGCTACGTCAACGTGGGGCCGTATCCGTTCGAAGTCGTGCTGGCCGATGGCGGGCGACGCCTCGCGGTGAGCAACTGGGCTGGAAGCGGCGTGACGATTCTCAGCCGGCGCACCCTGAAGGTGCTCGGTGTGGTGCCGACCGGCCCGAAGGTCGGCCCGCACACCGTGGCCGCCGGGGTGCATCCGACCGCCATGGCGGCGGTTCCCGGCGGACCCGAGGTATGGGTCGCCAATGCGAACGATGACCAGATCGTCGAGGTCAATGCCCGCACGCTGCGCGCCGACCGCGCCATCAACGACGGCCCCTATGCGGGCGCACCGCCCGGCAGCTATCCCGATGCGCTGGCGGTGGGGGGCGGCAGACTGTTCGTCGCCAATGCTGGCAACGATGACGTTGCGGTGTATGAACTCGCCACCGGTCGGCGGCTCGGGCTCATCCCGACCGGCTGGTATCCGAGCGCACTGAGCATCTCGCACCAGACGCTCTACGTGGTCGCCGCGAAGGGGTTCGGGACCGGACCGAACCTGCAGTGGCAGTACATCGGCAACATGATGCACGGTCTGCTGCAGAAAGTGCCTCTGCAGGGTCTCTCGCGCCACCTCGGGGCGTGGACGCACGCGAGTCTCTCGAACGACGGCTTTCTGCCGGCGCAGCGCGCCGCGCTCGCACAGAGCAATGCGCATGCGGCGGCGTTCGTGCGCCGCCACATCCACTACGTCGTGTTCATCCTGCGCGAGAACAAGACGTTCGATGAGGATATGGGCGAGTATCGGCCCGCCGGCGCCTGGGCCAACGCCCATTTCAATCTGTACGGGCCGAAGGAGCTGCCGAACCTGTACCGGCTGGCGTCCCATGACGTGCTGTTTGCCAACTTCATGGCGGACGGGGAAGTCACTGCGCAGGGACATCAGTGGACGGACGGTGCGTCGGATTCGGACGTGGTGCAGCGGCTCTGGCCCGAGTACTACTCCAACCGTGGCCTGATCTGGAACGCCGGTCCCGGCGGCACCGGGGCGCTGAGCCCCAAGGCGCGCGCCAGCCACGATGCGCTGGAGTACGCCCACCGGCAGCTCGGCGCGTTCGCCAATCCCTGGATCAGCTATCCGCAGCGGCTGTATCTGTTCAACAACCTGCTCGCGCATCACGTGTCGTTCGAGGACTTCGGGGAGAACCTCTCGCGCGCCCGCGACGGGGTGATCCGCCGCGCCATGCTCGCGCATGTCGATGAGACCTACCCGGGGTGGGATCGGATGATCCGCGACACCGAGCGGGTCTCCACCGCGATCGGCTGGCTCAAGGCGCATCCGGGCAAGGCGTTCCCGCACTTTGTGTTCATCTGGATTCCGGACGATCACACGGCGGGGGCGAGTCCGTGCTACTACAGTCCGCCGTATTACGTGGCCGACAACGATCACGCCACGGCGCAGCTGCTGCACTACCTGTCTGGAACGCCCCAGTGGCGGCACATGGCCGTCTTCCTCACCGAGGATGATGCGCAGAGTGGCGCTGATCATATCAATGCGCACCGGACGCTCGCCCTGGCGATCGGTCCCTGGGTCAAGTCCGGTGACCTCGATACGCACCCGCTCTCTCAGGTGAACATCGTGCGCACCATCGAGACCGCCTTCGGCCTGCCGCCGATGTCGCAGTGGGATGCCAATGCCCAGGTGCTTTCCGGCATCTGGGCGAGTTCGCCCCGCGAGGAGACCGTGCCGGTGCTGCCGATGCAGGTGCCGGTCCAGTTCAATGCCGGCAAGTGCAGCAATGAGCTGCTCCTGCGCCGCGAGGCGGGTGCGGCGGGGCACGCGTTGAGCACCACGTGGCTGCAGCGCCATACGAACCCGCGCGGACATGGCATCTCGCTCACGGCGAGCGAACGCTATACGCCGACGTCCATTCTGACCGTGGAAGGACCTGAGCAGATGCGTCAGGAGTGGATCGCGAGCAAGGGCGCACGCAGCTATAGTGCGTTCGAGCGGTATCTGCGCGCCTATGCGGCTCGACGCGGCAACACGCTGGCGACCTACGAGGCCAACGACGGCGAAGTTCACTGAGCCGACCGCACCCCGGGGCACAACCCCGGGGTGCGGCACGCGGCCCTGGGCCGCGGCGGATTGCGCCGCGAAACCCCTCGTCGTACCGCAGCGCCGGGGCACCGGCCGCTCGAGGAGGCCAGGCTGCCGGGGGGCATCGCCAGGCCCCCGTTGCGCCATCGTGGCGAGGCTCTCCGGACGCCTTGGGCCGGACGAACCGTGATTTTTGCCATGGACGGCGGCGCGCCCAGGGACGCCGGTGCACACGTTCACAATCGTGTGCAAATGGAATAAAATCTTCCGGTTATGTAAAGACGCCGTTTACGCATCCGGCATAAGAAGAAAGGCATCGCCATTCCTGCCGCGGGCACCAGGGGTTCACGTACCGACACCACGCGCCGCACACCGTGCGGGGCGATTGATTGATATCGCCATGAGATACATCGAATCCAAAGAGCAAAGCGCCGAGTTGCTGCGCCTGACGCTGCCGCTGATGACGCGTCAGAGTGCCGCCTACCATCCGATCAGCTACACCATCTGGTATGAACATCTCGCCGGCATCAATCCGCCGCTGAGCACCGCGCTCGCCGCCCGCATCGAGGCGAACGAGCCTCTGAACGACGACGAGGTGTACGGGCTGTACATGCGCCACGTGTCCGAGCGCGACGCGGCGGTGCTGGATGACCTACAGTCGCGCCTGCAGAACCTGCTCGATGACACCGCGCAGACCTTCAACAGCGCTGGCGAGGACACCGGACATTTCAGCCGCACCCTGCGCGAGAGCCGCTCGGATCTGACCGAGGAGGTCACGGTCGCGAAGATCCAGCAGGTCATCTCGCGCCTGCTGAGTGAGGCGCTGCGCATGGAGACCATGACGCAGATCCTCACCGAGAAGCTCGAGGGCCGCACGCAGGAGGTTAAGGCGCTCACGCAGCAGCTGCAGCGAGCACAGGCCGAGGCAGTGATCGATCCGCTCTGCGGCATCCACAACCGGCGCGGTTTTCTGCGCGAGGCCAAGGCAGTGCTCGAGACGGACAGCGGGCTCGCCGGCAGCGCCCTCGTGCTTGCCGACGTCGATCACTTCAAACAGATCAACGACACCTTCGGACATGTGCTCGGCGACAAGGTGTTGCGCAGCATCGCCGGGATCTTCCGCGACAGCATCAAGGGCCGGGACATCGCGGCGCGCATCGGCGGGGAGGAATTCGCACTCCTACTGCCGCAGACGACGCTCGAGGGGGCGCGCACCGTGGCTGAGCAGATCCGCTCGACCATCTCGCGGGGGCGTATCTGCCGCGACCAGAACCGCGAGACCATCGGCACGATCACCGTGTCGCTCGGTGTGGCCGCGGGAGCACCGGGCGAGTCGCTCGACACGCTGATGTTCCGAGCCGACCAGGCGCTCTATGCGGCCAAGCGTGCCGGTCGCAATCAGGTCTGTGTCGAGTCGCCCGAAGCGCAGCGGCTCGGGAACGACGAGGCGCACATGGAGCTGCTCGCCAAGACGCTCGGCGAGGGCGGTTCCGCTCCTTAGCACGCGGCCGGCGCATCCTCCGGGGGGGGACTCTATCGACACCGGTGCGGTGAGCCGCTCGGATCTTGAGAGACGGGGGGGTGTTCCGCGGCTCGAACAGCCCGACGGCGATCGCAGCCGACGCGAGGCGCTCCGTCGGAAAGGCGGCCGGGTTCGGCGCATACTTGCGCGACGAATCCGGCGGGTTCGCATCCCCGCCGCAGCGGAGGCATGCCCATGTCCACCCCGGTATCCGGCATGGTCGGGGAAAATAACGCAGACGGTAGCGCGGCCGTGTCCGGCGCAAACGGCCGGTTGGTGAATGAGATCGCAACCCGGGTCGGTTCGCTCGGGGTCGAAGTCGCCGACATCGCCGCGCAGCTCGAGGAGCTCACCACGCGGGTCTCGGGTCAGGCCGCGCAGTTCGAGGAACTGCACCAGTCGACCGAGGCCATGGTCACGGGCAACCGGGATATCGATCGGGCCGCGCGCGAGGCGCAGCAGGCCGCCTCCACGGCCGGCGCGGAGATCGCCGAGTCGCGCGAACTGCTCGGCAAGGCACTCGAGCACATCGGTGCGCTCACCGGCGCGGTGCGGCGGATCGAGGAACGTCTGGGGTCCTTCGGGGCGGTGTTGAAGGAGATCACCTCCGTTTCCGCCTCCATCGAGGACATCGCCAGACAGACGCGGCTGTTGTCGCTGAATGCCGGTATCGAAGCGGCGCGCGCCGGGGAGGCGGGACGGGGCTTCGCGGTGGTGGCTGGCGAGGTGAAGAACCTCGCCGAAGGCACGCGTGCGGCCACCGAGCGAATCACCAGCACTGTACGCTCGCTCACCATACAGATTGAGGGGCTGATCGGTGAAAGCGGCGCTGCGGCCCGCCACGCCGGACAGGCCGGTCAGGGGGCCGAGGCCGTGCACGGGGTCGTCAACCGCGCGCACGGCGCATTCTCCACGGTGCGCCGGGAGATCGATGCCATCGCACGGGCGGCGGCTGCGAATTTGGAGTCGTGCAATGCGACACTGGAGGAACTCGGCACCTTGGCCGAGGGCGTGCAGCGGTCCTCGGGCAACCTCGCGCAGGCCGATCAGCGGGTCGAGCGGCTGCTCGGGGTGAGCGAGGCGCTGATCGGCCTGATCGCCGCGAGCGGCGTCGAGACTGCCGATACGCCGATCATCCGGCTCGGCATGGATGCCGCGCAGCGCATCGGCAAGCTCTTCGAGACGGCGATTGCGCGCGGGGAGATCACCGAGGCGCAGCTGTTCGATGAGCGCTACCGGGAGATCCCCGGCACCAATCCGAAGCAATATCTGACCGACTACGTCGCGTTCACCGACCGCGTGCTGCCGGCGCTGCAGGATCCTCTGCAGGGCGCCGACCCGCGTATCATCTTCTGCGTTGCCTGGGCGCGCGGCGGGTATCTGCCAACGCACAATCCGCAGTACCACCAGCCGCAGAGCCGCGACCCGGTGTGGAATGCCGCGCACTGCCGCAATCGCCGGATCTTCAAGGACCGGGCCGTGCAGAAGGTGGCGCGCAGCACCCAACCGTTTCTGCTGCAGACCTATCGGCGCGACATGGGCGGCGGACAGTTCGTGCTGATGAAGGATCTCTCGGCGCCGATCTGGGTCAACGGTCGGCACTGGGGCGCCTTTCGCATCGGGTATCGTCAGTCATAGGCTCGCCGTGCCGCTGCCCGAGGCGGCTCAGAGGCGCTCGAGAAGGTCGACGGCGAGATTCAGCGAGTCCCAGACGATCCCAACGGCGGTGGGCACGCCCGTTGAGGTGATGTCGACGACGCCGTGCAGCGCGCATCGACCGGCTTAGGCGAGCAGTTCGTGCCGGTGGCGGCGTGCGTACGCGAGCGCAATGCGCTCATCGGTGCGCGCCGCGGCGCGCTCGGCGGCATTGAACTCGTCGGGCGGGATGGCGGTGACGCGCACGGGCGCGGTGCCGCTCAGGTAGTCGCCAAGCTCGCGGGCCACGGCGGGCGTGGCATCTAGGACGCGGCCCGGATAAAACGGGCCGCGGTCATCGACCATCGCGATCGCCACCCGGTCGTTGCGGCGGTTGCGGATGCGCACCCAGGTCCCAAACGGCAGCGTCTTGCTCGCGACGCGCGCAGCGTCAGGACCGAAGGGCACCTCGCTCGCCGTCGGCCGTCCCACCGAGTGCAGTCCGTACCAGGAGGCGATGCCCTCGGCCCGAAAGCCGGCGGCCGAGGCAAGTACGCGATAACACCCATAACCCCTGACGCAGTAGCCGTCGTGCGGGGCTCGAGGCGCAGCCGGCGAGTACGGCGGCGGCGAGGGCACCCCAGAGGATCCTGCGAACCGGTGTGCCCCCGCGAGGCGGGCGGCCGCTACCGCCGGTCCGTGCATCCGCCCGTCGTTGGGAGTGATGCATCGCCGGGCAGCCTCCGCGCTATCAGTGCACGTACGACCCGGCGTTGACGTCGATCGTGCAGCCGGTTGCGTGATCGGCCAGACCGCTGGCCAGAAAGACCACGATGGGTGCGACGTCGCGCGGCTCGGTGAGGCGGGTGAGGGCGATGTCCGAGCTGGCGTACGCCTCGCCGTACTGGCGGATGAAGTCCTCGGCCATCTCGGTGCGCGTGAATCCCGGCGCAACGTTGAACGCGAGCACGCCGGCCTTGCCGTAGCCGCGCGCGATCGAGCGGGTGAGTGCGACCAGACCGGCCTTCGAGGCGGCGTACGCGAGATAGTGCGGCTGATCGCCACGGAACGCTGCGCGCGAGCTGATGTTGATGATCCGGCCGCCGCCCTGGGCGCTGAAGTGCTCGACGGCGAGTTTGCTCAAGATGCCTGGGGCGCGCAGGTTGGTCGCGAGCGTCGCGTCCCAGTCGCCCACCCACTGATCGAGTGGCGCCTCGGGCGCACTCGAGAGGGCGATGCCGGCATTGTTCACCAGCGTGTGCACGCGGCCGAAGCGCTCGATGACGCGGCTCCAAAGTCCGGCGCACGCTTCGGGCTGCGCGAGGTCGGCCTGGAAGATCTCGGCGTTCGCGCCGAGTTCGCCCGCCAGCGCCTCGGCCGGTGCGCGCTGGCGATGATAGTGCACGGCCACCAGCGCACCGGCCTCGGCCATCGCGCGCGCGATCGCCGCGCCGATGCCCCGGCTCGCCCCGCTCACCAGCACCGCCGTGCCGGTCAAATCGATCCGCATGCTCCGCTCTCCGGTGAGTCTCGCTGCACGTGAGTCTAGCATCACCCTGGCCACTGCCCATGCGCGCGAGAGGGCCTGCTAAGATCCCGCGATGAACGCGTGGCAGTTCTGGATCGACCGCGGGGGAACGTTCACCGACGTCATCGGTCTGGCACCCGACGGACGGCTGCACGTGCGCAAGGTGCTCTCGCGTCAAGTCGAGACGCACGGCGCGCAGGACGCGGGCATCCTCGGGATACGACGCATCCTCGAGAGCGAGTGCGGACCGCGTGATCGGTTCGAGGGGTGTATCCAGTCGGTCAAGGTTGGTACGACGGTCGCCACCAATGCGCTGCTAGAGCGCCAGGGCGCCGACGTACTGCTGGTGACGACCGCCGGCCATGCCGATGCGCTCGTCATCGGCTACCAGAACCGTCCGGACATCTTTGCGCGGCACATCGTGCTGCCGGAGCGGTTGTACTCGCAGGTGATCGAGGCCGAGGAGCGCCTCGATGCGCTTGGCCGCGTGCTGACACCGCTCGAGGAGCCACCTCTGGAGGCGCAACTTCGGGCCGCCCATGCGCGCGGCGTGCGTTCAGTGGCCATCGTGTTCCTGCACGGATGGCAGCATCCTCGGCACGAGCGTCGGGCCGCAGCACTCGCCCGGCGCATCGGCTTCGAGGAGGTGTCGGTGTCCCATGAACTTTCCCCGCTGGTGCGATTCGTTGCGCGCGGGGATACCACGGTGCTGAACGCGTACCTCGCGTCACCGCTGGGTGCGTATCTGGAGGGTCTCGCCGCGCAGCTGCGTGCGCTCGATCCCGGTGCGCGCCTCGAACTGATGCAGAGCAACGGCGGTCTGGCGGCGCTCGAGCGCTTCCGGGCACTCGCCAGCGTGCTCTCCGGACCGGCGGGCGGCCTGATCGGCATGGCCTGGATCGGCGCGCATGCCGGCATCGAGCGGCTGATCGGCTTCGACATGGGCGGCACCTCCACTGACGTCTCGCTGCTCGATGGGGCGGTGCCGCGGCGGTTCGAACATCTCATCGCCGGCGTGCGGCTGCAGCAGACCATGCTCGATGTGCACACGATCGCGGCCGGCGGCGGCTCCGTTCTGGCGGTGTGCGATGGGCGGCTCGCCGTCGGCCCGGCCTCGGCCGGATCGGCGCCGGGGCCGGCCTGTTACGGGCGCGGCGGCCCGCTGACGCTGACGGATGCGCAGGTGCTGCTCGGGCGGCTGCGCCCTGATACGCTGCCGGCGCTCTTCGGTGCGCAGGGCGATGCGCCGATCGAGCGAGAGCGCGTGGCGCAGGAGTTCAATGCGCTCTGCGCCGCGGTGCCAGGCGGCGCACAGCATTCGGCGGAGGCGCTCGCGGGCGCGTTTCTCGACGTCGCGGTCGAGTCGATGGCCAATGCCATCCGGGAGGTCTCGACGCGCCAGGGACTCGATGCGGCCGAGTTCACCCTCTTTTGTTTCGGTGGCGCGGCGGGGCAGCATGCCTGCCGTGTGGCCGCCGCGGCGGGTATGCACCGCGTGCTGGTGCACCCGCTCGCCAGCGTGTTGTCCGCCTTCGGCATCGGCGTCGCCGACCGTCTGGCGGTGCGCCGCGCCAGCCTGCGGCTGCCGCTCGATCCGGCGGCGCTCGAGGCCGCAGGCGCGCGGCTCGCGGAGCTCGAGCGGGCCGCGCGCGAGGAACTCTCGCCCTACGGTGCGGCGGCGACTTCGCAGGCCGTGCACCTGCTCGAAGTGCGCGCCGGCGACAGCGACACCACATTCTCGCTGCCGCTCGCAGCTCAGGCGGCCGTGCGCGCGGCGTTCGATGAGGAGCACCTGCGCCGCTTCGGATTTGCGACTGCGGCACTCGAGATCATCATCGAGGCGGTGCGCGCCGAAGTGCGCATGCCCTCGCTCGTCCCCGGCACGCTGCGCATGCCCGAGGAGCCGCTCGGGACGGTGCTGCCATCGCGCGCGCCGGTCTGGTTCGACGGGCAGTGGCGCGAGGTACCGCTAGCGGCGGTCGATGGACCGCAGGACTTCCTCGAGGGGCCCGCGCTCATCGTCGGACGGCACTCGACCGTCGTGCTCGAGCCGGGATGGCGCGCGCAGCGGCGGGCCGACGGACAGTGGTTGCTCGAGCGCACCGCCGCGGCCGTCGCGGCGCTGCCCGGCGTGCAGAGCGGCCCCGAGATGCGGCCCGATCCGGCGCGGATCGAGATTTTCAACAACCTCTACATGCACATCGCCGAGCAGATGGGCGAGGTGCTCAGGGCGACCGCCCAGTCGGTGAACATCAAGGAGCGGCTCGATTACTCCTGCGCGCTGTTCGATGCGCGCGGTGGACTCATCGCCAATGCCCCGCACATGCCGGTGCATCTGGGTTCGATGGGCGCGAGCGTGCGCTCGGTCATCGAGGCGCGCCGCGGCGCGATGCGCCGCGGCGATGCCTGGTTGCTCAACAGCCCCTATCACGGCGGAACGCATCTGCCGGACATGACGGTCGTGACGCCGGTCTTTTTGTCCGCTGGCGATGCGCCGGACTGTTTCGTCGCCTCGCGCGCCCACCACGCCGACATCGGCGGCAGTACGCCGGGCTCGATGCCGCCGTTCAGCCGCAGCATCGAGGAGGAGGGAGTGCTCTTCGAGTGCTTCCATCTGCTCGAGTCGGGGCGGCTGCGCGAGAGTGAGCTGCGTGCGGCGCTCGCCGCTGGGCCGTATCCAGCGCGCCGCCCGGATCAGAACGTGGCGGACCTGCGCGCGCAATTGGCGGCAAATGCCCGCGGCATCGCCGAGATCGAGCGCGCCGTGGCGCGTCACGGATTGACACGGGTGCGCGACTACATGGCGCATGTGCAGGCGAACGCCGCCGAGTGCATGCGCGAGGCGATCGCACGGCTGCGCTCGGGCTCGTACCGGTACGAACTCGATGACGGCGCGGTGATCGCGGTCGACGTGCGCATCGAGGGCGGCCGGGCGCACATCGACTTCGCGGGCACCTCCGCGGTACACCCGGGGAATTTCAATGCGCCGCGGGCCGTGTGCCTCGCGGCGGTGGTGTACGTGTTCCGTACGCTGATCGAGCGACCCATCCCGCTCAACGAGGGGTGTCTCGAGCCGCTCACGATCCACATTCCGGCCGGCTCGCTGCTCGACCCGACCTATCCGGCGGCCGTCGCCGCCGGCAACGTCGAGACATCCCAGTGCATCGTCGATGCGCTCTACGGCGCACTCGGCGTACTCGCCGCCTCCCAGGGGACGATGAACAATCTGACCTTCGGCGATGCGCACCTGCAGTACTACGAGACCATTGCCGGGGGCGCCGGCGCCGGAGCGGACTTCGACGGCTGCGATGCCGTTCAGACTCACATGACCAACTCCCGGCTGACCGACCCGGAGATCCTCGAGATGCGCTTCCCGGTGCTGCTGCGCGAGTTCGCCATCCGCCGCGGCTCCGGTGGTGCCGGGCGGCACCGCGGTGGCGATGGCGTGTTGCGCCGAGTGGAGTTCCGCGCGCCGCTCACCGGCGCGCTGCTCGCCAACCATCGGCGGGTGCGTCCGTTCGGACTGCAGGGCGGGGCAAGCGGGGCGGCCGGTGCCGGGACGTTGCGCCGGGCCGACGGCTCGCTCGAGGCGATCGGCGCCACGGCGAGCTTCGCGGTCGGGGCGGGCGATGTGCTCACCCTCCTCACCCCGGGCGGCGGGGGATTCGGGGCACCGTGAATCTCTGGCCGCTGCTCGCCATCGCGGTGCTGGTGGTCGGCTTCGCCGCCGGCCTCAATCCGCTGCTCGTCATTCTGGTGACGGCCTTCACGGCCGGACTGGCCGCGGGGATCACCCCACTGCGGGTGCTGGCTGCGCTCGGTCATGCCTTCAACGCGACGCGCTACGTGTCGCTCATCTGGCTGATCCTGCCGGTGATCGGGCTGCTCGAGCACGAGGGTCTGCGCGAGCGGGCGCGCACCCTGATCGGCCGGCTGCGCACCGCGACGGCCGGGCGGATCATCCTGGGGTATCTCGCACTGCGCCAGTTCACCGCGGCGCTCGGCCTGACGTCCCTTGGCGGCCCGGCGCAGATGGTGCGTCCGATCGTCGCGCCGATGGCCGAGGGTGCTGCCGAGAGCCGCTTCGGACGGCTCTCCGAGCGCATGCGTCATCTGGTGCGCGCCTATGCGGCCAGTGCGGACAACGTCGGAGCGTTTTTCGGTGAGGACATCTTCATCGCCATCTCCTCGATTCTGCTGATCAAGGGCTTTCTCGCCCAGAGCGGTTACGACATCGCGCCGTTTCGGCTATCCATGTGGGCGATTCCGACGGCGTTGCTCGCGTTCTTGATTCACGGCGTGCGCCTCTGGCACCTCGATGCGAAGTTGAAGCGCCTCGCGCGCGGAGAGCCCCCTTGATCGGGCTGCACGACGTCTACGGACTCGCCGGCACGATGTTCGGGGCGTTCGCGCTGCTTAGCGTGCGCGACCGCAGCAATCCGCGGCGCTTCGGCAACGGCGCCTTCTGGGCGCTGCTCGCGGTGAGTTTCCTCTTCGGCTCGCAGCTCGGAGATACCGCCAACGGGGTCCTGGTGGTGGCGCTGATCGCACTCGGCGGCACCGGGGCGCTCGGGCGTGGCTCGACCGAACGACGCAGCGCCGCGGAGCGCGCACAGCGGGCGGCCCGGCGCGGCAATGCACTGTTGGTTCCGGCGCTGCTGATTCCGCTCATTGCGGTGCTCGGCACCTTCACGCTCGGGCACATCGAGGTCGGTGGCGCACCGCTCGCCGATCCAGACAACGTGACACTCATCGCGCTCGCCGTCGGCATCCTCGCGGCGCTCCTGGTCGCGCTCTGGCAGGCGAAGGCGCCGCCTGCAGCGGCGCTCGAGGAGGGCCGGCGGCTCGCCGACATGATCGGCTGGGCGCTGATCCTGCCGCAGTTGCTGGCGGCGCTCGGGGCGGTCTTTGCACTCGCCGGTGTCGGTGCCACGGTGGGCCACCTTGCCACGACCTGGCTGCCGCTCGGCCACCCGTTTGCGGCGGTGCTCGTGTATTGCGTGGGCATGGCGCTGTTCACCACGGTCATGGGCAACGCGTTCGCAGCCTTCCCGGTGATGACTGCGGCGGTCGGAGTGCCGCTGATCGTGCAGCGCTTCGGCGGCGACCCGGCCATCATGGGTGCCATCGGCATGCTCTCGGGCTTCTGCGGAACGCTGGTGACGCCGATGGCCGCCAACTTCAACATCGTACCGGCGGTGCTGCTCGAGCTGCCGGACCGCAATGCCGTGATCAAGGTGCAGGTGCCGACGGCGCTCGTGCTGCTCGCCTGCAACGTCATACTGATGTATGGGCTCGTCTACCGCTTCTGAGGCTGCCATGAACCGTTCCCTCACGCTCGGGCTCGATCTGGCCGAGCGCTTCGCGCGCATCGCGCTCGGGCACGTCGGGCGCGAATATCCGCACAAGCCCGACCACGTCCTGACTGACGAGACCGACATGCGCAGTCCGCGAGCGCTGCACCCGATTTTCTTCGGCAGCTTCGACTGGCACTCCTGCGTGCACACGCACTGGCTGCTCGCGCGGCTGGTTCGGCGCTTTCCGGCGCTGGCAGCGGCAGGGCAGATCCGCGCGCTGTTCGATGCGCAGTTCACACCAGCCAAGGTCGCCGCCGAGTGCGCCTACCTGCAGGCGAGCTCGACCCGGGGCTTCGAGCGGCCGTACGGCTGGGCTTGGCTGTTGATGCTGCAGGGGGAGTTGCTGCGCCACGAGAGTGCCGAGGGGCGCGCATGGGCGGCGCGGCTGGCGCCGCTCGCCGCGGCGTTCGTCGCGCGGTTCGAGGCCTTTCTGCCGCTCGCGACCTATCCGATCCGTTCCGGCGCGCACGCCAACACCGCGTTCGCACTGCTCCTGGCGCGCGACTACGCCGCGGCGGCCGGCGACGGGACGCTCGCCGAGCACTGTGCGCAGCAGGCGCGCCGCTGGTACGGCGAGGACCGGGGCTGTCAGGCCTGGGAGCCTTCACTCGATGAGTTTCTCTCCCCGGCACTCACCGAGGCGGCGCTGATGGCTGAGGTGCTGGGGCCCGAGGCGTTCGGCGCGTGGTTCGAGGCGTTTCTACCGGAGGCGGCCGAGGGCAGGCCAGCGACGTTGTTCGCGCCGGCAACCGTCAGCGACCGCACCGACGGGAAGATCGCGCATCTGGATGGACTGAATCTCGCCCGGGCCTGGTGCTGGCGGCGCATCGTGGCGGCGCTGCCCGGCGGCCATCCGCTGCACCGGAGGGCCGCCTCGAGCATCGAGGCGCACCTGGCGAGTGCGCTCGGGCAGGTCGCGGGGGACTACATGGGCGAGCATTGGCTGGCGAGCTTCGCGCTGCTCGCGCTCGATCCGCGCAGCGGCTGATCGGGCTGCGTGCTGCACCCGGGCGCTTCCCGTCCGGGTGCAGGATCCGGGTCCGCGGACCCGGGGGACTCAACGTTGGCGCGAACGGCTCCACAGCGGGAAGCCGCGCGAGTCGCGCAGCATCATGGACTGGTGTCCCTTGCGGATCTCGGCGGCGATGAGAACGGGTTGACCTTCGTACGTGACCTGCGATCCGGTCACCTCGATCATCTCATCCGGCGCGAGCTTCAGGTGCTGACGCGCAATGTACCAACTGGGTCCCAGGTGCACCGAGACATTGCCTGCGGCGGTCTTCAGCAGCAGGTGAATGCCATAGGCGCGGCTGCCACGATAGGCCACTTTCTCGATCGCGATGATGTCCCCGCGGATCGTCTCGACGGTCCGGGTGTCGTACATCCGCGCACCCATGCCGCCCATGCCGCCCATCTGGCTCATGCCACCCATCTGGCCCATCCGGCCCATGTTCTGCTGCGCCAGCGCAGCCGAGGGAGCCGCACAGGCCGCACTCATCGCCAGAACACACAACCCAATGATCCGTTTCATGATGGCCGGTCCTCGAGTCACATTACGGTGGACTCTCCTTGTACGCTTCGTGATCGGGGACTTCGATCCGCACAGCTACCTACTGTACGAGCCGGGAGCGGGCGGCCGTCCCTCGCCTGAGCCTGACGGCGACCCCGCGGATTCGACGCACCATTTCGGGGCATGGGCCGGGCGTTCCGCGAGCCGCCAGTTCACGCGACCGATCAATGCCATACTGGTATGCCCACCCCGCGTGAACGCCTTACCCAGATGATCGAATTCGGACGCGATACGCTGCGCTTCCTGCGAGACAACACCCGCTGGATCGGCGCGGGCTTCCTGCTCATGATGTTTTCCTCCTTCGGGCAGACGTTCTTCATCGGCATGTCCGGCAAGGCGCTGCGCGAAACGTTCCACCTCTCGGCGGGCGGCTTCGGCGGGCTGTACATGCTCGCCACGCTCGCCAGCGCGGTGAGCCTGCCGTGGCTCGGGCGAACCCTCGACGTGATGCCGGGCTGGAAGGTGGTGCGCTTCACCCTGCCGGCGCTCGCACTCGCCTGTGTGCTGATGGTGCTGGCGCCGAACCTCGTGCTGCTCACCGGAGCTCTGTACCTGTTGCGCCTGTTCGGTCAGGGCATGATGACCGAAACGGCCTACACGGAATTGGGACGCTGGTTCATCGCCAACCGAGGGCGCGCCATGGCGCTGATCGTACCCGGCCAGCAGGCCGGCATTGCGCTCTTGCCGGTCTTCGTCGTGCTGGTCGATCGGGCGGGCGGCAGCTGGCGGGCCGCCTGGATCGCCTCCGCCGGGCTGATCGTGCTGGTCGGGCTGCCCTCGATTCTCACCCTGATGCGCATTGCCCGCGTGCCGCACTCCCAGGAGGTGAAGGCGAGCGCACTGCGTACCGCGCGCAGCTGGACGCGCGCTGAGGTCCTTCGCGACCCGGTGTTCTATCTGCTGCAGTTCGGCGCGCTCGCCCCGCCGTTCATCGCGACCGTCATCTTTTTCAACCAGGATTACCTGATCGCGCTGCGCGGGTACGACCCGCTGATCTTCGCTGCGGCCTTCCCGGTGATGTCGGTCACGACCGTCGTGTTCGGCTTGGTCGGCGGACACCTGATCGATCGGTTCGGCGCGGTGCGGCTGCTGCCGTACTTCCTCGTACCGCTTGCCGTGACGTCGGCGGCCCTCGGGCTGATCGCGCCGGTCTGGGGCGTGTATCTGTCGATGTTTCTGTTCGGCATCAGCAACGGGATCACCTCGACGATGCTGGGTGCGCTCTGGCCGGAGATCTACGGCCTTGCGAATCTCGGCGGTATCCGCGCGATGATCGTCTCGGCGATGGTGCTCTCCACGGCGATCGGGCCGGGGCTCTCGGGTCTGCTGATCGACCACGGGGTGGGGCTGCCGCGCCAGTTGCTCTGGTTGTCCTGCTGGTGTGTGCTCGCCTGCTTCGTGCTGGCGTATGCCGCGTGGCGGGTGCGCCAGCGCGAGGCCGGCCCGGCGGCGCTGCGCGCAGCCTGAGCGGGCGAAGCATCCGGGGTGCGCGAGCGGCTGAAGCGCTGCTCGGTCGTAAGAGAATCGATCGGCAGCCGTGGGGGCGCAGCCGTTGCGGCTGCGCCCCCACGAGTGCTCAGGCGCCTGCGGCCGGCGGGAGTGCCGGCGGGGTGTGCAGTGTCACGGCCGACCCGGTCGGCAGCGTGGCGACGCCCGCGGCGTAAGCGGCGCTGTTCCAGGCCTTCACCTGCGTCAGCACCGAACCGTCGTAGCGGCTGAGCAGTTGCTCGATCAGCGTGCGGTCGGTGCGGATCAGCCCGAGCAGCTGCGCGCGCGGTTTGGCACCCCAGAGTCCGGCGCTCATGCCGTACAGGGTGTCGACCTTGCGGTGCAGGTGCGAGAAGTGCCGCAGGAAGTCCTCCTCCGCCTTGTGCTGGGTATGCGAGTTCCACAGCGTGTTCTGGTAGGAGGTCAGGGTCTTCTGCAGTGTCTTGCCCTGGGCGAGGAGCGCGGCGTGTCGACGACCCCAGGCCGGATCGGATTTGCCGCGCGCCAGCACGCCGGCGAGGCTCTTGCGCATGCTCGCCACGTGGTTCAGCAGGCGATTGACTGCCGAGAGCTCCTCACGTGCGGCCAGACCGGCCTGGGTATCCGCACGGGCGGTGGCGAGCGAGACCGAATAGCGCGGATCAGACTCGACCTTCAGCGTCACCCGCTGCATCGAGGTCCCGGCGTGCACGGTGGCCGTGTACTGGCCGGGCAGGGCAGCTGGCCCGAATCCACCGCCGTGGCCGGAGCCGAGCGGCGGGTCGAGTTTGGCTGCACCCTTGTAACGCAGGTTCCACACGACGGTGTCGAACCCAGCCTTGCCCGGTCCGTACAGCGTCGTCACCAGCGTACCGGCGGCATCACGGATCGCGATGCGCACCGGACCGTGATGCGCTGCCTTTTCGGCCGGCGTCGGCTTCAGTGTTTTGGCGAGGTGGTAGCTGATCATCGCCCCGGTCGGTGCGTTCGGCGCGACATAGCCGCTCGGACCGACACCGTTGGTGTACGAGTGATACAGCTGCACGCCCGCGGAGGCGCTGAACAGATGGAACGGTGCGCGCATCGCCGCGGCGCGGTACTGCTCGAGCGGCCTGAGGTTGTCGAGCACCCAGATGCCCCGGCCGTGCGTGGCGAGCAGCAGGCCGCGGTGATCGGGTGCAAAGTTCACGTCCCACACCGACAGGCCGCGCGGCAGGTTGGCATGCAGTGGCTGCCACTGCGCGCCATCGTCGAACGACACATACAGGCCGGCCGAGATCGTTCCGGCGAACAGCAGCCCGGCGTGATTCGGATCTTCGGTGACCACCTCGACGCTGCTGTCCGGCAGTCCGCGGGTGATGCGGGTCCAGTGCCTGCCGTAATCGGTCGTGCGGAACACGTACGGGGCATCGTTGCCGATCTCGTGGCCGTCGAAGGCCGCGTAGGCCGTGCCGGCGGCAAACGGCGAGGGCTCGACGTGGTAGACGCGGGCCCACTGCGGTGCGCCGGGCGGGGTCACCTTGTTCCAGTGCGCGCCATCGTCACGGCTCACCCACACCCAGCCGTCGTCGGTTCCGACCCAGATGACCTTCGGATCGGTCGGGGCGAGGGCGAGCGACTGAATGGTGTCGTACGTCTCCGCGCCGCTCATGTCCAGGTCGATCGGACCGCCGCTCGGCTGCTGCTTGGCCTTGATGTTGCGCGTCAGGTCCGGGCTGATGACGCGCCAGTGCCTGCCGCCGTCGGTGCTGTGGAACACCACGTTTGCGGCGGTGTACACGTTCTTCGGATCGGTCGGCGAGACCGCGACCGGGGTGGTCCAGTCGAAGCGGTATTTCTGCGCGTAGGTCGGCTTGCCCGAGAGCAGCAGCCCGGCGAGCACGTCACGCAGGTAGGGATTGATCTCGCGCTTGCGGCCGGTGGCGCGGTTCAGCGCCGTCGCGAAGCCGTCGTCGGTGGTTGCGTAGATCATCGAGGCGTCGTTCGGAGCCGGCACCACGTACTGGCCGTCGCCGCCGGCGACGTCGAACCAGTCCTGTGCGCCCGTCACGCCGCCGCGCTCGTAGTCGCTGCTCGCGCCGCACCAGGCGTCATTGTCCTGCAGTCCGCCGCAGACCAGATACGGCCAGGGATGGGCGGTCGCGCTCGCGGCCACCTGGTAGAACTGCTCGATCGGCAGATTGTCGAGGTGCCGCCAGTGCTTGCCGGCATCGAGCGACAGGTACACCCCGCCGTCGTTGCCCTGGATGATGCGGTTCGGGTTGGTCGGGTCGATCCAGATGGTGTGGTGATCGACGTGCACGCCCTTGTCGGCGTAGAACACGTGCTTGCCACCGTCCTTGCTCTCCATCATCTTCATCGACAGCAGGAACAGGCGCCGGGCGTCGTTCGGCATCACCGCGAGCTGCGTGAAGTAGAACGGCCGCACGTCGCTGTTGTGATTGTCGCTGACTTTCTGCCAGTGGCTGCCGAGGTCATGTGAGACCCACAGAACGCCGCCCTTGGCTTGCAGCACCGCGTACACGGTCTCGGGCTGACTCGGGGCGAACGCGACCGCGCTGCGCCCGATGCGCCCGCCCGGCAGGCCGTGAGTGAGCTTCGTCCAGTGCACGCCGCCGTCGCTCGAGCGGTACAGACCGCCGCTCTTGCCGCCGCTGGTGAGCATCCAGGCGCGCCGCTGCAGCGGCCACATGCCGGCGATCAGTACTTTGGGGTTGCCCGGCTCGAAGGCGATGGTGCTGCAGCCGGTGTGGTCGTTGAGGTACAGCACCCGCTGCCAGTGCGCGCCGTCATCGGTGCTCATGAACACCCCGCGCTGCGGGCCGCGCTTCCACAGGTTGCCCTCGGCGCAGGCGAACACGGTGTTGGTGTTCTCGGGGTCCACCGCGATGGCCGCGATCTGGCCGGCGTGGTGCAGGCCCTTGTCGACCCAGGTCTTGCCGCCGTCGGGGCTGAAGTACACCCCATCGCCGTTCAGCACGTCGTTGCGCGGGTTGGCCTCACCGGTACCGACCCACAGCCAGTTCGGATTGCCGCCGGCGAGGGCCATCGAGCCGATCGACTGCGTCGGCTCGTGGTTGAAGATCGCCTTCCAGCTCATGCCGCCGTCCTCGGTCTTCCACACGCCGCCGCCGGCAGCGCCGACGTAATAGAGTGCGGGATTGCCGGCGACGCCGAGCACGCTGGTGACGCGGCCGCCGGCGACCGCCGGGCCGAGATCGCGGAACTTCAGGCCGTGAAACGGCCCCGGCTGCTTGGGCACGGCCGGGGTGGCCGCCGCGGCCAACAGACTCGTGCCGAGAAGCGCAGCGGTCGCCAGTGCCAGGATGGGGCGCATTGCAGATCTCCAATGCCAATGGATCGAAAAAAGGGAGGATTAAGGTAGCGCTTTGGCGCAGTCATCGGTCGCTGATTTGGCTCGGTCCGTCGCCTCTCGGGGCGCCGCGGCGTTGACCGGAGGCCGCGGCGGTACGTTAGGCTGCCGACCGGAGCGAACAGCCGGGGAGACGATCATCGCAGCAGGCCGTGAGAACAGACTGACCCCCACGGGTTTCGTGCTCGCCTTCGGCGCGGTCAGCATGCTCGCGGACATGGTGTACGAGGGGGCGCGCGCGATCGTCGGACCGTATCTGGCCACCCTCGGGGCCTCGGCGGCACTCGTGGGGTTGATCACCGGCGCAGGGGAAGCCGTGGCGCTGGTGTTGCGTCTGGTCACCGGCCCGCTCGCCGACAAGACCCGCCGGTACTGGCGCTGGTCGCTCGCCGGATACCTCACCACGATCATCGCCGTGCCGCTGCTGTCTGCGCCGGTCGATCTGGCGCAGGCCTGTGTGCTGGTGATCGCCGAGCGATTCGGCAAGGCGGTGCGCACCCCGGCCCGCGACACGATGTTGTCGCACGCGGGCGGAGCGAGCGGCCGGGGCCGGGCATTCGCGTTGCACGAGATGCTCGATCAGACCGGGGCGCTGCTCGGGCCGCTGATCGCTGCGCTGATGATCGCGTTCGGAAATTTTCGCCTCGCGTTCCGTGTGCTGATCATTCCGGGGCTCGGTGCGCTCGCGCTGCTGGCCTGGCTGCGCCGAGCGGTGCCGAACCCGCAGGCCTACGAGGAATCGGCCGCGGCGATTTCCCCGGCGCGGCGCGATGGTGCCCCGGGGCCGTGCGGACTGCCGGGGCGGTTCTGGCGGTACAGTCTGTTCACGGCGCTCTCGATGCTGGGCTTTTCCACCTTCGGGGTGATTTCGTATCACCTGGAGGTTCGCCACGTGCTCGCCCCGGAGCTGATCCCGGTGCTCTATGCCGCCGCGATGGCCGCCGCGGCGCTGACGGCGCTGCTCGCCGGTCACGCCTATGACCGCATCGGCGTGCGCAGCGTGGCACTCGCGCTGCCGCTCACCGCGGCGGTCCCGCTGCTGGCCTTCTCGGTCGCGCCGGTACGGGTGTGGTGGGGCGGGGTGCTCTGGGGGGCGGTGGTCGGCCTGCATGGCTCGACCATGCGCGCGGCGGTGGCGGACCTGGCCCCGGCGGCCCGGCGCGGCCTGGCCTACGGGATCTTCGGGGCGGCCTACGGCGTCGCCTGGCTGTGCGGCGCCACGGTGATCGGCGCGCTGTACGAACACTCGCTGCATGCGGTGGTACTGCTGGCGGGGATCACGCAGACGCTGGCGCTGGTCGTGTTCCTGCCGTTCCTGCGCCGCGGCGCGGATGGATCCCTCGCGCCGTGACGACCGGGAGGGCGGGCGATGACGCCGCCGGGCCCAAATGGTAAGTTGCGCGCTTTCATCGGCTTCATTCGAGGCGGATCATGATTACGCTCATCAAGCGATGCGGAGCACTCGTGCTGCTGGCTGGCGCCCTCGGCGTGGCGAGCGCGACGACGGTACACGTTCGGTTGAGCGGTGCTGCGGAAGTGCCTGCGGTCAAGAGCGCGGCCAGCGCCACGGCCGTGATTTCGGTGCTGCCCGATCACGCGGTGCGTGGCGAACTCACCACCCACGGGATCCGTCCCACCATGGTGCACATCCACGAGGGGGCCGCCGGCACCAATGGACCGATCGTGATCTGGCTGAAGCACACCGGTGCGAACGTGTGGCGCGTCCCGGCCGGGGCGAAGCTCACGCCGGCCCAGTATCGGGCCTTCCGGGCTGGGGACCTGTACCTCAATGTGCACAGCCATCGCCATCCGGCCGGTGAGCTGCGCGGGCAGATAAGGCCGTAATTCATTGATGTAGAAGAGTTTTCAGAATCACCCGGCGGGCCACGGGCGCGCCGGGTACGCATGTTCATACCTTGCGCCCGGTCACGGCGCGACGAGCAGACCCTGGATTAACTTAAGTCTATGAATGAGGGCTTGAGCTTCGAGACGCTTCCGGACTCGAAATACGCCGCGCAGCTGCAGCAAGAGACGCGCGCCGCGCCGTTTCCGGAACCGCTCGAGTCGCAATATCTGCGCAGCGTGCTGCGCAACAACCGCATCGTCGTGCGCGGTGCATGCACGCTCGCGGCCCTGCTCGGTGTCTTGCGCATTGCGCAGACGCTGATGCACCACCAGTTTGGGGGGCTGATGAGTGCTCCGGTGGGCGTTGTGCTCGCCAGCAGCGCGTGGCTGCTCTGGCTGGTCTGGAGCTCGAGTTACGAGCGCCAGTACCTGCCGGTCGCCAAGGTGCTGGTGCCGTTGCGCAACGTGCTCGGGATGGCACTGGTCGTGCACGCAGCGGCCGCCGGCGCGACCGACGCGCTGATGGTGGCCCCGCTCGCCCTCATCGGGCCGTTCTTCTTTCTCGGCCTGACGTTCCGCCCCGGACTGCTGGCCGCCGCGCTGGCGCTGGCGAGCGAGCTGGGCGCGGCCTGGTGGTATCACCTCTCGGTGAGTGCGGCGGTGAGCAGCGCGCTGTTCATGCTCACGACCTTCGTCGCCTGCGCCTTGGGTGCGCTGGTGCTCGAGCGCCAGAGCCGGCGCGCGTTCCTCGAAAGCCAGCTGATCGGGGAACTCGCCCAGCATGACGTGCTCACCTGGACGAAGAACCGGCGCATGTTCGATGAGAGTCTGGCGCGTCTGTGGCGCCAGGCGAGCGGCGATGCGCGCCCGATGGCGATCATGCTCATCGACATCGATGACTTCAAAGCCTACAACGACCGCTACGGGCATCAGGCCGGGGATGTCGCGTTGCGCCAGGCGGCGCTCGCCATGCAGTGCTGCGTGCGCCGGCCGCTCGATCTCGTGGCGCGCTACGGTGGAGAGGAATTCGGTGTCATCCTCTTCGATACCGACCGGTCCGGTGCGCAGGCGGCCGCCGAGGCGATGCGCCGCGCGGTGCAGGAGTTGTCGATCGAACACGATTCCTCGCGCTGCTGCGACGTGCTTACGATCAGCGTGGGCGTTGCGGTGGTCGAGCCGACCGCGTGGCGCAAGCCCTATGGCGCGTTGCAGCTGGCCGACGAGGCGCTGTATCGGGCGAAGTCCAACGGCCGCAACCGGGTCGAACTGATGGACGACGTGGAGCATCGGCTGTTGGTGACGGGTGAGTTCTCCACCGACATCATCGCGCAGCTGAAGGCCGGCGCCTCGGGCGCCTGAACGGCAGGCGGCGGCAGCGGCAGGGTGCGCGGCCCCGGGAACTGCGATCCTCGCCGCGATGGGATGGGGCCCTTGCAGGTCAGACTCTGCCAGTGGTCCGGAGGGTCTGCGCGGGGCGGGTTTGGCGCAGCGCGGCGGATTGTCGGGGCTGCGGCATTCCGCACAGCATGCCCGTGGCTTGCGGCGGTAAAATCTGCGCCAGATGAGGGCCTGCAGGCGACCGCAATGTGAGCCAGAACCCGTCCGAGAACACCGCCCAGGGGGCCGACGTCGAGCGCCTGCGGCTGGTCTACGGCAATTTCACCTTCATGCTGAGCGGGGCGGTGCTGGCCGCAGCCGTGCTGGTCGTGCTGCTCTACGAGGTGACCTCACGCACCGAGCTGTTCGGCTGGCTGGCGCTGGTCGTCGCCATTTCGCTACTACGCCATCTTGAGAGCCGAGCCTTTGCGCGCGATCCGGGCGCGCGGACGCCGCGGGAGTGGATGCAGCGGCTCGATGCGGCGACACTGGTTTCGGGCATGATCTGGGGCCTCGGGGCGCTGCTGTTCCTGCCGCTCGGGGACGTTGCGCACCAGATGCTCACCGTGCTGGTGTTCACCGGGGTCATCGCCGGGGCGATGACCTCGTACGGGGCGATGTGGCGCTGCTACATGATCTTCATGATGCCGCTGGCGCTGTCGATGGAATGGCGGCTGCTGACGGACCGGCTGGCGCTGCACTACGCACTGGCGTTCGTGAATATCGTGTACGTCGCCGTGGTGGCGTATTCGGCCTACAAGACGGACCGGACCATCGGCAAGGTGCTCGACATCACCGCCGAGAACGCGCAGCTCACCCGGGCGCTGCAGTATCAGGCGACGCACGATCCGCTCGTCGACCTGGTCAATCACCGCGAATTCAACGTCCGGCTGCGCGAAGTGGCCGCCCGCCAGCACGAACCCTGCGCGCTCGTGTTCATCGACCTCGACCGTTTCAAGGAGATCAACGACCTCGGCGGTCACGCCGCCGGCGATGAGGCGCTGCGGCGGGTCAGTGAGATTCTCAAGGCGCACGTGCGCGCCAGTGACACTGCTGCGCGGCTCGGCGGGGATGAGTTCGCGCTGCTGCTGCCCGGCTGTCCGGGCGAGCGGGCCGAACAGGTGGCTCGCGCGGCCCTCGCGGCGATCGAGGAGTTCGTGCTGCATTGGGAAGGGGGGCATTATTTTCGGGTCGGAGCGAGCATGGGGGTCGCCTGGGCCGAACCCGGAGCGGCCGATGCGGCGGCACTGCTGCGCGTCGCCGACGCGGCCTGCTATGCGGCAAAGAATGCCGGGCGCGGCCGCATCGAAGTGCGTCGGGCCACGGCGCGCTATGAACCGAGCCGTTTCGAACTCGAGGCGCTCGATCCGCTCAACTGAAGCGCCGGTGAGCGCAGGCGAATCTGCCGAGCGGCAGCGGCCCGGGCTCGGTAAACTCGGGTGCAGCCGTGCCCCCGTAGCTCAGTGGATAGAGCGACCGCCTCCTAAGCGGTAGGTCGCAGGTTCAACTCCTGCCGGGGGCGCCATCGCCCGCCGGCCCGGTATCCTCGGCCGGGGCATTGCGGGTACGTTCGTAGGCGGCAAATGCCGCCCAAATCACGCACACGATCCACACCGGCAGGAAGATCACGGCGTTGATGAACAGCCCGAGCAGGACCGGCACCAGCACGATTACCGCCACGATCAGCATCACCACCGCGCCGGTGAGACTGGCGTAGGCGAGGCCGAAGGGACCGAACAGGAAGGCGAGGGCCACGGCGAGGCCGAGTGATTTTCCTCGCCTCTCTCGAACGGGGTTGATGGCGGTCTGGCTCATGAGGGGTCTCGCGCAGGTGCACCGGTGCGCATCACTATACTCCCGCTCACCGTGCAAGCCTCCGGCCCATGCTTCGAACGCCCGCGTCCGAGCGGCGCAGCGGGCGCCCCGCCGGACGGGTGCGTCGCGCCGACGGCTGCGATCGGTATCACACTTCGGGGCGCTGCGGGCGGCGCGGACGGGGCAGGGCCCTACAATCCGGCCCACCCTCCTTTGCGCGCGCCCACCGTGTCCAGACCCCTTCCCGACCGCGCCCCCGGCGCCCGTGAGCCGCCCAGTGAGCCCGCCGAGCTCGAGCGGCGCCGCGGGCCGGATCGGCGCACCAGCGTGCTGCGGGCCCTGGTCTTGGGCAGCATGCGCCCGCGCCGGCAGGGACCGCGCCGCAGCGGTGAGCAGCGTCTCGGGGCGGTCGACTGGCACCATCCCTGGTGGCTCGCGGTGGCGACGCTCATCGTCGCGCTCTCGTGCGCCGATGCGGCCCTGACGCTGCTGCTGATCAATCAGGGCGCCTACGAAGTCAATCCACTGCTCGCGACTCTGGTGCGCGGCAGTGCAGCGGCGTTCATCGCGGTGAAGGTCGGCCTCACCGGCATCGGCATCGTCTGTCTGACGATGCTCGCGCGGCTGAAGGCCTTCGGACGCTTGCCCGTGCCGCTCATTCTGTACGCGGTACTCGCCGGATACGTCGTACTAATTGTCTACGAGCTGGCGCTGCTCGGCATGCTGTGAGACCGTGGCGTGTACCGTGCACTCACATCCTGGACCGGCGTTAAGTTTCAGCGTATGACGCAAGATTGCATATTCCTCGCCTGTGGCCTTTCCGTTACACTAGCGATTCGCGGTTGCTTCTCCCAGCATGCTTGAACCTACACCCCTTTTCGGCGGCAACGCCGATTTCCTGGACACTCTCTACGAGCAGTACCTCACTGACCCAGCGAGCGTAGAGGAGCGCTGGCGTCGTTACTTCCAGAGTCTGCCCGGCGGGGGCGGCAACGAGCGGCCCGCCGGTCCGATCGAGGCCGGAATCGCCGCGCGGGCCCGCCAGCCTCGCGACCTCGCGCCGCCCGGCGGCGCCAGGGGCGCCGATGTGCGCCAGGCGGCCGTCTCGCGCCTGATCCAGATCTGGATCAATCGCGGGCACCTCATCGCGAAGCTCGACCCGCTCGGGCTGATGCAGCGGCCGCGCCCGCACGTGCTCGACCTGCCGTACTTCAAGCTCTCCGAGGCGGACCTCGAGGGCGAGTTCTACACCGGCAGCCGCATCGAGGCGGTGCCCAAGCGCATGAAGCTGCGCGAGATCCTGCGCGAGCTCGAGATCATCTACGGCGGCTCGGTGGGCGCGGAATTCGCGCACATCTCCGACTCGAACGAGCGGCTGTGGCTGCAGGACCGCTTCCAGGCCGGCCGTCTGAAGCACACCTTCAGCGCCGAGGAGAAGCACAACATTCTCTGGCAGCTCACCGCCGCGGAAGGGCACGAGCGCTACCTGCACACCAAGTACGTCGGCCAGAAGCGCTTCTCGCTCGAGGGCGGGGAGACGCTGATCCCGATGCTCGATGATCTGATTCAGCGCTGCGGCAGCGCCGCAGTCGAGGAAGTGGTCATCGGCATGGCGCACCGCGGGCGCCTGAACGTGCTGGTCAACCTGCTCGGCAAGCCGCCGTCACTGCTGTTCTCGGAGTTCGAGGGCAACTACGACCTGAGCCATCTGAAGGGCTCGGGCGACGTGAAGTACCACAAGGGCTTCTCGGCGGACCTGCGCACTCCGGCGGGCAACGTGCACACCGTGCTCGCTTTCAATCCCTCGCACCTCGAGGTGGTCAACCCGGTGGTCGAAGGCTCGGTGCGCGCCCGCCAGGAGCGACGCGACGACAGTCAGGGCGATCGGGTGCTGCCGGTGCTGATCCACGGCGATGCGGCCTTCGCCGGCCAGGGCGTCGTGATGGAGACGCTGCAGCTCTCGCAGGCGCGCGGCTACCGCACCGGCGGCACGCTGCACCTGGTCATCAACAATCAGGTGGGCTTCACCACTTCCGCGCCCGAGGATGCACGCTCGACGCTGTACTGCAGCGACGTCGCCAAGATGCTCGAGGCGCCGATTTTCCACGTCAACGGGGATGACCCGGAGGCGGCGGTGTTCGTCACGCGGCTCGCGCTCGAGTACCGCATGCGCTATCACAAGGACGTGGTCATCGATCTGGTGTGCTACCGGCGCCTCGGCCACAACGAGGCGGACGAGCCGGCAGCCACGCAGCCGCAGATGTACCACATCATCCGCAAACACCCGACCACCCGCGCGCTGTATGCCGAGCGTCTGGTCGGCGAGGGAGTGGTGCAGAAGGACGAGCCCGATGCGCTGGTGGCGCAGTACCGCGAGGGCCTCGATCAGGGCAAGCCGCTGGCCCGCGCCGCGCTCGGCATGATCGGCAATCAATTCACGGTCGACTGGACGCGCTACGCGCAGTCGGACTGGTCGGAGCGGATCGGCACGGGCGTGGAGATGAAGCGCCTGAAGTCCCTCGGGGAGCGCATGGCGCAGCTGCCGCAATGGCTGACGCTGCATCCGCGAGTGGCGCACATCATGAAGAACCGCGTGCAGATGCTCGCCGGGGAGATGCCGCTCGACTGGGGCTGCGCCGAGACGCTCGCGTATGCCTCGCTGGTCGAGGATGGCTACTCGGTGCGCCTGAGCGGCCAGGACTGCGGCCGCGGCACGTTCTTCCACCGTCATGCGGTGCTGCACGATCAGAACAGCCCCGAGGTGTACATCCCGCTGCAGCACCTCGCCGAGCGCCAGCCGCGCGTGCAGATCATCGACTCGGTGCTCTCCGAAGAAGCCGTGATGGGCTTCGAGTACGGCTACTCGACGACCGAGCCGGCCTGTCTGACCGTGTGGGAAGGACAGTTCGGCGACTTCGCCAACGGCGCGCAGGTCGTCATCGACCAGTTCATCAGCTCCGGTGAGGCGAAGTGGGAACGCTATTGCGGCCTCGCGCTGTTCCTGCCGCACGGCTACGAGGGACAGGGGCCGGAGCACTCTTCGGCGCGCCTCGAGCGCTTCCTGCAGCTGTGCGCCGAGTCGAACATGCAGGTGTGCGTGCCGTCGACCCCGGCGCAGATGTTCCACATGCTGCGCCGCCAGATGCTCCAGCCGTTCCGCAAGCCGCTCATCGTGATGACGCCCAAGAGCCTGCTGCGTCACGAGCTGTCGGTCTCGGCGCTCGAGGAGCTCTCGAGCGGCGCGTTCGCCCGGGTCATCGACGAGGTGGATGAAGTCGAGGTCGGTGAGGTGCGCCGCGCCGTGTTCTGCAGCGGCAAGGTGTATTTCGACCTGCTCAAGGCGCGCCGCGCGGCCAACCGGCGCGACGTGGTATTGGTGCGCATCGAGCAGCTCTATCCGTTCCCGAGCGAGGAATATCAGGCGGTGCTCGCGCGCTACCCGAACCTGCGCGACGTGGTGTGGTGTCAGGAGGAGCCGCAGAATCAGGGCGCCTGGTATCAGATCCGCCATCGCCTCGAGGAGCCGCTGGAGAAGAACGCCGAGGTGCTCTACGCCGGCCGTGCGCCGGCCGCCGCACCCGCCACCGGCATCGCCAAGGTGCACGAGCGCGAGCAGCAGGCGCTGGTCGAGGCGGCCCTGCATGCCACGACCACTGAGAATTCGGCGCGCAAGACCCCGCGCCTGACGCACGCCCGCGGACGCAAGACGCCCGCAGCCCCGATGAGAAAGAGCTCATGACGACTGAAATCAAAGTCCCGCAACTTCCGGAGTCCGTTTCCGACGCGACGCTCGTCGCCTGGCACAAGAAGCCCGGCGATGCGGTGCGCCGCGATGAGAACCTCGCCGACCTCGAGACCGACAAGGTGGTGCTCGAAGTGCCCTCGCCGGCCAACGGCGTGCTGCGCGAGCTGAAAGTGGCCGATGGCACGGTGGTCACGAGCGGGCAGGTGCTCGCGGTGATCGAAGAGGGGGCGGCGGCGGCGAGTGCCGCGCCGGCTCCGGCGCCGGCGGCCAAGAGCACTGCGGCGGCCGAGACCAAGAGTGCCCCGGCCAAGGAAGACGCGGCAGGCAAAGACAAGCTCAGCCCGTCGGTACGCCGGCTGGTGGAAGAGAATCGTCTCGATCCGGGCACGATTCCCTCGAGCGGCCGGGACGGACGGCTCACCAAATCGGACGTGGTCGGCTTCCTCGGCCAGCAGGGCGCTGCGGCGCCCGCCGCGCCGGCGGTGCCGGCACCGCCGGCGGGCGCACGCACCGAGCACCGCGTGGCGATGACGCGGCTGCGCCAGCGCATCGCGCAGCGCATGGTGGAGGCCCAGTCCACCCAGGCGCTGCTCACCTCGTTCAACGAAGTCGACCTCACGGCCGTGCAGAACCTGCGCGCCCGCTACAAAGATCGCTTCGAGAAGGAACTGGGCGTGAAGCTCGGCTTCATGTCCTTCTTCGTCAAGGCGTGCATCGAGGGGTTGAAGAAGTTCCCGGTGGTCAACGCCTCGGTCGACGGCAATGAGATCGTCTACCACGAGTTCTACGACATCGGCGTCGCGGTCTCGACCGAGCGCGGCCTAGTGGTGCCGATCGTGCGCGATGCGGACCTGAAGGGCTTCGGGGCGATCGAGAAGGAGATCGGCGAGTACGCCAAGAAGGCGCGCGCCGGCACGATCGGCATCGACGATCTGACCGGCGGGACCTTCACCATCACCAACGGCGGAGTGTTCGGCTCGCTGATGTCCACGCCGATCGTGAATGCGCCGCAGAGCGCCATCCTCGGCATGCACAAGATTCAGGAACGGCCGATGGTGGTCGACGGGCAGATCGCGATCCGCCCGATGATGTACATCGCCATCAGCTATGACCACCGCATCATCGACGGCCGCGAGGCGGTGCAGTTCCTGGTGACCGTCAAGGAGTGCCTGGAGGATCCGGGCCGCATGCTGTTGGGGATTTGAACATGGCAGATTCATTCGACGTCATCGTCATCGGCGGCGGGCCGGCCGGATATCCGGCGGCGATCCGCGCCGGTCAGAACAAGCTCTCGGTGGCCTGCATCGACGAATGGCGCAACCGCGACGGCAGCTATGCATTCGGCGGCACTTGCCTCAATGCCGGCTGCATTCCCTCCAAGGCGCTGCTCGAGTCGAGCGAGCTCTATCACCGTGCGCGCGAGGAATTCGCGGTGCACGGGATCAAGGTGGGCGAGGTTGGCTTCGACGTCGCGCAGATGCAAAAGCGCAAGGGCGGCATCGTCAAGGCGAGCACCCAGGGCATCATGGCGCTGTTCAAGGCGAGCGGCGTCACCGCGCTGCAGGGCCACGGCAAGCTGTTGCCCGGTCGGCGTGTGGAGTTCACCGCCGCGGACGGCACCAAGCGCGAACTCAGCGCCAAGCATGTGATCCTCGCCTCCGGCTCCACGCCGGTCGAGCTCAAAGTGTCGCCCTTCAAGGCGCCGCACATCATCGATTCATGGGGCGCGCTCGATCTGGAGGCGGTGCCGAAGCGCCTCGGGGTCATCGGGGCCGGCGTGATCGGACTGGAACTCGGCAGCGTGTGGCGGCGCCTCGGCGCCGAGGTCACGGTGCTCGAGGCGATGCCCGAGTTCCTCGCCATGGCCGATCAGCAGCTCGCCAAGGAAGCGGCGCGGCACTTCAAGAAGCAGGGCCTGGACATCCACCTCGGCGCCAAAGTCACCGGCACGAAGGTGAGCGGTGATGCGGTCGAAGTGACGTACCAGGACGCCAAGGGCGAGCACAAGATCACGGTCGAGCGGCTGATCGTCGCCGCCGGCCGCCGTCCATTCAGCACCGGGCTGCTGGCCGAGGGCACGGGCGTCGAGCTCGACGAGCGCGGGTTCATCAAGGTCGACGAGCACTGCCGCACGGGCGCCGAAGGCGTCTGGGCGGTCGGGGACTGCGTCCGCGGCCCGATGCTGGCGCACAAGGGCAAGGAAGAGGGCGTGATGGTGGCCGACCTGATCGCCGGCCGCTACGGTGAAGTCAACTACAAGGTCATTCCCTCGGTCATCTACACGGCCCCGGAAATCGCCTGGGTGGGGCTCACCGAGGAGCAGGTCAAGGCGAGCGGCCGGGCCTACAAGGTCGGTTCGTTCCCGTTCCTGGCGAGCGGCCGCGCCCGCGCCATGGAGCAGGCGCAGGGTTTCGCCAAGGTGATCGCCGCGCAGGACGACGACGAGATTCTCGGCGTGCACATCATCGGCCCGATGGCCGGCGAGCTGATCGCCGAGGCCGTGCTCGCCATGGAGTACTCAGCGAGCAGCGAGGACCTGCAGCGCACCATCCATGCGCACCCGACGCTCTCCGAGGCGCTGCACGAGGCGGCACTCGCGGCGGACAAGCGCGCGATCGACTCGCTCAACCGCTAACTGGCGCGCCGCACCGAGATCACGTTCGAGACGGCTCCGAGGCGCTGCTGCAGCCGATGCAGCTGCGCCTCGTCCCCGACCGCCACGGTGAGCTCGACGTCGGCGGTCCCCGCGGCCGCATCGGTGGTCGTGGTCATCCCCTGGATGCTCAGCCGCTCGACCGCCAGCACATCGGTCAGGTCGCGCACCAGTCCGCGCCGATCGTAGGCGTGCACGGCGATCTGCACCGGCAGTTCGGCCGGCTGGTTCGAACTCCACTCGACTTTCAACACCCGCTCGGGGCGCACCGCGCGCATGCGGGCGAAGCCCGGACAGCCGCGCCGATGAATAGTCACGCCGCGCCCGACGGTGACGTAGCCGACGATCGGCTGCGGCCGGATCGGTGCGCAGCAGCGCGCCAGAGTGACCGGCAGATCACCCACCCCCTCGATCTCCACCGGCGAGCCGCCGCGCGTCGCACGTGCGGGTCGCGGAACCGGCAGCGGCAGTTCCGGCCGTGGCGTCAGCCGCTGCACGGCGCGCTCGAGCTGCGCGACAGTGATCTCCCCCTCACCGAGCAGTTGGTGAAAGTGCTCGGTGTCGCGCGCACTCAATGCGCCGATCAGCTCCGGCAGCTGGGCCGCCGAGACGCCGAGCCGCGCCAGCTCCCGCTCGGCGATCGTGCGTCCGGCGCCGCGGTTGTCGGCCGCATCGAGTTTGCGGAACCAGGCCCGCACCTTGGCGCGGTTGCGCGCCGAGGCGAGGTAGCCCAGTTCCGGGGCGAGCCAGTCGCGGCTCGGCCCATCCTGCTTGGCGATGATGATCTCGACGATCTCGCCGTTCTCGAGGGTCTGGGTGAGCGGCACGATGCGTCCGTTGACCTTCGCGCCGCGGCAGCGGTGCCCAAGCGAGGTGTGCACGGTGTAGGCAAAATCGAGCGGCGTGGCCCCGTGCGGCAGGTCGATGACCTCGCCCTTGGGCGTCAGGGCGTAGACGCGGTCCTGGAACAGCTCGGTGCTCACCTGCTCGAGGAATTCGCGCTCGCTGTCCGCGCCCTCGGCGCCGATTGGCTCGAGCAGCCGGCGCACCGCCTCGATCTTGCGCTGATAGTGCAGGTTCGGGGCGCTGCCTTCCTTGTAGGTCCAGTGCGCCGCGACGCCGAGCTCGGCATGTTCGTGCATCTCGCGGGTGCGGATCTGCACCTCGACGCTCTTGCCCTCCGGGCCGATGACCGCGGTGTGGATCGAGCGGTAGAAGTTGCCCTTGGGCGTGGCGATGTAGTCGTCGAACTCCCCTGGGATGTAGCGCCATAGGCCATGCACGATACCGAGCGCGCCGTAGCAGTCGGGGATCGACTCCACCACGATGCGCACGGCGCGCACGTCGAAGAGCTGCTCGAACGCGAGGTGTTTGCGCTGCATCTTACGGTGGATGCTGTACATGTGTTTCGGCCGCCCATACACCTCGGCGCTGATGTGGCTCTGCGCGAGCGCCGCGCGCACCGCGGTGCAGAACGCCTCGATGTAGCTTTCCCGGTCGCGCCGCCGCTCGTTCAGCGCCGCGGCGATGTGCCGGTAGGCGGCCGGCTCGAGGTAGCGGAACGCCAGATCTTCGAGCTCCCACTTCAGCTGCCAGATGCCGAGTCGGTTGGCGAGGGGAGCGAAGATGGCGCGTGTCTCGAGCGCCAGGCGCCGGCGCGGCTCGGCGGGCAGGGTGCGCGCGTGGCGCAGCGCGGTGAGCTGCTCGGCGAGCCGGGCGAGGATCAAGCGCGGGTCGCTCACCACCGCGAGCAGCATCTTGCGCAGCGTCTCGGCCTGGCGGGCATCCAGACCCTGCTGCGGCGACCAGTGCTGCGGCAGACCGATCTCGGCGAATTTCGAGAGCGCGGCGGCGGCGCTCCAGGCCTCGGGGCTCGCCAGCGGCGCGAGCGCCTTCGGCGGCGCGTCGCTGGCCGCGAGCACGGGCTTCAGCACCACGGCGTGTGCCAGATCGGCATCTTCCGTGAGCGCTCCGACGATCGCGGCCGCCTCGGCGCTGCGCTCGAGCGCGCCCGGCTCGATGCCGCTGGCGGCGAGTGCCTCGCGCAGAGCGCCGATCGAGGCGAGCAGGGTGGGCGGGCAGTGCTGGGTGGTCTGCACGGGGGCGTCGATGCCGGAGGCCTGGGGACTGGCTATCATAGCCACACGCCGACGGCGGCCGAAACCGGTGCGGCCTGCGGGGTTGTGCCGTGCCGCCGTGGCACTGTATATTTTCACATGGTGTTGAATCCGTCCGGTGTGCAGCGCGTGCGCTTCGAGGGCTACGGCCCGGAGGGCTGCGCGGTGCTGCTCGAGTGCCGTACGGCCGATCCGGAGCGGCTGCGCTCGGTGCTGCGGCGGGTGTTCCGCGAGCACGGCGGCGTTCTCGGCGCCGAGGGCGCGGTGCGCTACCTCTTCGACCGGGTGGGCTGGATGCGGTTTGCGGCGACGGATCCGGCGAGTCTCACGCGCGCGGCGTACGCCGCCGGCGCCGAGCACGTCAGCGGCGTCGACCGGGAGGAACTCGAGGTGCGCACCGATCCGCAGGAATTCGAGGCGATCCGCCTTGCGCTGGCGCGCGATGGCTGGGTGCCGAGCGCCGCGGCGGTGAGTGAGCGGGTGGCCGAAAGACTGACGCTGCCCGCGGGCGCGGCGCGGCGCGTGAGTGAATTGCTGGAGGCCCTCGCGCAGGTCGAAGACGTGCGCTGTGTGTATTCGAATGTCTCGATATCCGACCCGAGCCTGGCGAGCGTTTGATCCGCAGCGCACCGCTGCGGTGGCGCCCCCGCCGGTGCTGGCGGCCGAGCGCGCCGGGCTGCGCGTGCTCGGGCTCGATCCGGGCTCGCGGATCACGGGATTCGGACTGATCGAATGGCGCGATGGCCAGTGGCGGCATCTGGCCCACGGCTGCATCGCCGTGCCCGGCGGCGAGGATCTCGCGGTGCGCGTGCGGCGGATCTTCGAGCAGCTCACCGAGCTGATCGCGCGGCACGAGCCGGCCGAGGTGGCCGTCGAGCGGGTGTTCGTCAACCGCAACGTCGACAGCGCATTGAAGCTCGGCCAGGCCCGCGGCGCGGCGTTGTGTGCCGTACCCCACGGTGTGACGGTATTCGAGTATGCTCCGCGCGCCATCAAGCTGGCGTTGGTCGGCTCGGGCGCCGCAGAGAAACGGCAGGTTGCACACATGGTGCGCGCGCTGCTGTCGCTCGAGGAGCGGCTCGCCGCCGATGCCGCCGATGCGCTGGCGGTGGCGCTGTGCCACGCGCACTCGCGCCCGATGGCGCGGCTTGCCGCCGCGCACGGCGCGGCGTCCAACGGGAGCGGCACGACCTGATGATCGGCTCGATTCGCGGACAGATTGTCGCCAAGACGCCCCCGCACCTCACGGTCGAGGCGGGCGGCCTCGGCTACGAGCTCGAAGCGCCCATGTCGACGTATTTTCACCTGCCGGCGGTGGGTGAGCCGGTGCGCCTGTTGACGCACTTGGTGGTGCGCGAGGATGCGCACGTGCTGTACGCCTTCGGCACCGAAGCGGAGCGGCGGCTGTTCCGCGATCTCATCAAGGTCTCGGGCGTCGGCCCGAAGATCGCGCTCGCGCTGCTCTCGGGGCTGAGCGTCGAGGCGTTTGCCACGTGCGTGCACGAGCACGACGTGAGCGCGCTCACGCGCGTGCCCGGCATCGGCCGCAAGACCGCCGAGCGGCTGGTGGTCGAGATGCGGGATCGGATCGAGGCCGGTGCGCTCGAGCGGCCGGCGCCGGCCGCGGGCAGTGAGGCCGAGACCGAGGCGTTCGATGCGCTGATCGCGCTCGGCTACAAGCCGCCTGAGGCGAGCCGGCTCTTGAAGAACGCGGGGCACGAGACGCACTCGACCGAGGAGCTGATCCGCCGCGCACTGCAAAGTGCGGTGCGGGAGTAGCGCATGGACTTCGAGCGCGCCATCGTCAGCGCACAGGCGAGCGGTGAGGATGAGGCCGCCGACAAAGCCATCCGCCCGCGCCGGCTCGCCGAGTACGTCGGGCAGCCCAAGGCGTGCGCTCAGCTCGAGATCTTCATCGGTGCAGCCCGCCAGCGCGGCGAGGCGCTCGATCACGTGCTGGTGTTCGGTCCCCCGGGGCTCGGCAAGACCACGCTCGCGCACATCGTTGCGGCCGAGCTCGGTGTGAATCTGCGCCAGACCTCAGGCCCGGTGCTCGAGCGGCCGGGGGATCTCGCCGCGATCCTGACGAACCTGCAGCCGCGCGACGTGCTGTTCGTCGATGAGATCCACCGGCTCTCCCCGGTGGTCGAGGAGGTGCTCTATCCGGCCATGGAGGACTGCCAGCTCGACATCATGATCGGGGAGGGCCCGGCGGCCCGCTCGATCAAGCTGAACCTGCCGCCGTTCACACTGGTCGGGGCCACCACGCGCGCCGGGCTGCTCACCTCGCCGCTGCGCGACCGCTTCGGCATCGTGCAGCGCCTGGAGTTCTATGCGGTGGACGATCTGGAGCACATCGTGCGCCGCTCCGCCGCCATCCTCGCCGTGCCGATCGATGCCGTCGGGGCGCGGCGCATCGCCGAGCGTGCCCGGGGCACCCCGCGCATCGCCAACCGGCTGCTGCGCCGGGTGCGCGATTACGCTCAGGTTAAGGCAGACGGGCGTATCGTTGCGGCCGTGGCCGAAGCGGCGCTCGATTTGCTGGAGGTCGATCCGCAGGGGTTCGACACCCTCGATCGCAAGCTCCTCACCACCGTCATCGACAAGTTCGACGGCGGCCCGGTGGGCATCGAGAGCATCGCAGCGGCGGTCGGGGAGGAGCGCGGCACGCTCGAGGACGTGATCGAACCGTTTCTGATCCAGCAGGGCTTCCTGGTGCGCACCGCGCGCGGCCGCATGGCCACGCGCAGCGCCTACGAGCATTTCGGCCGCACGCCGCCGGAGCGGCTCGCCGGGCCCCTGACGCAGGTTGAGGAGAATCCATGAGCGAGTTCAGCTGGCCGGCGCGGGTCTACTGGGAGGACACCGACGGCGGTGGCATCGTTTATTATGCCAACTACCTGCGTTTCCTCGAGCGCTCGCGCACCGAGTGGCTGCGCTCGCTCGGATTTTCGCAACAGGCGATGGCGCGGGAACCCGGCGTGCTGTTTGCGGTCGTGAACGTATCGGTGGACTACCGCCGGCCGGCGCGACTCGACGATGAGCTGCTCGTGACCTGCCAGCCGCGCCCCGACGGCGCGGTGTGCATGCGCTTCGCGCAGCGCATCCTGCGTGCGGGGGAGACCGAGCCGCTGGTGACCGCCGAGGTCAGGGTGGCCTGCGTCGATGCGCGCACGATGCGACCGACGAAGCTGCCCGAGACGCTGCGTGCGGCGCTGAACTAACCGGGAGTGAGCTGAAACCTCATGAGTGGACATCTGTCGCTGATTCAGCTCGTCGTACAGGCGAGCTTCGTGGTGCAAATCGTGATCGGGTTGCTGATGCTCGCCTCGCTCACCTCCTGGGCCATCATATTCCGCAAGCGGCTACTGCTCGGGCGGGCGCGCCGCGAGGCCGATCAATTCGAGAACAATTTCTGGTCCGGCGGGGATCTGGCGCAACTGTACCGGGCGATCGAGTCGGGCGGCGGGGCGAGCGGCATGGCGAGCATCTTCGAGATGGGCTTTCGCGAGTTCGCCCGCCAGCGCCAGCAGGGGGCCGGATCGACCGATCTGGTGCTCGAGGGCTCGCGCCGCGCAATGCGCGTGGCGCAGCTGAAGGAGATCGACCGGCTCGAGCACAGCCTCGCCACCCTCGCCACGGTGGGCTCTACGAGTCCGTACGTGGGCCTGTTCGGCACGGTGTGGGGCATCATGAGCGCGTTCTCCTCCCTGGGTGACGTGCGCCAGGCGACGCTGGCGGCGGTTGCCCCGGGGATCTCCGAGGCGCTCATCACCACCGCCATCGGTCTGTTCGCGGCCATCCCGGCGGTGGTCGCCTACAACCGCTTCGCCGACCAGGTCGGGCGGCTCGAGGTGCGCTTCGATGCCTTCATGGAGGAGTTCTCCACCATTCTGCAGCGTCACGCCACGCGCGGCGTGGCCGCGGCCCCGACGGTGAGCGCCGCGGGCGCCCCGATGTCGGCGCCTGCGGCGCCGAAGGGCCGCTAGGAGCGCGCCATGGCTCAGGTCTCGCGCGGGCGCAGGCTGATGGGAGAGATCAACGTCGTGCCGTACATCGACGTGATGCTGGTGCTGCTCATCATCTTCATGATCACCGCCCCGCTGCTCACCCAGGGCGTGAAGGTGTCGCTGCCGCATGCGGCCGCCAAGACGCTGCCGACCGGCAAGCGCAGCCCCATCGTGCTGTCGGTGACCCGCAGCGGCGGGCTGTATCTGGCGGTGGGCACGCGACCGGCATTCGGTCCGGCGAGCGCGAATGACATCGAGTCGCACGTCGCCGCCGCGCTGCAGTCCGACCCGACCCGCCCGGTGATGATCCGCGCCGACACGGCGGTGTCCTACGGGGTGATCGTGCGGGCGATGGTGCTCCTGCAGGACGCCGGAGCCCGCAAGGTCGGCTTCATGACGCAGCCGCCGGCCGGCCGGCCGAACCCTTGACGAGGCGGCGCACCATGTCCGAGTCCGCGCACGACCGCTGGCTGTCGATCGGCATGTCCGTGCTGCTGCACGGCACCATCATCGGGCTGCTCGGCTACAGTTGGTGGCGCTACGAGCACCGGCCGATCACCCCGAGCGTGTCGCTCGAGGCCACGGTGGTGGATGCCCATTCGCTCAAGGGGGTCGGTCTGGCACCGAAGCCGGCGCCGAAACCGCCGCCACCGCCGCCGGTGAGTGCCCCCCAGGGACCGCCAGCGCCGACGCCGCAGGAACAGGCTCTGCGTCAGCA
Organism: Pseudomonadota bacterium; assembly: GCA_021849615.1. Taxonomy (GTDB): domain Bacteria; phylum Pseudomonadota; class Gammaproteobacteria; order Steroidobacterales; family Steroidobacteraceae; genus 13-2-20CM-66-19. The sequence goes on from JAJZSQ010000003.1 coordinate 71,619, forward strand.
GGCCGCCGAGGCCGAGCAGCAGCGACTCGCGGCCGCGCAGGCCGAGCAGCAGCGGCTGAAGCAACAGCAGGCCGCCGAGGCCAAGACACAGGCCGAGGCCCACGCCAAGGCACAGGCCGAGGCAAAAGCGCAGGCGAAGGCCAAGGCCGAGGCTGAAGCGAAGGCCGAGGCAAAGGCGCGAGCGCGGGCGAAACGGCGCGCCGAGGCCAAGCGGCGGGCAGAGGCGCGCAAGCGGGCTGCCGCCAAGAAGCTCGCCGAGGAGCGTAAGCTCGCCGCCGAGCGGGCGGCGAAGGCGCGCGCTGAGCGTATTGCGCAGCTGCAGCAGGCGCTGCGCGAGGATGCGCAGTCCAATGCGCAGATGCGCTCGGCCGTCGCCGGGTGGATCACGGAAGTGACGCAACGGGTCGAGGCCGCGTGGATCAAACCCCCGACGGCGCGGTCGAACCTCAGTTGCACGATCCGGGTGGTCCTGGTCCCGGGCGGGGCGGTGAGCAGCGTCAGCCTCGGCGCGTGCAATGGTGACGAGGCGGTGCGCGAGTCCATTGAGGCGGCCGTCTACCGCGCCTCGCCGCTGCCGCCGCCGCCGGATCCGGACCTGTACCACCAGCAGATCAATTTCGTGTTCGCGCCCAATTCGAACTGAGAGCCATGACACCCATGACCAGAATCGCCCGCATGCGTACCGCCGCGATCGCGGCACTGATCGCCCTCGGCGGTCTGCCGGCGGCGCAGGCACAGCTGACCATCAAGATCACCTCCGGGGTGACCCACCCGGTGCCGATCGCCGTCGTGCCGTTCGCCGAGACGAGCAGCGCCACGGTCGATGTCGCTGCCGTGGTCCAGCATGACCTCGTCGGCAGCGGACGCTTCAGCGGCCTCTCGAGCGCGCAGATGCCGGCCACGCCCCACCATGCCGCACAGGTGGCCTTCCCGGCGTGGAAGGCCACGGGGGTCGATTACCTGGTGGTCGGGCGCGTCAAGCCGATCGGCAACGGCGAGCTCGCCGTCGACTTCAATCTGCTGAACGTGCTGACCGGCCAGAGCGTGGTGCGCAAGCGCTTCACGGGCTCGGCTGCGGCGCTGCGCAATGCGGCGCATCGGGTCAGCGATGCGATCTATCAGGCGATCACCGGGATCCGCGGTGCATTCGACACCCGCATCGCCTACGTGGCGGTGGTCGGCAGCGGCGCGGCGCAGCGCTTTCAGTTGGTCGTGGCGGATGCGGATGGCTACAATCAGCACCTCATCCTCGAGTCGCGATTCCCGATCATGTCCCCGGTGTGGTCACCGGATGGAAAATGGCTCGCCTACGTCTCATTCGAAGATCATCTCTCGGCGGTGTACCTGCAGCAGGTGCGCACCGGGCAGCGCTACCGTGTTGCGGCGCGCGCCGGGGAGAACGGCTCGCCGTCGTTCTCGCCGAACGGGCAGGAGCTCGCGCTGACGCTGAGCGGCGTGTCGGGCTATCCGCAGATCTATGTGCTGAACCTGCACACGCATCAGTTCACGCGCATCACGCATACGCCGGCGATCAATACCGGGGCGACCTGGGCGCCGGACGGCCGTGCACTGTATTTCACGTCCGACCGGGCCGGCTCGCCGCAGATCTACCGCAAGTCGCTCACACCCGGGAGCCTGCCGCGGCGCATCACCTTCACCGACGGGTACAATGCCGACCCGCGCGTCTCGCCGGACGGAACGCATCTGGCCATGGTGACGCAGGTGGACGGGCAGTACTGCATCGCCGTGCAGAACCTCAAGACGGGCAACTTCCGCGTGCTGACGCACGGGCCGCTCGACAGCACGCCGAGCTTTGCGCCGAATGGTGCAGAACTGATCTACGCCAACCGTCCGGGCAGCGGCTCGCAGGCGATTCTGGCCACGACTTCGATCGACGGGCTGACGGGCATGACGCTCAAGCCCACGCACGGACAGATACAGGATCCGACCTGGGGGCCGTTCCCTCAGCATTCGCATTAAGGTTCGAGAAGCGCGGTCCCTGACGGGCCTGCGCGAGTGTGTCACAACAGAGCGCCGGGGGACCGGCGCACAACGGAGAAGGGTGTTATGCGTCGCATTGTTACGGTGATGGTGTTGGCTGCGGCCCTGGGCCTGGCGGCCTGCGCGAGCAAGCCGGTGAAGCCGGTCAGTTCGCAGACGGCGACTGCCGGCAGTGGTGCCGCCAGTCAGGGCGCCGGCTCGGGCGCAAATGCCGGGGAAGGCTCGCTCGGCAATCAGAGCTCGGTGCCCGGCCCGCAGCAGGGTCTGCTCGCGGACCGCACCATTCACTTCTCGTTCAACAGCGCGGTCATCCGCGGACACGGCATCGAAGTGGTCGCGGCGCATGCGAAGTATCTGGCCGACCATGCGAATGCGCGCGTTCGGCTCGAGGGTAATACCGATGATCGCGGTTCGCCGGAGTACAACATCGGTCTGGGCATGCGCCGTGCAGAATCGGTCCGCCAGGCGATGCTGCTGCAGGGCGTCTCGCCGAATCAGATCACCGTGGTGAGCTACGGCGAGGAGCGGCCGGTCGATCCGGCCAACACGCCGAGCGCCTGGGCCAAGAACCGTCGCGTCGACATCGTCTATCTGACGCCGACGCAGCCGGGTCACTGAGCGGGGCGCGGGAGTTCCCATGCGTGCTCTGCGCGTGCTG
>JAJZSQ010000200.1 GCA_021849615.1 Pseudomonadota bacterium
GCACACTGCAGCTCACTGCGATCAACACCGGGCAGAACGGCGTGCAGTCCACCGTGGCGTTCTCGATCGCCAACGCCGGCACGCTGTTCACGCAGTACCCGAACAATGCCGCCTTCACCGAGATCGGCGCGAACGCCGGCAACCAATCCTCGTTCTGCCCGAACCAGGCCACCAACTGCTCGTTCGATTTCGGGCTGCCGTTCTTCTTCGGGCGCAATGTGTACGTCGCGTTCTACGGGGCGCTCACCAGCGGCGGCACCGGCCCGTACTTCGCGTACTGAGCGAGGAGCGGTACGAGCATCCGGGGCCTTCGCGCCCGGGACCGTGAAGCGCCGGGGGCCGACTGGCTCACGATTGCGCGGGAAGTCCCGCTGAGGCTCCGGCCGCACAGCACCCCGCCCGAGGCCGCGCCGCTGCGCCCGCATCCTCCCGCAACGGATCAGCGCGGTGCCGCGCCCGTGTGAATCGGCGCCGCAGCATCCGCAGGTCTCAGGCGATCGTCTGGGGGCGCGGACCGGCGCCCCCAGACGGAGCGCGCCTCAGAGCGCGCGCGGCGGCGGCACCGCGATCGCGGCGAGCCCGGCGGCGCGCAGCTGAGTGTTCAGGCGGGCCACTGCGGTTGTCGTCTGCTGCCAGTGCGCCAGGGCCGTCTCGAACCGCGCGAGCAGGTCCTTCAACACCTGCTCGTCCGCCGCCGTCGGCGGGCGGTCGGCGGACTCGGCATCCGCCTCCAGGGCACTGAGGCGCCGGTTCAGCGTCAGCATGCCCTCCGCGCCCTCACCGGAGGTCAGGGTGGTGAGGTGCGCGACGGTGGCAGCCAGCCGCCGCGGTGCCTTGCCCGCGGCGATACGGCCCTGCAACGTCGTCAGGGCCTGATGCACCGGCTGCTGCGCCTCATAGAGCGCTTTGACGCGGCCGAGCGCTGCGCCGATCGACTGGCTGTAGGTGAGCAGCGCGCGCAGCTCGGCTGAACTCACGTGCTCGCGCGGATCGAGCCGCACCACCAGCGGAGCACGGTAGTTCTGCCCGCCGACGCTGAGCACCACGCGGTAGATCCCCGGCAGCACGTACGGCCCGTCGACCGACGTCGGGGTATTGTGGTCGAACACGGCCTGCATGCTGTAGCTGTAGGCGATCGCCGCGGGCCGCGGGTAGCGCAGATTCCACACGAACCGGTGCATGCCCGGGGCCGCCGAGAGGCGCGCGGCGGGCTTCAGCCACGCCTTGGCGAAGTAGCGGTTGGCGCGGATCGCCGGCGGCGGCGCGTCGGAGGCGAAACGGCGGACCCGGTGACCCTGCAAGTCGTAGATCGACAGCGTCACCGGACCGCTCGTGTGCGGCCCGATCCAGTAATCGAGAATGGCGCCGGCCGGCGGATTCTCCCCCTGAGGCGTGCTCGAGGGCAGCGGCGTGTCGCGGTTGTTGTCCGGATGCACCCGCCAGGCCGGTTGCGGTGCGAACAGGTGCGCCGGCGAGGCCACGATGGCCGGCGTCAGCTGACGCAGCGGCGCGAGGTCATCGAGGACCCACAGCGCCCGTCCCTGCGTGGCGGCGATCAGATCGCCGTCATGCACCAGCAGGTCCTTCACCCAGGCGTTCGGCAGGTTCAACTGCAGCGACTGCCAGTGTGCCCCGTCGTCGAACGACACGTACGCGCCGTCGGTCGTGCCGGCGTAGAGCAGGCCGGCGCGCACCGGGTCGGCGCGCACCACGGAGACCGGCTGCCCGGCCGGCAGACCGGTCACGATCTGCCGCCAGTGCGCCCCGAAGTCGTGGGTCCGGAAGATGTGGGGGGCAAAATCGTCCTGACGCTGATCGTCGACGGACACGTAGGCGGTGCCCGCCTGCAGCGCCGAGGGGGAGATCGAGCTCACCTTCTCCCAGGGCTTCAACTGCGGCGGCGTGACGTTGCGCCAGTGCGCCCCGTCATCGCGCGTCAGCTGCACCACACCACTGTCGCTGCCGACCCAGATCTCCCGGGCGCTGCGCGGTGAGGGCGCAATCGCACTGATCACCCCGAACCCGCAGGCGCGGGCCAGCTCTCCGGTGGCCGCCGCGGTGCAGCCGTGCGTTCCGGGGATCTTTCCGGTCAGGTCCGGGGAAATTACCTTCCAGATCGTGCCGAGATTGACCGAACGGAACAGGACCTGGGCGCCGAGCAGCAGCGCGTAGGGCTTCGTGGCGGTGAAGACCAGCGGGGTGACCCAACCGTAGCGGTACTTCACCGTGTAGGGCGCCGCGCCGTAGCTCGCGACCGGGTACGGCGAGACGTTGGCGACCTGTCCGGTGTGCGCATCCCAGCGCGAGACGCTTCCGCCGAGTCCGCTGCCGAACACCAGGTCCGGGTCGGCCGGATCCGGGACCATGTAGTCGCGCTCGTCGCCGCCGACCGGGTGCCAGCTGCGCCAGGTGAGCGTGCCGTAGTTGCTGCGGGTTTCCGCACCCACCGAGCCGCTGTCCTGCTGGCCGCTGTAGATCCAGTACGGGAAGCGGTTGTCGGCGGCCACGTGATAGAACTGACCGGTGGGCTGGTTGTACCAGCTGCTCCAGCTGTGTCCGCCGTCGACCGTCGCGGTCGCGCCCTGATCGGCCGCGGCGATCCAGTGATTCGGGTGCAGCGGGTTGATCCAGACGAAGTGATAGTCATCCCCACCCGGCGCTCCCTTGATGACGTGCCAGGTGCGTCCGCCGTCGCTCGAGCGACGAATCGACTGCCCGGCCGAGAACACCACATCGGGGTTGCTGGGGTCGACCGTCAGGCGTGCGAAGTACCAGCTGCCGAACACCGCCTCGTCATCGTTGACGCGCTGCCAGTGCGTGCCCCCGTCATCGGAGCGCCACACTCCGCCCTGCGTGGCCGAGTCGACCGCCGCATAGATCCGGGTGCCCTGGGCGGTGTGGGTGACGGCGAGTCCGATGCGCCCGAGCGGACCGGTCGGCCAGCCGCCGCCGCTCAAGCGCGTCCAGGTCTTGCCGCCGTCGGCCGAGCGGTAGATCGCACTGCCGAGGCCGCCGTGCGGCTCGAAATAATCGAGCCACGGCCAGTCGCGCATCTGCCAGGCGGCCGCGAACAGCAGCTTCGGATTGCTCGGATCGGCCGCCAGATCGACGACACCGGTCCGATCGTTGATGAAGAGCACGTGCTGCCAGGTCTTGCCGCCATCGGTGGTACGGTAGATCCCGCGCTGGCGGTTCGGACCGTAGAGGTGCCCCATGGCGGCCACCACCACGTCGTTGGCGTCGTTCGGATCGACCCAGATCCGCCCGATGTAGCGCGTGGCCCGCAGCCCGAGGTAAT
>JAJZSQ010000201.1 GCA_021849615.1 Pseudomonadota bacterium
CTGGACGCGAAAGCCGCGATGAAACAGCAGATCCTCCGGCGGATAGCCGGAGAGCGCGAGTTCCGGGAACAGGGTGAGATCCGCCCGGTGCTCACTCTGAGCGGACCGGGCGGCGCGCACGATACGGTTCAGGTTGCCCTGGACGTCGCCGACCAGAAGGTCGAGCTGCGCCAGGGCAACGCGCAGAGACTCACTCATGAGCCTCCCTTCGGTGGGCCAATTAGCGCCGAGCACCCTTGCGCCGGGCCGCCGCGGCACGCGTCTTGGACGCGCCTTTGCCGGCGCCCCGCGGGGCGGACTTCTTCACCGCTTTCTTGGCCGGTGCCTTCTTGGCCGGGGCTTTTTTGGCCGGGGCTTTTTTGGCCGGGGCTTTTTTGGCCGGGACCTTCACCGCCTTCTTGGCGACCTTGCGCGGCGCCGCCTTGACGGGCTTCTGGGCCGCCGGCCGCGCGACCGTCTTGGGCGCCTGTTTGGCGGCAGGCTTCTGCGCCGGACGTGCCGCGGGCTTCCCGGCCCGAGCCGCCGCGCGCGCACGGCGGCGGCGCAGCAGGTCATTCATCGCGCTGCCGAGCTCGGCAGGGGACTTCACGGTCCGCACGCCTGCCGCCTCGAAGGCCGCGTACTTGTCGGCCGCCGTGCCCTTGCCGCCGGCGACGATGGCGCCCGCATGGCCCATGCGCTTGCCCGGGGGCGCCGTGACGCCCGCGATGTAGGCAACGACCGGCTTGGTGACGAAGCGCCGGATGTAGTGCGCCGCGGCCTCCTCGTCGCTGCCGCCGATCTCACCGACCAGGATGATGCCCTCGGTGCCCGGATCGCGCTCGAACAGCTCGAGCACGTCGACGAAGTTCAGGCCGCGCACCGGATCCCCGCCGATGCCCACGCAGGTGCTCTGGCCGAGCCCGATGCGCGTCGTCTGGTAGACCGCCTCATAGGTCAGGGTCCCGGAACGGGACACGATACCGACCGCGCCCTTCTTGTGAATGAAGCCCGGCATGATGCCGATCTTGCACTCATCGGGCGTGATCACCCCCGGGCAGTTCGGACCGACCAGGCGCGTGGCCGAACCGGCGAGCGCCGCCTTGACCCGAATCATGTCGTTGACCGGCACGCCCTCGGTGATGCACACCGCCAGCTCGATGCCCGCATCGGCGGCTTCCAGGATCGCATCGGCCGCGCCGGCGGCCGGCACGTAGATCATGCTGGCGGTCGCGCCAGTCGCCTCGACCGCTTCCTTGACCGTGTTGAACACGGGCTGGCCGAGATGCTTCTCACCGCCGCGGCCCGGCGTCACGCCGCCGACGAGCTTGGTGCCGTAGGCGAGGGCCTGTTCGGAGTGGAACGTGCCCTGCTTGCCGGTGAAGCCCTGGCAGATCACCTTGGTTTGCTTATTGACCAGAATGCTCATGCGTCGAAACCCTTATCTTGTGCTTGCGCGCGGCTCAGACCGCACGGCCGGCCGCGAGCGCCACTACTTTGCGCGCCGCGTCGGTCAGATCGGTGGCCGGCGTGATCTTCAGACCACTGCTGGTGAGCACCTCACGCGCCTTCTCGGCGTTGGTGCCCTCGAGTCGGACGACGACGGGAACTTTGACCCCGACGCTCTTCACCGCATTGACGATGCCGTCTGCGATGATGTCGCAGCGGACGATGCCGCCGAAGATGTTGACCAGCACGGCCGTCACCTTCGGGTTCGACAGGATGAGCTTGAACGCATGCGTCACGCGCTCGCTGGTCGCACCGCCGCCGACATCGAGGAAGTTGGCCGGCTGGCCGCCGTGCAGCTTGATCAGGTCCATCGTCGCCATGGCAAGGCCCGCGCCGTTGACCATGCAGGCGATGTCGCCGTCGAGGGAGACGTAGTTCAGCTCGTGCTCGCTCGCCCGCAGCTCCATCGGATCTTCCTGGCTCGTGTCGCGCAGCTGAGCGAGATCCGGGTGGCGGAACACCGCGTTGGGATCGACGTTGAACTTCGCATCGAGCGCCATCAGCTGCCCGGACTTCGTCACGATCAGCGGGTTGATCTCAAGGAGGCTCGTATCCTGCTCCAGGTACAGCTTGTACAGCGCGAGCGCGATGTGCTGGAACTGCTTGATCTGCTCACCGGTGAGGCCGAGGCCGAAGGCGAGCTGGCGCGTCTGGAAGGCCTGCAGTCCAGCCGCCGGGTGCACGGTGACCGACAGAATCTGCTCGGGGGTCTTCTCGGCGACCTCCTCGATGTCCATGCCGCCGGCCGAGGAGGCGATGAGCGCGATGCGCCCCTTCTCCCGGTTCAGCGTCAGCGACAGGTAGATCTCGCGGGCGATCTCCGAACCGCTCTCCACGTAGACCTTCTCGACCGGCAGCCCCTCGGGACCGGTCTGCTTGGTCGCCAGACGCGTGCCCAGCAGGGCCTGCGCTGCGCTGCGCACCGCATCGAGGTCGCGCGCGAGCTTCACGCCGCCCGCCTTGCCGCGCCCGCCCGCATGCACCTGTGCCTTGACGACCCAGATCGAGCCGCCCAGCGCCTTGGCGGCCGCGACGGCCTCCTCGGGCGTGCCGGCCGGTCGGCCTGCGGGCACGGGAATGCCGTATTTCCGGAAGATCTCTTTGGCTTGATACTCGTGCAGATTCATTGTTCGCTCTTGCAGTCCTGACCGAAGGCGTTAAACGTCGGATTGTCGCCAAATTCGTCCCGCCCTGCCAATAAATCCACCTAAATGGGGCGCCGCGCTGCGACGTCCATCCCGGTGTGCCGGGCATCCGGATGCTACAGTCCGCGCCGGCTCCCGCTCTGTCACTCCCGCACCGCCATGCCGGCCAGCGCCGCCCCCCGTCCCGCCACCCCGTCCGACCTCGCCCGGCGCGTCGCCGGCTGGCTGAACGTCTACCGGCTGCTGGTGCCGACGGTTCTGCTCGGGGTCCTCTCGTTCGCCAGGACTCCCTACCTCCCGGTGACGCACCCGGGGCTGTTCGTCACGACCTGCGTCGCGTATTTCGCCGCCGGTCTGGCGTTGATCGTCCGCCAGCGCCTGGGCGGCCCCGACGCCCTCCTGCCGCCGCTTCTGAACTCGCTGCTCGATTCGGTGGCGATCGCCCTGATTCTCGCCGCGAGCGGCGGGGTCGCGAGCGGCTTCGGCATCCTGCTCGCCTTGCCGGTGCTGGCCCTCACGCTGCTCGCCGAGCGCCGCGAAGCCCTCCTCATCGCCGCCGGCGCCACGATCGCCGTGCTCGTTCCACAGTTCTTCATGGGACTGCGCACCGCGCAGCCGGCCGGCCTCGCCACCGCCGGAATGCTCGGGGTCGTGCTGTTCG
>JAJZSQ010000004.1 GCA_021849615.1 Pseudomonadota bacterium
GATCGGCGCGAGCACCACGATGTCCAGCTGCGGCTCGATGATCGGTCCGCCGCAGGACAGTGCGTAGGCGGTCGAGCCCGTGGCGCTCGCCACGACGATGCCGTCGCCGGCATGGGTGTTGACGTAGCGGCCGGCGACCCGCGTCTCGAAATCGAGCATCCGGCCCGTGGCGAGCTTCTGCAGCACCACGTCGTTCAGCGCCAGCGCCTCGCGGCTCGTGCCATCGGCGTGCTGCAGCCGCGCGGCGAGCAGCGGCCGCTCATCGGCGTCGAGCTGTCCGGCGAGGGCCGCATCGAGGCAGGTGGCGATGTCCTGCGGCATCACGTCGGTGAGAAAGCCGAGCCGGCCGCGGTTGATGCCGAGCAGTGGCACTCCGTGGCGGGCCACGAGCCCGGCGGCGTAGAGGAGCGTGCCGTCGCCGCCGACCGCGATCATCAGGTCCGCCCCGGGACTGAGTTCGGCGGTGGCGACCGCGCTCACCGCCGAGCTCGCCGCGAGCGGTGCGGCGCAATCGATCCGCACCGTCACCCCGCGCGCCACCAGATGCGCAAGCGCCACCCGGGCGGACTCGGCCACCCGCGGGTCCGTGAAGCGGCCGACCAGAGCGCAGATACGGGGAGGGGTCATCGGCGCCGATCCTAGCAGGACGACGCAAGGGTTGCTTGACGCTCGGGCGCCGCGACTATAGCTTTTCAGACAGCCGGCTGCGCGCGGGCGGCAAGCGGGCGCAGCGGCGCACTATATGATGCAAGATTCCCCGGAAGAACAGATGAGCGAGCGTGCACAGCATCTGCTGCGCACGCTCGTCGAGAGCTACATACGCGACGGCCAGCCGGTCGGCTCGCGCGCTCTGTCGCGCGAGTCCGGTTTGCAGCTGTCTTCGGCGACCATCCGCAACGTGATGGCCGATCTGGAGGAGCTCGGCTTCGTCGCCTCGCCGCATACCTCCGCCGGGCGCGTTCCGACGGACAAGGGCTACCGGTTCTTCGTCGACTCGCTGCTGCAGGTCCAGCCGCTCGAGGCGGCCGCGGTCGCCGAGATCGAGCGGCAGCTCGAGGCGGTGCGCGAGAGCGGCAAGGACCTGGTGAGCAGCGTCTCGCAGCTGCTCTCGAGCCTGACGCGCCTCGCCGGCGTGGTGACCTTGCCGCGCGCCACGCAGGCCACCATCACCCAGATCGAGTTCGTGGGGCTGTCCGAGAACCGGGTGCTCGTGGTGCTGGTGTACGGGGAGCGCGAGGTGCAGAACCGCATCGTGCAGCTCGAGCGCTACTTCTCCCCCGATGAGCTGCGCCGCGCCTCGAATTTTCTCAACGAGCAGCTGCGCGGCCGCTCCCTGGAGGAGGTGCGCCAGGAGATCCTGCGCCAGCTGAGCGAGACGCGCGCGCACCTCAATCAGGTGATGCTCGATGCGATCTCGATGGCGCAGCACGTGTTCGCGAGCGGCGCGCAGAACGGGGAGCTCGAGTACGTCATCAAGGGCGAGACCAATCTGATGAGCGTCGCGGAGCTCTCGAGCGTCGAGCGCCTGCGGCGCCTGTTCGAGGCGTTCAACGAGAAGCGCGACTTCCTGCACCTGCTCGATCACAGTCTGCGGGCCGAGGGGGTGCAGATCTTCATCGGCCACGAGTCCGGCTATCGCATCCTCGATGATTGCAGCCTGGTGACCGCACCGTACGGCTCGCCGGCCTCCGCGTTCGGCGTGCTCGGGGTCATCGGCCCGACCCGCATGGCCTATGAGCGGGTGATCCCGATCGTCGACATGACGGCAAAACTGCTCGGCGCCGCCTTGAATTCGCGGCGCTGATCCCCACTCCGGACGCTGTACGTCGCCGCGGCGCGGGCCGCCGGGCGCTGTGCGGCTTTTTTTTCAGAGCGCAAGAGCGGAAAGAGGATTGCGGATGAGCACTGATCAGGCGGGCGCGAGCCCTTCCGGGGAGCGCGGCAGCGACGGCTCGATCGCCGCGGATGAGTCGATGCGGCTCGAGCAGGCGCTGGCCGAGGCCGAGCAGCGTGCCAAAGAGAGCCAGGAGCAGATGCTGCGGGCCCTTGCGGAGCTCGACAACGTGCGCAAGCGCGCCCAGCGCGACATCGAGGCGGCCAACCGCTACGGGCTGGAGAAATTCGCCGCCGAGCTGCTGCCCGTGCAGGACAGTCTCGAGCTGGCGATCCAGAGCGCGACCCGTACGGACGTGGACCCGGCGACCCTCAGGCAGGGCCAGGAGGCGACCCTGCAGCTGCTCGCCAAGGCGCTCGAGAGACTCGGCGTGCGGGCCATCCGGCCGCTCGGCGAACCGTTCGATCCGGCACGGCACGAGGCCATGCTGGCGCAGGAGTCGGCCGAGGCCGCCCCGGACACCGTGCTGCAGGTGGTGCAGGCCGGCTTCGAGCTCAACGGACGGCTGCTGCGCCCGGCCCGGGTGATCGTGGCCAAAGCCAAGGCATAGGCCGGGCGAGCACCCCGCAGCCCTTGAATCGGCGGGACAAACCCCCAGAAAGTCTTCCAGCGAACCCTCTATAAGCAACTGATTTCGGCGGAGCAGATCATGGCAAAGGTAATCGGCATCGACCTCGGGACCACGAACTCGTGCGTCGCCATCATGGAGGGCGGCAAGCCCCGGGTGATCGAGAACAGCGAGGGCGACCGCACGACTCCGTCCATCGTCGCCTTCACCAAGGACAACGAGGTGCTGGTGGGCCAGCCGGCCAAGCGTCAGGCGGTCACCAACCCGCAGAACACCCTCTTTGCGATCAAGCGCCTCATCGGACGGAAGTTCGAGGACGAGGTTGTGCAGCGCGACGCGAAGATGGTTCCGTACAAGATCACCCGCGCCGACAACGGCGATGCATGGGTCGATGCCCAGGGCAAGGCGATGGCCCCGCCGGAGGTCAGCGCGCGGGTGCTGATGAAGATGAAGAAGACCGCCGAGGACTATCTCGGCGAGCCGGTCACCGAGGCGGTGATCACGGTCCCGGCGTACTTCAACGACTCGCAGCGCCAGGCCACCAAGGACGCCGGGCGCATCGCCGGCCTCGAGGTCAAGCGCATCATCAATGAGCCGACCGCCGCTTCGCTCGCCTACGGGCTCGACAAGCAGAGCGGGGACCGCAAGATCGCCGTGTACGACTTGGGCGGCGGCACCTTCGACATCTCGATCATCGAGATCGCCGAGATCGATGGCGAGCATCAGTTCGAGGTGCTCTCGACCAACGGCGATACGTTCCTCGGCGGCGAGGACTTCGATCTGCGCATCATCAACTTCCTCGCCGAGGAGTTCCTGAAGGAGTCCGGCGTCGACGTGCGCAAGGACCCGCTGGCCGTGCAGCGTCTGAAGGAGGCCGCAGAGAAGGCGAAGATCGAGTTGTCCTCCTCGCAGCAGACTGACATCAATCTGCCGTACATCACGGCCGATGCCTCGGGACCGAAGCACCTGAACATCAAGCTCACCCGCGCCAAACTCGAGGCGCTGGTCGAGGATCTGGTGCAAAAGACCATCGCGCCGTGCCGCACCGCGCTGAAGGATGCGGGGCTGGCCGCGAGCGAAGTCGCCGAGGTCATCTTAGTCGGTGGCCAGACGCGCATGCCGCTGGTGCAGAAGTACGTGAAGGATTTCTTCGGCCGCGAGCCGCGCAAGGACGTCAACCCCGATGAGGCGGTGGCGGTGGGCGCAGCGATCCAGGCGGGCGTGCTCGCCGGTGAGGTCAAGGACGTGCTGCTGCTCGACGTCACGCCGCTGTCGCTCGGCATCGAGACGCTCGGCGGGGTGATGACCAAGCTGATCGAGAAGAACACCACGATCCCGACCAAGGCCTCGCAGGTGTTCTCGACCGCCGATGACAATCAGACGGCGGTGACCATTCACGTGCTGCAGGGCGAACGCGAGCGGGCGGTCGACAACAAGTCGCTCGGCAAGTTCGACCTGTCGGACATCCCGCCCGCTCCGCGCGGCATGCCGCAGGTCGAGGTGTCCTTCGACATCGACGCCAACGGCATCCTCAACGTGTCGGCCAAGGACAAGGCGACCGGGCGGGAGCAGAAGATCGTCATCAAGGCCTCGAGCGGCCTCAACGAGGACGAGATCAAGCGCATGGTGCGCGACGCCGAGGCGCACGCCGCGGACGACAAGCGCTTCCGCGAGCTGATCGAGACGCGCAACAAGGCCGATGCGATGATTCACGCCGTCGAGCGCAGCGTGAAGGATCTCGGCGAGAAGGTCGAGCCGGGCGAGCGTGCCAGCGTCGAGTCGGCGATCGCCGATCTGCGCACGGCCCTCAAGGGCGATGACCGCGCGGTGATCGAGAAGAAGACCGAGGCGCTGGCCCAGGCCTCCGCCGGCATCGCGCAGAAGGCGTACGCCGGGGAAGCCGGTGCGAGCGGCGCCACCGCCGGGGCCGAGCCCGGTGCGGCGGGCGAGGGTGCCGCCGGCGGCAAGGAGAATGTCGTCGACGCGGAGTTCGAAGAGGTCAAGGACAAGGGCCGCAAGGCGTCCTGACCGCTAGGTTGAGCCAGTCGGTATAGTGGGCGGGGTTCGCGGCGCGAACCCCGCTGCCGCTGTGCGAGGCGCATGAAAAAAGACTTCTACAAAGTCCTCGATGTCCCCAAGACGGCGACCGAGGCAGAAATCAAAAAGGCGTACCGGCGCCTCGCCATGAAATATCACCCGGACCGCAATCCGGATGACGCGGAGGCCGTGGAGCGCTTCAAGGAGGCCAAGGAGGCCTACGAAGTCCTCACCGATCCACCGAAGCGAGCCGCCTACGATCAGTACGGTCACGCGGGCCTCGACGCCGCGGCGGCCGGCGCGCGCGGCCGCGGCAACGCCGCGGACGCCTTCAGCGACATCTTTGGCGATGTGTTCGGGGACATCTTCGGCGCGGCGCGTCGCGGTGGACACGCCCAGGTGTTCCGCGGCGCCGATCTGCGCTACGACCTGGAACTCGACCTGCACGAGGCGGTGTTCGGCCACTCGGTGGAGATCGAGGTGCCGAAGCTCGCCGAATGCGAGACCTGTCACGGCAGCGGCGCGGCCAAGGGCAGTACGCCGCAGACCTGCGATGCCTGCGGCGGCAGCGGCCAGGTGCGCATCTCCCAGGGATTCTTCCAGCTGCAGCAGACCTGTCCGAAGTGCCGCGGTGCCGGCACGATCGTGCGCAACCCCTGCGACACCTGTCTCGGCCAGGGCCGGGTGCGGCGCACGCGCAATCTGTCGGTGAAGATTCCGGCGGGCGTCGATACCGGGGACCGGATCCGGCTCGGCGGCGAGGGTGAGGCGGGCCGCAACGGCGGGCCGCCAGGGGACCTCTACGTCGAGGTGCATGTCCGCGAGCATGCGATTTTCGAGCGGGACGGGGAGCACCTCTCGTGTGAAGTCCCGGTCAGCTTTGCGACCGCCGCGCTCGGCGGCACCGTGGAGGTGCCGACCCTGGACGGCAATGTGGCGCTGAAGATTCCGGCGGAAACCCAGTCGGGCCGGGTCTTCCGGCTGCGCGACAAGGGGGTCAAGCCAGTGCGTGGCGGCTCGCGCGGGGACCTGTTCTGCCGCGTGGTCGTGGAGACGCCCGTGCACCTGTCGGCCGAGCAGCGCGAGCTGATCCGCCAACTCGAGGAATCCCTGAAGGAGGAGGGCCCGCGCCACTCGCCACGGGAGAAGGGCTTTTTCGAAGGCGTGCGGCGCTTCTTCGGCGCCTGAGCTGCGGCCATGAGCACGCGCATCGTGATCATCGGGGCGGGCGGTCGCATGGGCCGGGCCCTGCTGCATGCGGCGGCGGATTTCGACGATCTTGCCGTCACCGGGGCGATCGTTTCGGCCTCGAGCGAGGCGCTCGGGCGCGACGCCGGGGAATCCGCCGGCGGCGCGCCGCTCGGGATCCGCCTGAGCGCGGACCTCGAGGCGGCGCTGAAGGGCGCCGATGTCGCGATCGATTTTTCCGAGCCGCAGGCGACCGCCGGCCATCTGGCGGCCTGCCGCCGCGCAGGTGTCGCGCTGCTGCTCGGCACGACGGGGTACCCCGAGGCGCTCGAGGCCGAGTTTGCCGCCGCCGCGCGCGACATGGCGCTGCTGGTGGCCCCGAATACCAGTCTCGGGGTGACCTTGCTGCTCGAGCTGGTGCGCACCGCCGCGCGGGCGCTGCCGGCAGGGTTCGACATCGAGGTCCTCGAGACCCACCACCGCCTGAAGCGCGATGCCCCCTCGGGCACCGCACTCGCCCTCGGCCGGGCGGCCGGCGAGGGCCGCGGTCTGCCCGCCGGGGAGGCACTCGCCGCGGCCGGCGCCGGGCGCGCCGGGGTGCGGCCGGCCGGGCAGATCGGCTTCGCCGTGCTGCGCGGCGGGGACGTCGTCGGGGAGCATGAGGTGCGCTTTCTCGGCACCGGCGAGACGCTCGTACTGGGGCACCGGGCAGAGGATCGGAGCCTGTTCGCGCGCGGGGCGCTGACCGCAGCGCTCTGGCTCGCGCAGCGCCCGGCGGGCCGCTATTTCATGCGCGATATTTTATTTTAAAAACAATAGGTTAGGGAATTCTGCCGGGACTCTTCACCCGCCGCCAAGGGCGAATTTTCCATGGACACCCGCAGCCTCCGACCGTAGAATTTCGCCCGATCCGCTGCAGGTTTTTCGATTCCTCGGCGGGTTAGTCCACGCAAGGCGGGAGGATGTTCACTACGAACTCCTCCCGCTTTGTATATCTGCAGGTCTTGAGCCGAGGGCTCCGTGAGCGCGGGGCATCTACTCGCCGGCCGGCCGACACGAGAGCCCAGCGCAAAAGAGAGGATTCATCGACGTGAGCGTACCGGCAGTACTGGCACTTGCGGATGGGACCGTCTTCCGTGGCCAGTCGATAGGTGCCAAAGGCAACACCACCGGCGAAGTTGTCTTCAACACCGCCATGACGGGCTATCAGGAAATTCTCACCGACCCGTCCTACGCCCGTCAGATCGTCACGCTCACCTGTCCGCACATCGGCAACACCGGAGCGACGCCCGAGGATCTCGAATCGGCGCAGATCTACGCCGCCGGCCTGGTGGTGCGGGATCTGCCGGCGCGCTGGAGCAACTGGCGCGGCAGCGAGTCGCTCGGGACGTTTCTCGAGCGCGGCCGCATCGTCGCCATTGCCGGTATCGACACCCGCCGCCTGACGCGCATCCTGCGCGAGCGCGGCGCGCAGTCCGGCTGCATCATGACCGGCGAGCAGGCCGACGCCAACGCCGCGGTGATCGCGGCGCGCAAGTTCCCGGGCTTGAAGGGCATGGATCTGGCCAAGGTGGTCAGCACCCGGCGCACGTTCCAGTGGAACGACGGCAGCGTCTGGCCGGAAGGTGCGCGCACGCTGCGCGCGCATCAGCGCCTGCACGTGGTGGCATACGACTTCGGCATCAAGCGCAACATCCTCAGACTGCTCGCCGACTACGGCTGTCGCATGACGGTCGTGCCGGCCGAGACGAGCGCCGAGGAGGCGCTCGCGCTCTCACCCGACGGCATCTTCCTCTCCAATGGGCCGGGTGATCCGGAGCCGTGCACCTACGCCATCGAAGCGACGCGCGCGTTCCTCGCCACCGATCTGCCGGTGTTCGGCATCTGCCTCGGCCACCAGATCCTCGGGCTCGCCAGCGGCGCGCGCACGATGAAGATGAAATTCGGCCACCACGGAGCGAACCACCCGGTGCAGGATCTGGAGAGCGGACGGGTGCTCATCACCAGCCAGAATCACGGCTTCGCGGTCGATGAGACGACGCTGCCGGCGAACGTGCGCGCCACGCACCGATCGTTGTTCGACGGCTCGCTGCAGGGCCTGGCATTCGCCGACCGGCCGGTGTTCGGCTTCCAGGGTCACCCCGAGGCGAGCCCGGGCCCGCACGACGTGAAGCCGCTATTCGAGCGGTTCGTGCAGCTGATGGTGCGCCGGCTGCAGGCGCGGCTGCGCCAGAATCCGCCGGCCGGCGCCGGCCCCGTCCAGAACCCGCCGCGCCAGCCGGCGATTTCCCGTTGATGCGAGAGTGACTCAGTGCCCAAGCGCAGCGACCTGAAGAGCATCCTGATCATCGGTGCCGGCCCGATCGTCATCGGCCAGGCATGCGAATTCGACTACTCCGGCGCGCAGGCCTGCAAGGCGCTGCGCAGCGAGGGGTATCGGGTCATCCTGGTCAACTCCAATCCAGCCACCATCATGACCGATCCGGAGATGGCCGATGCCGTCTACATCGAGCCGGTCAACTGGCGCACCGTGGCCCGCATCATCGAGAAGGAGCGCCCCGATGCGCTGCTGCCCACCATGGGCGGACAGACCGCGCTCAACACCGCGCTCGATCTGGTGCGCGAAGGCGTGCTCGAGAAGTTCGGTGTCGAGCTGATCGGTGCGAAGCGCGAGGCCATCGACATGGCCGAGGACCGCGAGCGCTTCCGCGATGCGATGAGCGAGATCGGCCTGGAGTCCCCGCACTCGCAGATCGCCCGCAACCTCGAGGATGCGTTGCGGATCGCCGGGGAGATCGGCTTCCCGATCGTGATCCGCCCGTCCTTCACCCTCGGCGGCTCCGGCGGCGGCATCGCTTACAACCGCGAGGAGCTCGAAGCGATCGTCGCGCGCGGCCTGGATGCCTCGCCGACCTCCGAGGTGCTGCTCGAGGAGTCGGTGATCGGCTGGAAGGAGTTCGAAATGGAGGTGGTGCGCGACCACAAGGATAACTGCATCATCATCTGCTCGATCGAGAACCTCGATCCGATGGGCGTGCACACCGGGGACTCGATCACGGTCGCCCCGGCGCTGACGCTCACCGACAAGGAATACCAGCGCATGCGCGACGCCTCGATCGCCGTGCTGCGCAAGATCGGCGTCGACACTGGCGGCTCGAACGTGCAGTTCGCGGTCAACCCGCGCGACGGGCGACTGCTGGTGATCGAGATGAACCCGCGCGTGTCGCGTTCCTCGGCACTTGCCTCGAAGGCCACCGGCTTTCCGATCGCCAAGATCGCCGCGAAGCTCGCCATCGGCTACACGCTCGATGAGTTGAAGAACGACATCACCGGCGGGGCGACCCCGGCGTCCTTCGAGCCGGCGATCGACTACGTGGTGACCAAGATCCCGCGCTTCACGTTCGAGAAATTCCCCTCGGCCAACGACCGGCTGACGACGCAGATGAAGTCCGTCGGCGAGGTGATGGCGATCGGGCGCACCTTCCAGGAATCGTTGAACAAGGCGCTGCGCGGGCTCGAGACCGGTCTCGACGGGCTGACGCCGCAGACGCTGCCGCCCTCGGCCGAGGAGTGCGAGGGGAAGCTCACGCACGAGCTGCGCGCACCGGGACCGAACCGGCTGCTGTACCTCGCCGATGCGTTCCGCGCCGGCTGGACGTTCGAGCGGATCTCCGAACTCACGCACATCGATCCGTGGTTCCTGGCGCAGATCGAGGATCTGATCGCCGAGGAGCGGGCGGTGAGCGCCGAGGGCCTCGCCGGTCTGACGGCCGCGCGGCTGCGGGTGCTGAAGCGCAAGGGCTTCTCCGATGCGCGCCTCGCCAAGCTCATCGACATGCCCGAGCAGGCCGTGCGCCACAAGCGTCACGACCTCGGCGTGCGCCCGGTGTACAAGCGGGTCGATACCTGCGCGGCGGAGTTCTCCACCTCGACGGCCTACCTGTACTCCACCTACGAGGAGGAGTGCGAGGCCGAGCCGAGCACGCGGCGCAAGATCATGATCCTCGGCGGCGGGCCGAACCGGATCGGTCAGGGCATTGAGTTCGACTACTGCTGCGTGCATGCGGCCTTGAGTCTGCGCGAGGACGGGTTCGAGACCATCATGGTCAACTGCAACCCCGAGACCGTCTCGACCGATTACGACACCTCCGACCGCCTGTACTTCGAGCCGCTGACGCTCGAGGACGTGCTCGAGATCCTGGAGAAGGAAAAGCCCGAGGGCGTGATCGTGCAGTTCGGCGGGCAGACCCCGCTGAAGCTCTCGCGCGCGCTCGAGCAGGCCGGCGCGCCCATCATCGGCACCTCACCGGATTCGATCGACGTCGCCGAGGACCGCGAGCGCTTCCAGGCGCTGGTGCACCAGCTCGGGCTGCGCCAGCCGGCCAATGCCACGGCGCGCACCGAGGAGCAGGCTGTGCAGCTGGCCCGCGAGGTGGGCTTCCCGCTCGTGGTGCGCCCCTCGTACGTGCTCGGCGGGCGTGCCATGGAGATCGTGTTCAACGAGGAGGACCTGCGCGGGTACATGAACCACGCGGTGCAGGTCTCCAACGACAGCCCCGTGCTGCTCGATCGGTTCCTCGATGTCGCCATCGAGGTCGACGTCGATGCCATCTGCGACGGCGAGCAGGTGCTGATCGGCGGCATCATGGAGCACGTCGAGCAGGCCGGAGTGCACTCCGGAGACTCCGGCTGCAGCCTGCCGCCGAACAGCCTGAGCGCGCAGCTGCAAGAAGAGCTGCGCGAGCAGACCCGCAAGCTCGCCACGGCGCTCAACGTGATCGGCCTGATGAACATCCAGTTCGCGATCCAGAACGGGGTCATCTACGTCCTGGAGGTCAACCCGCGTGCCTCGCGTACCGTGCCGTTCGTCTCCAAGGCCACCGGGTTGCCGCTGGCGAAGATCGCCGCGCGGGTGATGAGCGGACGGCGCCTCGCGCAGCTCGGCGTCTCGGAGCGTCCTGCGCCGAAGTACTATTCGGTCAAGGAAGCCGTCTTTCCGTTCGTGAAGTTCCCCGAGGCCGATCCGATCCTCGGCCCGGAGATGAAGTCCACCGGCGAAGTGATGGGAACGGGACGGACCTTCGGGGAGGCCTACGCCAAGGCGCAGAGCGCCTCGGGCGTCACGCTGCCGCGTCGCGGGGTGTGCTTCATCAGCGTGCGCGAGCGGGACAAGACCGGTGCGGTGCAGCTCGGGCGGCGGCTGATCGAGCGCGGCTTCTCGCTGGTGGCCACCGAGGGCACAGCCCGGGCGCTGAGTGCCGCCGGGCTCGAGTGCCGGCGCGTCAACAAGGTGCGCGAGGGTCGCCCGCACATCGTCGACATGATCAAGAACGACGAGATCGATCTCATCGTCAATACGACCGAGGGCAAGCTCGCGATCCTTGAGTCCAATTCGATCCGCCGCGAGGCGGTGCACCGGCGCGTGACGTATTACACGACCCTCGCGGCCGGACTGGCCACGTGCGAGGCACTCGACCATCTCGATGAGGTCGAGGTCAACCGCCTGCAGGATCTGCATCAGGGAGCGCTGAGCGCATGAAACGTACCCCCATGACACTGCGCGGTGCCGAGGCGCTGCGTGCCGAGCTGAAGCGCCTGAAGAGCGAGGCGCGTCCGGCGGTCATCAAGGCGATCGCCGAGGCGCGCAGTCACGGTGATCTGTCGGAGAACGCCGAGTATCACGCCGCCCGCGAGCAGCAGGGTTTCATCGAGGGGCGGATTCGCGAGATCGAGGCGAAGCTCTCCACCGCCGAGGTCATCGACCCCAGCACGCTGCCGAAGAACGGCAAAGTGGTGTTCGGCTCGGTGGTCGAACTGGAGGACGAGGAGGGCAACCGCCTCGTGTATCAGATCGTCGGGGAAGACGAGGCGGACATCGGCGCAGGTCTCATCTCGGTCACCTCGCCGATCGCGCGGGCGATGGTCGGGAAGTCCGAGGGCGACGTGGTGGATGTGACCGCCCCGGGCGGGGTGCGCTCCCTCGAGATCGTCGAGGTCCGGCTCGCCTGAGGGCTATTCGCCTGGAATGACGATGCGCGGCACGTCGCGCCGCGGCCGATAGAGCGCCGCGACGTTGCCGATGCGCTGGACCAGCGCACTGCCGGTGCGCTCGGCGAGCTGCGTGAACAGCGCATCGCGCGCGTCGCGGTCGCCGCCCGGCGCCTTGACCTTGATCAGCTCGTGGTCCGTGAGCGCCCGGTCGGTCTCGAGGGCCACGGCCTCGCTCAGGCCCGCGTGGCCCAGGAGAATGACGGGTTTGAGCGCGTGCGCCAGGCCGCGCAGGTGCCGGCGTTGCCGCTCGGTCAGATTCGGTGCAGGGGACATCCGGCGGATTGTACAGACTCACATGGCGAAGCGGTCCAAAAGCAGTGGTCGATGGTTGCAGGAGCATTTCTCCGACCCCTATGTGAAACGGGCGCAGGCGGAAGGCTGGCGGTCGCGTGCGGTCTTCAAGCTTGAAGAGATCGATAAGAGCGAAAAAATGATCCGATCGGGCGCTATCTGCCTCGATCTTGGTGCAGCGCCGGGCGCCTGGAGCCAGTATCTTCGTCGGCGCCTGGGGCGCAGCGGCCGGGTCGTGGCCACGGACATCCTGCCCATGGATCCGCTCGAGGGCGTGGAGTTCGTGCAGGGCGATTTCCGTGAAAACGACGTTTTCGAGAGTATCCTGTCCCGGGTGCCCGAACGCGAAGTCGACTGGGTGCTCTCAGACATGGCGCCGTCCATGAGCGGCATCGACGCCGTCGATCAGCCCCGCTCGATGTATCTGGCCGAGCTCGCGCTCGATATGGCCGGCCGGGTCTTGAAGAGTGGCGGTGGTGCCCTGATCAAGGTGTTTCAGGGTGCAGGTTTCGACGCGCTGGTGCGCGACGCCCGCGGCCGGTTCGGCAAAGTCCGGCTGGTCAAGCCCTCGGCCTCGCGCGCGCGCAGTGCCGAGGTGTATCTGCTGGCGAAGGACTTCCGCTTGGTGTAGCGTGCTGAACTGATGAACGATCTGACCAAGAACATCATTCTCTGGGCGATCATCGTGGTGATCCTGCTGGCGGTTTTCAGCCGCTACATGCCGAACACCAATGCGCCGCAGCCCCTGACTTACTCGACCTTCCTGAAGGATGTCGAGACCAACCAGGTCTCCTCGGTGACCTTCCAGGGCACCATGCTCTATGGGGTCTTGAAGGACCACAAGCAGTTCAAGACCTACAACCCCGAGACCGACTACACGGCGCTGATCGGTGCGCTCGAGCAGCACAGCGTCGATATCTCCGGCAAGCCGCCCAAGGGCGAGGGGATTCTCGAGCAGATCCTGATCCAGCTGCTGCCGGTACTGCTGCTGATCGTCGTGTTCGCCTACATGCTCAGGCAGATGCAGGGTGCCTCGGGCGGACGCGGTGCGATGTCCTTCGGCAAGAGCCGCGCCCGGCTGCTCGGGGAGGACCAGGTCAGCGTGACCTTCGCCGATGTGGCCGGGGTCGATGAGGCCAAGCAGGAAGTGGGCGAGATCGTCGACTTCCTGAAGGATCCGGGCAAGTTCCAGAAGCTCGGCGGGAAGATCCCCAAGGGCGTGTTGATGGTCGGCTCCCCCGGGACCGGCAAGACGCTGCTCGCGCGCGCCATCGCGGGCGAGGCCAAGGTGCCGTTCTTCACCATCTCCGGGTCCGACTTCGTCGAGATGTTCGTCGGCGTCGGCGCCTCGCGCGTGCGCGACATGTTCGAGCAGGCGAAGAAGCACGCCCCGTGCATCATCTTCATCGATGAGATCGATGCGGTCGGTCGCCATCGCGGCGCCGGCCTTGGCGGCGGTCACGACGAGCGCGAGCAGACGCTCAACCAGCTGCTCGTCGAGATGGACGGGTTCGAGGGCAACGAGGGCATCATCGTCATCGCCGCGACCAACCGTCCCGACGTGCTCGACCCGGCGCTGCTGCGTCCGGGCCGGTTCGATCGTCAGGTCGTCGTGCCGCTGCCGGATGTGCGCGGTCGCGAGCAGATTCTGCGCGTGCACATGCGCCGCGTTCCGCTCGGGGACGACGTCAAGCCGGCGCTCATCGCGCGCGGTACGCCGGGATTCTCCGGTGCGGACCTGGCGAATCTGGTCAACGAGGCGGCTTTGTTCGCCGCGCGCGCCAACAAGCGCATCGTCGGCATGGACGAGTTCGAGCGCGCCAAAGACAAGATCATGATGGGCGCGGAGCGCCGCTCCATGGTGATGACCGAAGAAGAGAAGCGCATGACAGCCTATCACGAGGCCGGTCACGCCATCGTCGGCATGACGGTGCCGGAGCACGATCCGGTCTACAAGGTCACGATCATTCCGCGCGGACGGGCGCTCGGACTCACCCAGTTCCTGCCCGAGCAGGACCGCTACAGCATGTCCAAGCGGCGCTTGGAGAGCTCGATCGCGACGCTGTTCGGCGGCCGCGTGGCCGAGGAGCTGATCTTCGGACCCGAGGCGGTCACCACGGGTGCTTCAAATGACATCGAGCGGGCCACCGAGCTCGCTCGCAACATGGTCACCAAGTGGGGCCTGTCGGACAAGCTCGGACCGCTGACCTACACGGAGGACTCCGGTGAGGTGTTCCTCGGCCGCAGCGTCACGCAACACAAGCAGGTTTCCGACGTCACGGCGCACGCCATCGACGAGGAAGTGCGGCGAGTGATCGAAGGCAATTACAAGCGGGCGCGGGAGATCCTGACCGCGGCGCTCGACAAGCTGCATACGATGGCCGAAGCGCTGATCAAGTACGAGACCATCGAGGACGAGCAGCTCAAGGACATCATGGCCGGCCGCACGCCGAAGCCCCCGAGCGGCTGGGACGATTCGATCTCGCATCGCCCGCCGATGCCGCCGGGGCCGCTTCCTGGCGCACCGCTCGGCTCGCCGGCGGCCTGAGGCGTACCGCGCGGAGCGCACCGGGCGCGAGCACACACGGTGATCACGCAGCTGCGCTGCGGCGAACGGACGCTCCTGCTGGAGCGTCCGCTCGTGATGGGGGTCGTGAATCTCACGCCCGACTCATTTTCCGACGGGGGTCGCTATCTCGAGCCGGCACAGGCGCTCGAGCGGGCGCTGACGCTCGATGCCGAGGGTGCGGCGATCCTCGATCTCGGCGGGGAGTCGACCCGGCCCGGGGCGGCGCCGGTGACCGAGCAGGAAGAAATCCGGCGGGTGCTGCCGGTGCTCGAGCGGTTGCGCCCCCGCACCCGCGCGATCCTCTCGATCGATACCAGCAAGCCCGAGGTGATGCGCGCCGCGGCCGCCGCGGGCGTCGATCTGATCAACGACGTCTATGCGCTGCGCGCCCCGGGGGCGCTCGAGGCGGCGGCAGCATCCGGCTGTGCGGTGTGTCTGATGCACATGCAGGACGAGCCACGCACCATGCAGCACGCGCCGCACTACGATGACGTAGTGGGCGAAGTGCGCGCGTTCCTCGCGGAACGGGTGAGCGCCTGCCGCGCTGCCGGCATTGCCGATGCGCGCATCGTGCTCGATCCGGGCTTCGGGTTCGGCAAGACGCTCGAGCACAATCTCACGCTGCTGCGCCGCCTCGAGGCGCTGCGCATCGCGGGGCTGCCCCTGCTGGCGGGCCTGTCGCGCAAGTCGATGATCGGCGCCCTCACCGGCAAGCCGTCCGAGGCGCGCGTGCACGGCAGCGTCGCCGCGGCGCTCATTGCGGCCCAGAACGGTGCGCGGATCTTAAGGGTTCACGACGTGGCTGCGACGGTCGATGCGCTGAAGGTCCTCACTGCAGTCACGGACGGCTCCGCGGGCGGCTAGGCGGCGTCGGGGGGACGCCCGAGCGGCTCAGTCGATCCATTCGTTTCCCACGAGGTGTTCCCGCGCTCGTTCCCCGAACACCTTCGGTTCCGCGGCATCTTTCACGAACCCTATTCGCGCAGATCCGAGGCGCAACTCTCTGCGACATTGCTCGAGTATCTGACTACCGGGGAATTGTCTGAAATCGTGCTGGCCGATGCGGCACCTCACTCCCCGGATCCTCAAGGAATATGTCGATCGTGCCATTTCCAACGATAGGGAATTGAAGTTGTTGCCGCGTGGCGGTACCTGCCGGGCCAGCGGTGAGCAACGCCAGATCGCTGAGAAGTC
Source organism: Pseudomonadota bacterium (assembly GCA_021849615.1). GTDB lineage: Bacteria > Pseudomonadota > Gammaproteobacteria > Steroidobacterales > Steroidobacteraceae > 13-2-20CM-66-19. The sequence goes on from JAJZSQ010000004.1 coordinate 15,793, forward strand.
TGAGTATGCGAATACCCGCAGCGCCGTTCGCTAGCGGTCAGACGGCGCGATGGCCGATAATGCACCCCGCAGTGAACCGGCAACGATGAGGCACAGCGCGTGAGCAGGAAATACTTCGGGACCGATGGCGTGAGGGGCCGGGTGGGCGAGGACCCCATGACGGTGGACTTTGCGCTGCGTCTGGCGAGTGCGGCCGGCCGCGTGCTCGCGCCCGAGGGCGGCACCGTGCTGATCGGCAAAGACACGCGCCTCTCGGGCTACATGTTCGAGTCGGCGCTCGAGGCCGGGTTCGTCGCCTCGGGCGTGAATGTCATGCTGATCGGGCCGTTGCCCACCCCGGGCATTGCCTATATGACGCGCCGCTTCGAGTGCGACTTCGGCGTGGTGATCAGTGCCTCGCACAACCCCTACGACGACAACGGCATCAAGTTCTTCGATGGCGAGGGCGGCAAGCTCTCCGATGAGCTCGAGGCGCGCATCGAGGCGGAGCTCGACAACCCGGTGCTCACCCGCGCCTCGCGCAGCCTCGGGCGCGCGATGCGCGTCGACCGCTCTCGTACTGCCTACCAGGAGTTCTGCGCCTCGACGCTGCCGGAGGGGACGGACCTCGCCGGCCTGAAGGTCGTGATCGACTGTGCCAATGGCGCGGCGTACAAGGTCGGCCCACGGGTGCTCGCCGATCTCGGCGCGGAAATCGTACCGATCGGCTGCTCACCGAACGGGCGCAACATCAATGACGGCTGCGGATCGCTGCACCCGGAACTGCTGCAACTCACCGTCACCGGGGTGCGTGCGCAGATCGGCGTGGCCCTCGACGGGGACGGGGACCGGGTGGTCCTGGTCGATCACTTCGGGCGGATCGTCGACGGGGACCAGATCCTCTACATCCTCGCGCGGGCCCGTCATGAGGCCGGTGCCCTCACCGGGCCGGTGGTCGGTACGGTGATGAGCAATCTCGGTCTGGAGGTCGCGCTGCGCGAACGTGGCATCGAGTTCCGCCGCGCCGCGGTCGGCGACCGCTACGTGCTCTCGCTGCTGCGAGAGACCGGCGGCATGCTCGGCGGGGAGACTTCTGGACATATTCTGTGCCTCGACCGGACCACCACGGGCGACGGTCTGGTGAGCGCACTGCAGGTGCTCGAGGTGATGCAGCGCACGGGCCGCTCGCTCGCGGAGCTCGCCGCGCCGATGCGCAAGTTCCCGCAGGTGCTGCTCAACGTGCAGGTCGCCGAGCGCTTCAATCCGAGCGAGGTCCCGAGCGTCTGCGCGGCGGTGGCGCGCGTCGAAGCGACCCTCGGCAGCACCGGGCGCGTGGTGCTGCGTGCCTCGGGGACCGAACCGGTCATCCGGGTCATGGTCGAGAGCCGCGAGGAGGCCAGCGCCAAGGCGGCCGCGGCCGAGCTCGCCGAGGCCGTGCGTACCGCCACGCGCTGAAGGGGCGGCGCACGCCACGCGTTGCGCTGCGGGGAGCGCGCCGCTATCATCGCGCCCCCGTTCGAAGTCGGGACTCGCGCATGCGCCGCCCCATCGTTGCCGGAAATTGGAAGATGCACGGGACGCGCGCCGACAACGCGCGCCTGATCGAGGCTTTGCTCGCCGGGCATCCCGACCGCGCGGCGGCCGAATGCCTGGTTTTCCCGCCGTTCGTATACCTTCAGGACGTCGGGCGTCTGGTGCGCGATACCCCGATCGGGCTCGGCGCACAGAACGTGTGCGCCGAGGCGCGAGGCGCCTTCACCGGGGAAGTCTCCGCCGCGATGCTGCAGGACGTGGGCTGTCGGTACGTGCTGGTGGGGCACTCCGAGCGGCGCTGGATCTACCACGAGGATGACCAGCTGGTGGCGCGCAAGTTCGCTGCCGCCCAGGCCAAGTCGCTGGTGCCGATCCTGTGTGTCGGGGAGCACCTCTGGGACCGGGAGAATGGACGGACCGAGGAGGTCGTCGCACGGCAGCTCGACGTCGTGCTCGAGCTCTGCGGGGTCGGCGCGTTGGAATCGGGCGTCATCGCCTATGAGCCGATGTGGGCCATCGGTACCGGGCGCACCGCGACGCCCGAGCAGGCGCAGGCGGTGCACGCGTTCATTCGCGAGCGGATTGCGAAACGGGATGCTAAAATGGCTAAAGCGACCCGTGTGCTCTATGGCGGCAGCGTCAAGGCGAGCAATGCGGCCGAGCTGTTCGCACAGCCGGATGTCGACGGCGGCCTGATCGGCGGCGCGTCGCTCAATGCGGAGGAATTTTTGGCGATTCTCGCTGCGTGCGGGTTGCGCTGAGCGGTTGTAATTATGCTGCATGACGTTTTATTGGTGATTCAGCTGATTGCCGGGATATGCATCATCATCTTGGTGATGCTGCAGCACGGGCAGGGCGCGGATGCGGGCGCGGGCTTCGGCGCCGGCGCCTCCGGCACGGTGTTCGGTGCGCGCGGCGCCACGACGGCGTTGTCGCGCGCGACGGCGATTTTCGCCGCCATCTTCATGCTCAACAGTGTGGCGCTGACTTATCTCAGCACGCGCACGCACGAGCAGCAGAAGACGATTCTTGATATTGCGGGGCAGACGCATGCCGCGGGCGCGAAGACGCCGGCGCCGGCTGCGGGTGCGCCGCAGAATGCGGGGACGGCCGGCAAGCCGGCTGGCGCACCGCCGAAGCCGTGAGGCGCGCACCGCAGCGATGATTGTTGATGTTGCCGACGTGGTGGAATTGGTAGACACACTAGCTTGAGGGGCTAGCGCCGCGAGGCGTGTCGGTTCGAATCCGACCGTCGGCACCAAATTGTTTTCGTGCGCTGCTACAATGTGCAGCTTCGGAGGGGAGGCGCCGAGAGGGCCTTCTTTTTTCCGTGGTTTTGCTCAGGCGATGGAAGCATGCTGAACAATTACTTGCCGATTCTCATATTTCTCGCCCTGGCGACCGTCATCGCGCTGGTGCTGCTGACCCTCGGGTCTACCATCGGCCGCCTCTTCGCCCGCAACCCGGCCGATCGCGACAAGCTCTCCGCCTACGAGTGCGGCTTCGAGGCCTTCGAGGACAGCCGCATCAAATTCGACGTGCGGTACTACCTCGTCGCGATTCTGTTCATCGTCTTTGACCTCGAGACCGTCTTCTTCTTCCCCTGGGCCGTGGCGCTCGGGAAGAACGGGATCGCCGGTCTGATCGCCATGGTGGTGTTCCTCGGCATCCTCACCGTGGGTTTCATCTACGAGTGGAAAAAAGGGGCGCTCGAGTGGGATTGACGCAAGAGCAAGAGGGCTTCGCGCAACGCGGATTCCTCACGACCCAGGTCGACAGCCTGCTCAACTGGGCCCGCACCGGATCGCTGTGGCCGATGACGTTCGGCCTCGCCTGCTGCGCGGTGGAAATGATGCATGCGGGCGCTTCGCGCTACGACCTCGACCGCTTCGGCGTGGTCTTTCGCCCCAGTCCGCGCCAGTCCGACGTGATGATCGTGGCTGGCACGCTGGTGAACAAGATGGCCCCGGCGCTGCGCAAGGTGTACGACCAGATGGCCGAGCCGCGCTGGGTCATCTCCATGGGGTCGTGCGCCAACGGCGGCGGCTATTACCACTACTCCTACGCGGTGGTGCGCGGCTGTGACCGGATCGTACCGGTCGATGTGTACGTCCCCGGCTGTCCCCCGACCGCCGAGGCGCTGGTGTACGGCATCATCCAGCTGCAGAAGAAGATTGCCCGCACCAGCACGATTGCCAGGTAGAGCGCACACCATGGAACAATCCACCGAACAGGCTGCCGCCGGCAACGCCCGCGAGGCGCTGGCGCGTACGATCGAGGCGCGGGTGAGCGGCGTGCGCCGCCTGCCGTCGCTGCAGCAGGACCTGGCCTTCGAGGCCGAAGCGGATCGGCTGCTCGAGGTGTGTCGGGCGCTGCGCGATACGCCGGAGCTGCGCTTCGAGGAGCTGATGGACGTCGCCGGCGTCGATTACCTGCACCATGGTCGCGAGGAGTGGCTGACCTCCGGGGCGACCCGCAGCGGCTTCAGTCGCGGCCGCGAGGTCAATGCCCCACCGGATCCGGACATGCCGGGGCGCTTCGCGGTCGTCTATCAGCTGCTGTCGATCACGCACAATGCCCGTCTGCGGCTGCGCGTGATCTGCCCGCAGACGAGCGAGCCGGTGGTCGACTCCCTGGTCGAGGTGTGGTCGAGCGCGAACTGGTTCGAGCGTGAGACCTTCGATCTGTTCGGCATTGTGTTCCGCGGTCATCCAGACCTGCGTCGCATCCTGACCGACTATGGCTTCATCGGTCATCCGTTCCGCAAGGATTTCCCGCTGATCGGCAACGTCGAAACGCGCTATGACCCCGAGAAGAAGCGCGTGGTGTACGAGCCGGTGAGCATCGTGCCGCGCGTGCTCGCGCCGAAGGTGATCCGGCACGACAACCGCTACGAGCCGGCGTTGAAGGCTCCGGAGTTGCCCCGCTGATGGCTCAGTCGACCCACGATCATCCGCTCGCGGAGATCCGCAACTACACGATGAACTTCGGGCCCCAGCACCCCTCCGCGCACGGGGTGCTGCGACTGGTGCTCGAAATGGACGGCGAGGTCATCCAGAAGGCCGATCCGCACATCGGTCTTCTGCACCGGGCCACGGAGAAGCTGGCCGAGTCGAAGCCCTTCAATCAGTCGATCGGCTACATGGACCGTCTCGACTACGTGTCCATGATGTGCAATGAGCACGCCTACGTGCTCGCCATCGAGAAGCTCCTCGGCATCAAGCCGCCCGAGCGTGCGCAGTACATCCGCGTGCTGTTCGATGAGATCACGCGCGTGCTGAACCACCTGATGTGGCTCGGTGCGCATGCGCTCGATATCGGTGCGATGACGGTGTTCCTGCTGTGCTTCAAGGAGCGCGAGGAACTGATGGACGTGTACGAGGCGGTCTCGGGCACCCGCATGCACGCCACGTACTACCGCCCGGGCGGGGTGTACCGCGATCTGCCGCAGAGCATGCCGAAGTACCAGCCGTCGAAGTGGCGCTCGCGCAAAGAGGTCGATCGGCTGAACGAGACGCGCTCCGGTTCGATGCTCGATTTCATCGACGCGTTCGCGGCGCGCTTCCCGGCCTCGATCGCCGACTACGAGACGCTGCTCACCGATAACCGCATCTGGAAGCAGCGCACGGTCAACATCGGAGTGGTGCCGCCTGAGCGGGCGCTGCAGCTCGGCTTCTCCGGTCCGATGCTGCGCGGTTCGGGCGTCGTGTGGGACCTGCGCAAGAAGCAGCCCTACGAAGTGTACGACCGGATGGACTTCGATATCCCCGTCGGCACCAATGGCGATTGCTACGACCGCTATCTGGTGCGCGTCGAGGAGCTGCGCCAGTCGACGCGCATCATCCGCCAGTGCGTCGAGTGGCTGCGCCACAATCCCGGTCCGGTGATGATCGACGACCGCAAGGTGCGCCCACCGAGCCGCGAGCATATGAAGGGCGACATGGAATCGCTCATTCACCACTTCAAGTTTTTCACCGAAGGCTACGAAGTGCCGGCCGGGGAGACCTATGCCGCGGTCGAGGCACCGAAGGGCGAATTCGGCATCTACCTGGTGTCCGACGGCGCCAACAAGCCGTATCGCCTCAAGTGCCGCGCACCGGGCTTCGCGCATCTGGCGGCGCTCGAGGAAATGGTGCGTGGCCACATGCTGGCCGACGTGGTGGCGGTGATCGGAACGCAGGACATCGTGTTCGGGGAAGTCGACCGTTGAGCAACGATAAGCACACGACGCCGGCAGCCGGCGACACCGGGCTGCTCGCGGAGCAGACTCGCCGCGAAATCGATCACTGGGTGGCGAAGTTCCCGCCGGGGCGCCAGCGCTCGGCGTGCATCGCGGCGCTGCGCGCCGCGCAGGAGCAGAATCACGGCCATCTCACCAAAGCGCTGATGGACGCGGTGGCCGCGTACCTGAAGCTGCCGGCGATCCAGGTTTACGAGGTGGCGAGCTTCTACTCGATGCTCGAGACCCATCCGTGCGGCCGGCACCACGTGAGCATCTGCACGAACGTCTCGTGCATGCTGAACGGGGCAGACGAGCTGGTTGCGCATGCCGAGCGCAAGCTCGGCATCAAGCTCGATGAGAGCACCCCTGACGGGCGGATCTTCCTGAAGGACGAGCACGAGTGCCTCGCGGCCTGCACCGGCGCGCCCATGATGATGGTGGATCACGTCTTCCACGAGCATCTCACGCCCGAGAAGCTCGATCAGATTCTCGACGAGTTGAAGTAGTCCCATGCCCATCAGCCCCGACAAGATGAATCTGGTGGTGTTCGAGCCGCTCGCGCTCGAGCGTTCGTGGACGCTGGAGACCTACCGCAAGATCGGCGGGTACTCGGTGTGGGAGAAGATCCTCGCCGAGAAGCCCCCGCGCGAGCAGATCATCGATGCGTTGAAGGCCTCGGGCCTGCGCGGGCGCGGCGGCGCGGGCTTCCCGACCGGCACCAAGTGGAGCTTCATGCCGCGCAACTCGGACGTGCAGAAGTACATGGTCTGCAACTCCGATGAGAGCGAGCCGGGAACCTGCCACGACCGCGACATCCTGCGCTACAACCCGCATGCGCTCATCGAGGGCATGGCGATCGGCTGCTACGCGACGAACTCCACGGTCGGCTACAACTACATCCGCGGGGAGTTCCTCGGCGAGCCCGTGCCGCGCTTCGAGGCGGCGCTTCAAGAGGCGTACGCCGCGGGGCTGCTCGGCAAGAACGTGCGTGGCAGCGGCATCGACTGCGACATTCATACCTTCGTCGGCGCCGGTGCATACATCTGCGGCGAGGAGACAGCACTGCTCGAGTCGCTCGAGGGCAAGCCCGGCCGGCCGCGCTTCAAGCCGCCGTTCCCGGCCAACTTCGGCCTGTACGGCAAGCCGACCACCATCAACAACACCCAGAGCTACGCCTCGGTGCCCACCATTTTGCGCAAGGGCGCCAAATGGTTCGCCGATCTCGGCCCGGCGAACTCCGGCGGCACGGTGATCTTCTCGGTCTCCGGTCACGTCGAGCGCGCGGGCAACTTCGAAGTGCCGCTCGGCGTGCCGTTTGCGGACCTGCTGGCGCTCGCCGGCGGCGTGCGCGGCGGACGGAAGCTGAAGGCCGTCATTCCGGGTGGTTCCTCGGTGCCGGTGGTGCCCGGGGACGTGATGCTCAAGACGAACATGGATTACGACTCGCTGCGTGCGGCGGGTTCCGCGGTCGGCTCCGCGGCGGTCATCGTCATGGACGAGACCACCTGCATGGTGCGCGTGCTCGAGCGCATCTCGCGGTTCTACATGGCCGAGTCCTGCGGCCAGTGCACGCCGTGCCGCGAAGGCACCGGCTGGATGAACCGGATCGTCAAGCGCATCCTCGCCGGCGAAGCGCGCCGGGAGGAACTCGACCTGCTCGTCGATGTGGCCAACCGCATCGAGGGGCACACCATCTGCGCGCTCGGCGACGCGGCCGCCTGGCCGGTGCAGAGCTTCCTGAAGCATTATCGCCACGAGTTCGAGTACATGATCGATCACGGCGGACGCAGCATGGTCGCGGATCAGCTCGGGGCACGGGCGGCATAACATGGCAGAAGAATTCGTCAACATCGAGATCAACGGACAGCCCGTCAAGGCCCGCAAGGGCGCGATGATCATTCAGGTCACCGACGCCAACGGAGCGTACGTGCCGCGCTTCTGCTACCACGAGAAGCTCGCCGTGGCGGCCAACTGCCGCATGTGCCTGGTGGAAGTCGAGAAGGCGCCGAAGCCGCTGCCGGCCTGTGCAACGCCGGTGATGGAGGGCATGAAGGTCTTCACCCGCTCGCCGAAGGCGATCGCTGCGCAGCGCGCGGTGATGGAGTTCCTGCTCATCAACCACCCGCTCGACTGTCCGATCTGCGACCAGGGCGGGGAGTGCGAGCTGCAGGATCTGGCGGTCGGTTTCGGGCGCGATTATTCGCGCTACACCGAGCGCAAGCGCTCCGTGCCGGATGAGGACTTGGGTCCGCTGATCGCCACCGACATGACCCGTTGCATCCACTGCACGCGCTGCATCCGCTTCACCGAGCAGATCGGCGGCATCCAGGAGCTCGGGATGGTCGGACGCGGCGAGAACATGAAGGTGCGCCGCTACATCGAGAGCACCGTCAATCACGAACTGTCCGGCAACGTCATCGACCTGTGCCCGGTCGGGGCGCTCGTCTCCAAGCCGTACCGCTTCAGCGCACGCGCCTGGGAGATGACGGCGGTGCCGCTGGTATCACCGCACGACGGCGTCGGCAGCAATCTCTACGGCCACGTGCTGCGCGGCCGCCTGATGCGTGTCGTGCCGCGCGAGAACGAGGCGATCAACGAGATCTGGCTCGCCGATCGCGACCGCTTCAGCTACGAGGGCGTCTACAGCCCCGAGCGCCTGCAGCGCCCCATGGTGCGCGAGAACGGCGAGTGGGTGGAGACCGACTGGGAGAACGCGCTCGCCAAGGCGGCCGAAGGTCTGCGCCAGCGGGCCGGCTCGCTCGGCGTGCTGGCCAGCCCCTCGAGCACCCTCGAGGAGCTCTATCTCGCCGGGCGTATCGCCCGCGGGCTCGGCAGCGCCAACATCGACAGCCGGCTGCGCCAGCGCGACGTGCGCGATCAGGCGAACGATCCGCTGTACCCGAACCTCGGCATGCGTATCGCCGATGTCGATACGCTCGACGGACTGCTCGTCGTCGGCTCGAACCTGCGCCGCGAGGTGCCGATCCTGGCCCACCGCGTGCGCAAGGCGGCCGAGCGGGGCGCCCAGGTGGCGCTGATCAATCCGGTCCGCTTCCCGTATTACTTCCCGCTCGCCGCCGAGCTCGAGTCCGCGCCGGACACGCTGGTGAGCGATCTGGCGGCGGTGCTTGCCGCGGCGCTCGAGACGGCCGGCACGGCTGCACCGGCGCACCTGGCCCAGGCCGTGGCGGGCGCCTCAGTCGGCGTGCCGCATCGCGCCGCGGCCGCCGCCCTGGCGCATGGCGAGAAGCGTGCGCTCTGGCTGGGCGCGCTGGCCCTGCGCCATCCGCGCTTCGCCGACCTGCGCTCGCTCGCGGCCGCGATCGCCCGGACCACCGGCGCGTCGTTCGGCGTGCTCGCCGAGGGTGCGAATGCCGCCGGTGCGCATCTGGCCGGCGCAGTGCCACACCGCGCCGCCGGCGGCAAGCCGGCAGCGAACGTCGGACTCAGCGCCGCGCAGATGCTCACCCAGCCGCTCTCGGCCTACCTGCTGGTGGGGACCGAGCCCTGGCTGGATGCCCCGGGGAGCGCCGCGGAGCGCACGCTCGAGGCCGCGCAGTGCGTCGTGGCCGTCACGCCGTTCGCGAGCGAGACGCTGCGCCGCGTGGCGCATGTGCTGCTGCCGGCCGGAACATTTGCCGAGACCTCCGGCACCTACGTCAATCTCGAGGGACTGTGGCAGAGCCAGACGGGCGCCGCCCAGCCGGTCGGGGAGGCCCGTCCGGGCTGGAAGGTGCTGCGCGTGCTTGGCAACCTGCTCGACCTGGAGAAGTTCGACTATCTCTCGAGCGAACAGATCCGCGCCGAGTTGGCGGCCCTGTGCGGCGCCGAGACCGCGTACGCGGCTCCCGCCTACAGCGGCACGCATGCCGTCGCGGCGGGCGGCGAGACGGGCAAGGTGCTTGATCTGCCGATGTATCAGATCGACGCACTCGTGCGCCGCGCCCCCTCGCTGCAGAAGACGCTCGAGGGCCGTACCACAGCGGTGACCTACTGACGATGCACACGCCAATCACCCACCTGCTCGCACTCTGGGGCACGCTCCCGGCCATCATCCGCACCGTCGTGTGGATACTGATCATCTCGATTGCGGTCATCCTGTGCGTGGCCTTCCTCACGCTCTGGGAACGCAAGGTCATCGGCTGGATGCAGCTGCGGCGCGGCCCGAACCGGGTGCGCATCTTCGGACTGCTGCCGGGTCTCGGTCAGCCGTTTGCCGACGTGTTCAAGCTGCTCACCAAGGAAGTGATCGTCCCCTCGAGCGCGAACAAGTTCCTCTTCCGCCTCGCGCCGGCGCTCGCGCTGGTGCCGGCACTGGCGGCCTGGGCGGTGATCCCGCTCTCCCCGGCGCTGGTGGTCTCCAAGGCCAACGCCGGGCTGCTGTATCTGCTCGCGCTGTCCTCGATGGGCGTGTACGGCATCATCCTCGCCGGCTGGTCGGCGAACTCCAAGTACGCTTTCCTCGGCGCGATGCGCTCGGCGGCGCAGATGGTCGCCTACGAGATCGCAATGGGCTTCGCGCTGGTCGGGGTGCTGATGGCCGCCGGCAGCATGAGCCTCGGGCAGATCGTGCAGCACCAGCAGGGCGGGGTGCTCGCCTGGAACTGGTTCTGGCTGTTCCCGCTGTTCGTCGTCTACTTCATCGCCGGGGTCGCCGAGACCAACCGCGCGCCGTTCGACGTCGCCGAGGGCGAGTCGGAAATCGTGGCGGGCTTCCACGTCGAGTATTCGGGCATCGCCTTCGCGCTGTTCTTCCTCGCCGAATACGCCAACATGATCCTCATCTCGGCGCTCACTGCGGTGTTCTTCTTCGGCGGCTGGCTCTCGCCGTTTGCCGGTTACCCGGTGGTCGGTGCGAGCTTCCTCGGTGACCCGAGCTTCTTCTGGCTCGGCCTGAAGGTGTTCGTGTTCCTGTTCCTGTTCCTGTGGTTTCGCGCCACGTTCCCGCGCTATCGCTACGACCAGATCATGCGGCTCGGCTGGAAGACGCTCATCCCCGTGACGCTGGTGTGGATCTGCGTGGAGATGCTGATGTCGGCAGTCCACATCGGACCGTGGGCCAAGCCCTGGTTCCATTGAAGGTGAAGGCAATGGCCAATCCGCTGAAAACATTTCTGCTGCCGGAACTCCTGAAGGGGATGTCCGTCACCGCGCGTACCTTCTTCACGCGCAAGTACACGCTGAACTATCCGGAAGAGAAGGCCCCTCAGTCGCCGCGCTTCCGCGGTCTGCATGCGCTGCGTCGCTACGCCAACGGCGAGGAACGCTGCATCGCCTGCAAACTGTGCGAGACGGTCTGCCCGGCGACCTGCATCACGATCGACTCGGACGTGTCCGCGGACGGCACCCGGCGCACCAGCCGCTACGACATCGACCTGTTCAAGTGCATCTACTGCGGCTTCTGCGAGGAGGCCTGCCCGGTCGATGCCATCGTGCTGACGCGCATCCACGAGTACCACATGGAGAACCGTGGCGAGAACATCATGAGCAAGGACAAGCTGCTTGCCGTGGGTGAGCGCTACGAGACCCTGATCGCCGCGGACAAAGCGGCCGATGCGCCCTACCGGTGAGGTTGAGGCCGTGCTAGTCGAAATACTCTTCTTCGTCTTTGCGACACTGCTGGTGGCCGGCGCGCTCGGGGTGATCGCCGCGCGCAACCCGGTCTACTCGGTGCTGTTCCTCGTCTTCTCCTTCATCAACTCCGCGGCCATCTGGCTGCTGGTCGAGGCGGAGTTCCTCGCCCTCGTGCTGGTGCTGGTGTACGTCGGGGCGGTGATGGTGCTGTTCCTGTTCGTGGTCATGATGCTCGACATCAATGTCGCGGAACTGAAGCAGGGCTTCACCCGCTTCGCCTGGCTCGGCTGGATCACCGCGCTCGCGGTGATCGGTGAGATCACCGCGGTGATCTGGGGCCACGGGCTCGGCGGCATCGACGTCAGCCGCGGGTTCGTCAGCGAGCCGGCCAACTACAGCAATACGATGGCGATCGGCCAGGTGCTGTACACGAAGTACCTGTATCCGTTCGAGCTCGCCTCGGTGGTGCTGGTGGTGGCGATCGTGGCGGCCATTGCGCTCACGCTGCGACGCCGGCCGGGCCTGAAGGTGCAGGACGTCTCGCGCCAGGTGGCAGTGCGCGCCGAGGAGCGGCTGCGCGTGGTGAAAGTCTCCGCGGAGAAGCGCTCATGATCACGCTGGCCGATCTGCTGACGCTCTCCGGGATCCTGTTCGCGCTGGCCGTGGCGGGCATTTTCTTAAACCGCAAGAACGTCATTCTGCTGCTGATGTGCGTGGAGTTGCTGCTGCTCGCGGCGAACTTCAACTTCATCGCCTTCTCGCGCATGTTCGGCGACCTGACCGGCCAGGTGTTCGTGTTTTTCGTGCTCACCGTGGCAGCGGCCGAGTCGGCCATCGGACTGGCGATCCTCGTGGTGCTGTTCCGTGAGCGGCGCAGCATCAGTGTCGAAGATCTGAATACTCTCAAGGGCTGAGGCCGCATGAACCCGCATCTGCTGATCGCCATTCCCCTCGCGCCGCTCATTGCGGCCGTGATCGCGGGCCTTTTCGGCAAGTACATCGGCCGTGCCGCATCGCACACCCTCACCATCGCCGGCGTCGCCATCGCCTGCGGCCTGTCGCTGTACGTGCTGAAGCAGCTGTACTGGGGCGGAGCGAGCTCGTTCAACGGCCCGGTGTACACCTGGCTGGTGAGTGACGGGGTGCACATTCAGGTCGGCTTCCTGATCGATCGGCTCACCGTGCTGATGATGTCGGTGGTGACGTTCGTGTCGCTGTGCGTGCACGTCTACACCATCGGCTACATGAGCGATGATCCGGGCTACACCCGTTTCTTCAGCTACATCTCGCTGTTCACCTTCTCGATGCTCATGCTCGTGATGGCGAACAATTTCATGCAGCTGTTCTTCGGCTGGGAAGCGGTCGGCATGGTCTCGTACCTGCTGATCGGCTTCTGGTACACCCGGCCGAGCGCGATCTTCGCGAATCTCAAGGCGTTCGTCGTTAACCGTGTCGGGGATTTCGGCTTCGTGATCGGGATCGCGGCGCTGTTCTCGTTCACCCACTCGCTGTCGTACACCACTGCATTCGCCGCCGCGCCGCACCTGGCGCAGCTGCAGCTGCCGGTGTTCGGCGGGGTCAATGCACTCACCCTGATCTGCGTGTGTCTGTTCATCGGCGCGATGGGCAAGAGCGCGCAGGTGCCGCTGCACGTGTGGCTGCCGGACTCGATGGAAGGCCCGACGCCGATCTCCGCACTGATCCACGCTGCCACGATGGTGACCGCCGGCATCTTCATGGTCGCGCGCATGTCGCCGCTGTTCGAGTACTCGAGCGCCGCGCTGTCGTTCGTACTGGTGATCGGCGCGACTACCGCGTTCTTCATGGGCATCCTCGGTGTCATCAACAACGACATCAAGCGCGTGATCGCGTACTCGACGCTCTCGCAGCTCGGGTACATGACCGCCGCGCTCGGCGCTTCGGCCTACAATGCGGCGATCTTTCACCTGATGACGCACGCGTTCTTCAAGGCGCTGCTGTTCCTCGCGGCCGGCTCGGTCATCATCGGGATGCACCACGAGCAGGACATGCGCAAGATGGGCGGTCTCGGCAAATACATGCCGATCACCGCCGTGACCTGCTGGATCGGCGGGCTGGCACTCGTCGCTGCGCCGTTCTTCTCCGGCTTTTATTCCAAGGACGCGATCATTGAGGCGATCGGACTCAGTCACCGCTGGGGGTCGACCTACGCGTACTGGTGCGTGCTGCTCGGGGCGTTCATCACGTCTCTGTACACGTTCCGCCTGCTGTTCATGACCTTCCACGGCGAGGAGCGCTTCCGCAAGGTGCACGCCGAGCACGGTCACGATCACGGGCACGATGCGCACGGCGAGCACGGCGGGGTGCACGAACCGCATGAGAGTCCGTGGGTGGTCACCGTGCCGCTGGTCGCGCTTGCGATCCCCTCGCTGCTGATCGGCTACTTCACGGTCGGCAAGGTGCTCTATGGCAATTATTTCGGCGGCGCGATCAAGGTGCTGCCGGCCAACGACGTCGTGGCGCGTCTGGCGGCGGACTACCACGGACCGCTCGCCCTCGCGCTGCACTCGTTCGTCACTGCGCCGTTCTGGCTGGCCGTGGCCGGGTTCGTCACCGCGTGGGTGTTCGTGCTGAAGCGGCCGGATCTGGCCGACGCCGCGGCGGTGAAGTTCGCCTGGCTGAAGCGCATCCTCGATCAGAAGTACTACTTCGACTGGTTCAACGAACAGGTCATCGCGCGCTTCAGCCGGGGTCTCGGGGTCGGGCTGTGGAAGGCCGGTGACCAGGGGATCATCGATGGAGCCATGGTCAACGGCACGGCCGCCACGGTCGGCTGGTTTGGCGGCGTGGTGCGGCGCGTACAGAGCGGTTACCTCTACTCGTACGCCTTCTGGATCGTGATCGGCCTGGCGGCGCTGCTCGGCTGGTTCCTGGTCCACGCGTAAGCCCACGCAGAGCATTTCGGAGAACGCACAAGAATGCACGACCACCTGCTGTCCCTGCTGATCTGGCTGCCCATCGCCGCCGGTATCGTGGTGCTGCTGCTCGGGGATCGGAACATCGTCGCGGGCCGCTGGTTCGCGCTCGCCGCCTCACTCGTGACGCTCGCTCTGTGCGTGCCGCTCGTTCACGGGTTCAGCTCCCATACTGCCGCCATGCAGTTCGTGGAGAAGGCCGCCTGGATCCCGCGCTTCCATGCCGAATACGGCCTCGGCGTCGATGGCATCTCGATGCCGCTTGTGGTGCTGACCGCGTTCATGACCGTGCCGGTCATCATCGCCGGCTGGCAGGTGATCACCCAGCGTCCGGCCCAGTACTTCGCGGCCTTCCTGATCATGGAAGGGCTGATGAACGGAGTGTTCTCGGCCACCGACGCGCTGCTCTTCTACTTCTTCTGGGAAGCGATGCTGATCCCGATGTTCCTCATCATCGGCATCTGGGGCGGCCCGCGGCGCGTGTACGCCACCATCAAGTTCTTCCTGTACACCTTCCTCGGCTCGGTGTTCATGCTGGCAGCGCTGATCTACATGTACCTGAAGGCCGGCAGCTACTCGATCGCCGCCTTCCAGGCGCTGCCGCTGACGCTCATCGAACAGCGCTGGATCTTCGCCGCCTTCCTGCTCGCCTTCGCGGTCAAAGTACCGATGTGGCCGGTGCACACCTGGTTGCCGGATGCGCACGTCGAGGCGCCGACCGGCGGCTCGGTGATCCTGGCGGCCATCATGCTGAAGATGGGCGGGTACGGGTTCCTGCGCTTCAGTCTGCCGATCGTGCCCGATGCCTGTCGCGAGCTCGACGGGCTGATGATCACGCTCTCGCTGATCGCGATCGTCTACATCGGCTTCGTCGCGCTCGTGCAGCAGGACATGAAGAAGCTGATCGCGTACTCCTCGATCGCCCACATGGGTATCGTCACGCTGGGCGCGTTCCTCGTGTACGCCATCGTGGCCAGTTCGGGCACCACGCTCGATGCCGGCATGGGTCTCGACGGTGCGATGGTGCAGATGGTCTCGCACGGCCTGATCTCCGGGGCGCTGTTCCTGTGCGTCGGGGTGCTCTATGACCGGATGCACAGCCGGCAGATCGCCGATTACGGCGGTGTGGTCAATACGATGCCAATCTTCGCCGGGTTCATGGTCCTGTTTGCGCTGGCGAACACCGGCCTGCCCGGCACCTCGGGGTTCGTCGGGGAGTTCCTCGTGATCCTCGCGAGCTTCAAGGCGAGCTTCTGGTACTCGGCGCTCGCGGCCCTGACGCTCATCCTGGCCGCCGGCTACACGTTGTGGCTGGTCAAACGGGTGGTGTTCGGTCCCGTCGCCAATGATCACGTGGCCAAACTGACCGATCTCAATGGGCGGGAATTCCTGATCCTCGGCGTGCTCGCCGTGGCGGTGCTGCTGCTCGGCGTGTGGCCGGAGCCGCTGCTGAAGGTGATGGAACCCTCGATCCAGCACCTGGTCGCCCAGGCCGCTGCCACCAAGATCCCGGTGTAGACGCGATGCCCGATTCCATGATGAACCTGCATACCTTCGCCGCCGCACTGCCGGAGATGTATCTGGCCGCGGCCATCTGCGTCGTCCTGCTGTTCGAGGCGTTCGTCGGGGAGCGGCGCCCCGGCTCCACCGGCACGCTGACGCTGCTGCTGCTGGTCATCGGCGCCGGACTCACCGTCCAGTTCGCCGACGTGACGCAGCGCGTCGTGCTCTTCGACGGCAGCTACGTCGCTGATCCGCTCGCGTACGTGCTGAAACTCGCCGGCTTCCTCACCGTGGCGGTGGGGCTGCTGTACTCGCGCACCTATCTGCAGAACCGCGACATCCTCAAGGGCGAGTACTACGCGCTGTCGCTCTCGGCGCTGCTCGGCATCTTCGTGCTCATCTCCGCCAACAGCCTGCTGACGGTGTACCTGGGCGTCGAGCTGCTCGCGCTTTCGGTGTACGCCATGGTGGCCTTCGACCGCGAGTCGGGCGTCGCGGCTGAAGCGGCGATGAAGTACTTCGTGCTCGGCTCGATCGCCTCGGGGATGCTCCTGTACGGCATGTCCATCGTGTACGGACTGACCGGTACGCTGAGCCTCGACGGGATTGCCGTTGCGTTGAGTGCCCCGCACAACCTCGGGGTGATCCTGGGGCTGACTTTCATCGTGGTGGCGGTCGCCTTCAAGCTCGGTGCGGTTCCGTTCCACATGTGGCTGCCCGATGTGTACGACGGGGCGCCCACCAGCGTGACGCTGTTCGTCGGCACGGCGCCGAAGATCGGCTACTTCGCGCTCGCGTTGCGGCTGCTGGCGCACGGACTCGCCGGGGTCACGGTCGATTGGGCGGCAATGCTCGTGCCGCTCGCGGTGCTCACGCTCATCGTCGGCAACCTGGTGGCCATTGCGCAGACGAACATCAAGCGCATGCTGGCGTACTCGACCATCGCGCACGTGGGCTTCATCGTGCTCGGCTTCGCCTCCGGCACGGCCGACGGCTACAGCGCGGCGCTGTATTACACGTTGGTGTACGTGCTGATGGCGCTCGGATTCTTCGGCGTCGTCATTCTGGCGAGCCGCAAGGGGTTCGAGGCCGACCAGCTCGAGCATTACAAGGGTCTGTACCGGCGCGATCCGCTGCTGGCGCTCGCCATGGCCATGCTGATGTTCTCCACCGCCGGCGTGCCGCCGTTCGTCGGGTTCTGGGCCAAGCTGCGCATCATTCAGGCGTTGTGGGAGACCCAGCACCTCTGGCTGGTGGTGATTGCCGTGCTGATGTCGGTGGTCGGCGCCTTCTACTACCTGCGGGTCGTGAAGCTGATGTACTTCGATGAGGCGCCGGAGTCGCTGCCCGATACGGTCCGCTCATTCGGAGTGCGCCTGGCCCTCGGCATCAATGCTGCAGCCGTGCTGGTGCTCGGCATCCTGCCCGCGCCGCTGCTCGATCTGTGCGCGCGGGTGCTGCACTGAGCGCGCCCGCGCGCCCCTAGGGGGCGCGCGGGGTCGGCTTCTTGCGGCGCATGATCAGCCGCGCCGCGAGCAGCAGCACCACGATGTTCAGGACCCACCAGGCCGCATAACCGTGCTTCTCCAGCGCGGCGAGCCGGTCGGGCGGCTTCGGCAGGCGCACCGTGGCGCTGAGCAGTTCGTGAATGCCGTCGTGCGCCACGATCACCTGCAGGACCTCAGGCCCGCCCTTGAATCCTCGAGTCGAGAGCACGTAGGACGTGCCGCGGGCTGCCACGGGCACGGCGCGGCCGCCGAGCTGCGCGGTGAGATTGCCGGCGCCCTCGATCGGTGCGCCGCCGGCGGCGCGTGTCACGTGCAGCACAATGTCGCGACGATGAATGCTGCCCTGAAGCACCAGTTGCGCCGAGCTCGCCAGCTGAATGTCGGGCGCGGGAGGGCTTGCCGCGGCGATGCCCGCAGTGCACAGCAGCGCCGCGGCGAGCGCCGCGGCGCGAATCCTTCGGACGGTTCGCATCAGTTCTCCAGGTGCAAATAGCGCTCGAGGGTGTCTAGGGCGCCGAGAAAGCCGCACAACTGCTCCGGCGATAGGCACTCGAGCAGGGCGGCCTCGCGCGCCAGCGCGAGCGGCACGAGTTCGCCGTAGATGCGGCGGCCGGCCTTGGTCAGGCGGATCTCGCGCTCGCGCCGGTCCTCGGCGCTCGAGGCGCGCTCGACGAGCTGGCGGGCCTCGAGTTCGGCGATGGCGCGGCTGACGCGTGTCTTGTGCATGCGGGTGCTGGCGGCGATGGACTGGGCGGTACAGGCCTGCTGCGGCCCCACGGTGGCCACCACCCGCCACTGCGGAATGTCGAGTCCGAAGCGCCGTTGATACACGACCGCCAAGTGTTCGCTGACGCCCGCGGCGAGACGGTTCAGACGAAACGGTACGAACGCGGCCAGTTCGAGCGTCTGCTCGGAGGGCGGACGGGCGGTCACCGGGGGCTCTCCCATACGGTTGCGCGCGCAACCATTTGTGTCATCATAGCCTAAAGCATACCGGGAGTTCGCCATGCGCTCCGCATCCGCCACCGCACCGGCCGCCGCCCTGGCCGCACCGCCGGAGTACCTGAGCGGCTTCGGCAATCACTTCGCCACCGAGGCGCTGCCGGGGGCCTTGCCCGAAGGGCGCAACTCCCCGCAGCGCTGTCCGTACGGCCTGTATGCCGAGCAGCTCTCCGGGACGGCCTTCACCGCACCGCGCCACGCCAACCGTCGCAGCTGGCTGTACCGCATCCGGCCGGCGGCGGTGCAGGGGCCGTTCGAGCCGCTCGCGCATCCGGGGCTGGTCGGGCACTTCGGGGCCTGCGCGCCGGTGCCCGATCCGCTGCGCTGGAGCGCGCTGCCCGTGCCCAGCGAGCCGACGGATTTCATCGACGGCCTGTTCAGTGTCGGTGGCAGTGGCTCGAGCGATGCGCACAGCGGTTGCGCCATCCACTGGTACCGGGCCAACCGTTCCATGCACGATCGGTTCTTCTACGACGCCGACGGTGAGCTGCTGATCGTGCCGGAACGCGGCGGCCTGCACCTGGTGAGTGAACTCGGGCGGCTCGATCTTCAGCCGCAGGAGATCGCCGTGATCCCCCGCGGGGTGCGTTTTCGGGTCGAGTTGCTCGAGGCGCAGGCGCGCGGCTACCTCTGCGAGAACTATGGGGCGCCGTTGAAGCTGCCGGACCTCGGGCCGATCGGCGCCAACGGACTCGCCAACCCGCGCGACTTCCTCACGCCCGTCGCCTGGTACGAGGACCGGGACGGACCGATGGAGCTGGTGGCGAAGTTCGGCGGGGCGCTGTTTCGTGCCGAGCTCGATCACTCCCCGCTCGATGTCATCGCCTGGCACGGCAATCACGCCCCGTACAAATATGACCTGCGCCGCTTCAACACCTTGGGATCGGTGAGCTACGACCACCCGGATCCGTCGATCTTCCTCGTGCTGCACTCGGTGAGCGATACCCCGGGGGTCGATGCGCTCGACTTCGTGATCTTCCCGCCGCGCTGGCTGGTGATGCAGGACACGTTCCGCCCGCCCTGGTTCCACCGCAACATCGCCAGCGAGTTCATGGGCCTCGTGCACGGGCGCTACGATGCCAAGGCGAGCGGCTTCGAGCCGGGCGGTGCCTCGCTGCACAATTGCATGAGCGGACACGGTCCGGATGCCGAGACCTTCGAGCGTGCGAGCCGGGCCGATACCGCCGTGCCGCAGCACATTACCGAGACCATGGCGTTTATGTTCGAGACCCGCACGCTGATCCGCCCGACCCCGCAGGCGCTCGCACTGCCGCAGCGCCAGCGCGACTACGCCCGTTGCTGGCAGGGGCTCGCCAAGCGCTTCGACCCGACTGCGCGTGAGCCGCGCTGAGCCAGCCATGCGCAGCATCGATGTCACGCATGATCCGAGCCTCACCAGCTGGGTGGACTCGGCCAACCGCCCCGAGTGCGATTTTCCGCTGCAGAACCTGCCGTTCGCGGTGTTCCGCCGCGCCGGCAGCGGCGAGCCGCTGCGCTGCGGGGTCGGCATCGGCGATGCCGTCCTCGATCTGACTGCGCTCGGGTCGGCCGCGCCGCGCTCAGGGCCCGCAGCCGAGGCGCTCGCCGCCTGCGCCGCGCCGGCACTGAACGGACTGATGGCGCTCGGACCGGCCGCCGCGCTGGCGCTGCGCCGCACGCTCTCGGAGCTGCTGAGCAGCGGTTCACCGCACGCCGCGGCGCTCGCCTCGGCACTGGTCCCGCAGACAGGGGCCGAGTTCGCCGTGCCGGCGCACATCGGCGATTACACCGATTTCTACACCTCGATCCACCACGCCACGGCGGTCGGGCGGCTGTTTCGACCCGATCAGCCCCTGCTGCCGAACTACAAGTGGGTGCCGATCGCTTATCACGGCCGCGCCTCGTCGATCGGCGTCAGCGGGCAGCAGGTGCGCCGCCCGCACGGACAGCTGCTGCCGCGCGGGGCCGAGCGACCGCACCTCGCCCTGAGCGAGCGGTTGGATTACGAACTCGAGCTCGGCGTACTGATCGGGTCGGGCAACGCGCTCGGGGAACCCATTGCGCTCGAGCATGCCGAGCGGCACGTGTTCGGACTGTGCCTGCTCAACGACTGGTCGGCGCGCGACGTGCAGGCCTGGGAGTACCAGCCGCTCGGACCGTTTCTCGCCAAGAATTTCGCCACCACCGTATCGCCCTGGGTGGTGACACTCGAGGCGCTCGCGCCATTTCGCGCGCCGTGGCAGCGGCCGGCGGCCGATCCGGCGCCGCTGCCGTACCTGGACGGCGTGGCACTGCGCGCCGCAGGAGCCCTCGATATCTCGCTTTCGGTGGCGCTCGAGACGGCCCGAATGCGTGAGCGCAGCGCACCGCCGGTGCAGCTGTCGCAGTCGAACTTCCGCGACAGCTACTGGTCGCTGGCGCAGATGGTCACGCACCACACCGTCAACGGCTGCAACCTCGCGCCGGGCGATCTGCTCGGCACCGGCACGCAGTCCGGGCCGCAGCCGCACGAGGCCGGTTCGCTGCTGGAGCTCACCGGCGGGGGCAAGCAACCCGTCGTGCTGCCCGACGGTGAGACCCGCACGTTCCTCGCCGACGGCGACCGGGTCATCCTGCGCGCCTGGTGTGAGCGGGCAGGGTTGCGGCGCATCGGGTTCGGCGAGGCCGCCGGCACGGTGTGTCCGGCACGGTGAATGTGGGGCGCAACGGCGGGCGGTGCGCTGGCGAACCTGCCCGGTGCGTCGGGTCCGATCACGAGGCGGATCGCACGCAGTGCCTCAACACTCGCGCTGGAGGTTGTGGCGCGTCCATGGTGCCGGGGTGAGGAATTCACTATACTTTTGCGGCTCGACTCAGGCCCGCTACGCTCGGGCATTGCGGATTGCGCTGCAGAACTACCATGGCC
This sequence comes from Pseudomonadota bacterium, assembly GCA_021849615.1. Taxonomy (GTDB): domain Bacteria; phylum Pseudomonadota; class Gammaproteobacteria; order Steroidobacterales; family Steroidobacteraceae; genus 13-2-20CM-66-19. The sequence goes on from JAJZSQ010000004.1 coordinate 36,952, forward strand.
AACACACTCATCCACGAGTCGCGGCGTCTGCTCTTGCCCTTCGACACGGTCGTCGATGCGCTCATCGAACTGGACATCAAGCACGGCCGCTGGCCGGCAAACGCCGCGCTGGTGGAAGTCACCGTACACGATGGCGAGGACGACCGTTCGCGCAGCGTCGTGCTCTCGGTCCGTCCGCCGAACCAGGCGACGGTGGTTGAGCGCACCTATACGCTGCCGCTCATTGCCGCCGCCATCGTCAATTACTGCCTGACGATGCGCGTGCCCATGCCGCGCAGCTCCTCGAAGACGATCCAGTTCCTGCCCGAAGGCATCGCGCTGCTGTTGGAGAACACCCTGATGCTGCAGCGCCGCCATCTCGAGGCGCCGCAGGTCAAAGTCATCTCGGCCGTGCCGCAGGAGACGCAGGCGCCGAGCGAGGCGGCACCGGCGGCAGAGGCCGATGCTGCCGAGGAGCCCTTCGCGCCGCTCGAGCCCGAAGCGGCCGAGGGCGCGGGCGCAGCGCCCGGGGAAGCACCGCCGGCGGCACCGACCGGGGCGTAACCGCCGTGCCGCGCCGCGGTTTGAACGGCACGGGTCGAGGGTGGTCTAATTGCGAGTATCGCAGTGCCCGGGTCTCTCGACCGGGAGCCGGCGAACTGCAGGAGGACACCATGTTCACTTCAAGCCCGGTCACGACCCGCTCGCCGGCCGGTCGTCTCGTGCACGGCGCGGCGGGCCTTGCCGCCGTGCTGACGCTGCTGTTCGCGTCCGCTGCGGCCCATGCAGATCCACCACGGGGTCATGCCTTCAACGCGCACTTCGCGGCCGACCATGGGCCGCGCGGCGGGCATTTCCAGGCGCCGCGGGGCGGCGGGCCGCAGCCGCACGGCGAGCACTGGATGGGGCATGGACCGCAGATCGCCTGGCATGCTGGCGGGCCGCAGCGCGACCAATGGCACGGGGGCGGGGACTCGCACTGGCAGGGCGGGGGAGACCCTCATTGGCACGGCGGTGGCGATCGCCATTGGCACGGCGGGGATCACTGGGACGGGCACGACGGCGGCTGGCGTGCCGATCGCTGGCATGCAGGCTGGGGCGGTGACGATTGGGATCACCGCGACTGGCACGGCGCGGCCTGGCTCGGCGGATACTGGGGCGGGTATTACTGGCCCCCGGTCAATTACGGCTGGAGTTATCCGTGGTTCATGACCAGCATTCCGTTCGGTGCCATGACCCTCTCGTTCGGCGGGGTGCCGTACTACTACGTCAACCGCGTCTACTACGCCTGGAATCCTTACTACGACGGCTACGTCGTGACCGATCCGCCGCCGGTCGCAGTGCAAACGCCGCCCTCTGCACCGGCATCGGGTCCGCCGCCCGCCCCGCAGTACGTCGGTGGTGGTGGCGGTGGTGGTGGAGTGCTCAGCCTGCGCGTCACACCGCTGAAGGGCCAGAATGCGCAGCGGAGCGCCAACGACCGTTACGCGTGCAACACCTGGGCGGTGGCGCAGAGTGGTTTCGATCCCCTGAACGCGCGCCAGGACGCCCAGGCCACTGCGGGTGAGCGCGCCGATTACCGCAGGGCGTTTTCCGCCTGCCTGCACGCGCGCGGCTACAGCGTGCAGTAGCGCGCCGCCGCGGCGGCCTGTTTTCGGCCCGGGACATCGGCGACAATGCGTGGATGTCCCGGGCTGAAACCTCCTCTGCTGCCGCGCCCGCCGTGCGCCCCGAGCTCGGCGCCGGCGCCTCCATTCTGATCTGCCGCCCCAATACCCGCCTCGGCAACACGGTGCTGCTGACCCCGCTGGTCGAGGAGCTGCAGCACTCACTCCCCGAGGCGCAGATCGAGATTCTCACGGCCTGCCCGGCGGCGGCGGAGATCTTCCAGGAATTCCCCGCCGTGCGGCGCGTGCATGCGCTGCCGTTTCGCGGGGTCCGCCATCCGCTGAATTATCTGCGCACGCTGCTCGCGGTGCGCCGCAAGCGCTACGACGTCATCATCGATCCGTGCCCGAACTCCTGGACGGCGCGTTTTCTCACCCATCACCTCGCCGGGGGGCTCAAGGTTGGGTTCACCATCCCGCGCGCCGAACAGGGCGTCGACGTCAGCGTGCCGTTCCAGGATGCGCCGAGGCACATGGGCGCCTATCCGGTGTACCTGGCGCGCCGTGCGCTGTTCGGTCTGGACCCGAAGTCCGCGCGCGCCGATGAGGTGACGCTCAACGTGCGGCTGACCGACGCGGAGCGTGAGTACGGCCGCCGCGAGGTGCGCCGACTGCTCGGCGGCGAGATGCACTCGCCGGTGATCGCCGTCGCCACGCATGCGACCGGTTCGAAGCGCTTCGCGCTCGGCTGGTGGCAGCGGCTGATCGACGAGCTGCATACGCGCCTGCCGGCGGCCCGGTTCATCGAGATCCGCCCGCCCGCGGGGCGCGCCTCGCTACCGGCGCTGCCGGGGTTCTCCTCACGCCGCACCCGGGAGGTCGCTGCTGTGATCGACGCCGTGCAGTGCTTCGTCTGCGCCGACTCCGGTCTGATGCATCTCGGGGCCGCGACCGATACGCTGACGGCCGGTCTGTTCAAGGTCACTCTGCCACAGCTGTATGCCCCGCGACGCGGGCGCAGCTGCGCGCTCGAGGCGAGCGATGCGGCCCCGGAAGCAACCGCCGCGCGCCTCGCGCAGATGCTTCGATGAGCGGTGCGCTGCAGTTTTCGATCGTGCCGGTGACGGCGTTTCAGCAGAACTGCTCGCTGCTCTGGGATGCGCACGGCCAGGCCGCGCTCGTCGATCCGGGCGGGGACGTGCCGCGCCTGCTTGCCGAGGTGGACCGGCGCGCACTGACGCTGACGAAAATCCTGCTGACGCACGCACACCTCGATCATTGCGCGGCGACGGCGCAGCTCTCGCGCGAACGGCGCTTGCCGGTGGAAGGGCCGGGCCGGGAGGACCAGTTCTGGATCGAGGCGCTGCCGGCGGCGGCGGCTCAGTATGGATTTCCGCCGGCGCAATCCTTCGAGCCGGACCGCTGGCTCGTTGACGGGGACACCGTCAGCGTGGGGGAGGAGACCCTCGAAGTGCTGCACTGCCCGGGCCACACCCCGGGGCACGTGGTCTTCTTTCACCGTCCGACGCGCATCGCCTGGGTCGGTGATGTGCTGTTCGCCGGATCGGTAGGCCGCAGCGACTTCCCGCGCGGGGACGCTCAGGCGCTGATCCGTTCCATCCGCGAGCGGCTCTTTCCACTCGGGGATGACGTACGCTTCGTGCCGGGCCACGGACCGATGTCGAGCTTCGGGGCCGAGCGGCGCACCAATCCGTTCGTGGCCGACCGGCTGTTCGGCGCCACCTGAGCCCGAGGGCGAACCGGCCGGGCAGGAGGATTTGCCGTGCCCGGACGTCTGTACTTTAGTAAGGCGCACCAGAAGCGCCGGGGTCGGTGCCCCTAGGGCCGGCTCTCGTCGACAGAAGAGGGGGTAGATGACATGCGTGACACGCCGCCACGATGGGCCGAGGCCCTGCAGCGGATGATGGACTGGCGGCTCGGCGTCGTGCCGGTGCCCATTGCGGTGATTCTGGCGCTCGTGCTGTGGTATTTCGTGGCCGGCGACAAGGTCACGATGGGACTGCCGATGATGATCGGCGTCACGGTACTGATGTCGTTTCTGTGCGCTCAGGTCGGCCAGAGCATCCCGGGTCTGCGCACCGTGGGCGGTGCGGTGATTCTGGCGACGTTCCTGCCCTCGGTGCTGGTCTACTACCACATCCTGCCGACCCACATGGTCAGCGTGGTCTCGCAGTTCACCAAGCAGTCCAACTATCTCTTTCTCTACATCGCCGCGGTGATCGTGGGCAGCGTGTTCGCCATGGACCGCACCATCCTGATCCGCGGGTTCGTGCGCATTTTTGCGCCGCTTGCGGTCGGAACCGTGGCGGCGGTGATCGTCGGTGTCGCGGTCGGTACGGCGCTCGGGCTCGGTGCCGAGCATGCGCTGTTCTACGTGGTGCTGCCGGTGATGGCCGGTGGCGTCGGCGATGGCGCTGCGCCGCTGTCGATCGGGTACGCGAGCGTGCTGCATCAGAACTTCGGCAGTCAGTTTGCCCTGATCCTGCCGGCGGTGATGATCGGCAGTCTGTTCGCGATCCTGCTCGCCGGCGGTCTGAACTGGCTCGGCAAGCGCCGCCCGGCCTTGAGCGGCGGCGGGCGGCTGCAGCCGGGGGCGGCGGACGATGAGTTCCTGCGCCGCGACGAGCCGCCGCCGCATTTGGATGTGATGAGCATCGCCTCGGGGCTGATCACCGCGGTGACGCTCTATCTGGTCGGGGAGTTCGCCTTCCAGATGTGGAAGCTGCCCGCGCCGGTGGTGATGCTGGTGGTCGCGGTCGCCATGAAGCTCGGCTGGGCGGTGACCCGCCGGCTGCAGCTCGGCGCCGATGCCGTCTTCCAGATGTTCGCCAAAGTCGGCACGTACCCGCTGCTGTTCATGGTCGGCGTGGCCTGGACGCCGTGGCAGAGCCTGCTGTCGGCGCTCGCGCCGGCGAACCTCGTGACCATCGCGGCCACGGTGCTCACCCTGGTCGGGGTCGGCTTCTGGGTGGGCCGCAAGGTGAACCTGTATCCGATCGAGGCGGCGATCGTGAACGCGACGCACGCCGGGCAGGGCGGTACCGGCGGGGTGGCCATCCTCACCGCGGCCGAACGGATGGAGCTGATGCCGTTTGCCCAGATCGCGATCCGCATCGGCGGGGCCATCGTGGTCACCCTCGCGCTGCTCGCCTTTGCCCGTTTTGGCTGAATCACCCGGATGTGCTAGCGTAAAAACACCGATCGGCCCCGTCCGCACCATGAGTCAACCGCCCGAGAAACTCGAACTCATCGCCGGCAATCAGCTGGCCGAGCGGTTTTCCGCGCCCTTGCGCAGTTATTTCCTGCGCCGGGTCCGCGACCGCGACAATGCGGAGGACCTGACTCAAGAGGTGCTGCTGCGCGTATTCCGCGCCGGGGAACTCGAGGCGATCGAGCGTCCCGAGAGCTATGTGTTCAAGGTGGCGGCCAACCTGCTGAAGGACTTGCGCCGGCGCGCCGCGCGCCGGCCCGGAGAGGTCAGCTCGCCGCTGGAGGACGGGGAGGAGGGCTCCCCGGAGGCGCTGATCGATGAGCGCTCTCCGGAGCGCGTCATGCTCGGGGAGGCGAGCCTCGCGCAGGTACTCGAGGCGCTCGGGGAGCTCACCGAGCTGACCCGCAACGTCTTCATCCTGTTTCGCCTGGAGAACATGAAGCAAAAGGACATTGCGGCCCTCTACGGCATTGCGCAGAGCACGGTCGAGAAGCACGTGATGCGCGCCATGTTGCATCTGGCGACGCGGTGTGGCGGACAATGAACGCGCACGGCGAATCCACCACCGCGAGCAGCCTCGAGCAGGCCGTCGCCTGGCGCATGCGGCTGACGGAGTCCCCGGAGCTGTTCCGAGCGGGATTTTCCGCCTGGCTCGATGCCGATCCGGCCCACGAGCAGGCCTGGCGGGCCGTGCAGACGCCGTGGATGTTCCTCGGCGAGCAGTCGGCCTCCCCGAGCGTGGTGCGGCTGCGTCGCGCCGCGCTGGTACATGCGTACAACGCGCTGCGCAGCAACTGGCTGCGCGCCAAGCTGCGGCGCCCGCCGGTGCGGCTCGCGGGCGCGGCGAGCGTGCTGATCGCACTCGTGGGCGGCATCCTCTGGTGGCAGCACCGTCCGCTCGTCTATACCACCGGTCCCGGCGAGCAGCGCTCGGTGCGCCTGGCGGACGGTTCGAGAATAGTGCTCGATGCAAGCAGCGAAGTGACGGTGCGCTACACCGCCGATGCGCGCACGCTGGCGCTGGTTCGCGGACAGGCGCGCTTCGATGTGGCGCACAACCCGCTGCGACCCTTCACCGTCGCGGCCGATGGGCGCAAGGTCGTCGCCACCGGGACGGCCTTCGACGTCAACCTGGTCGGCTCGGAGCTGCGGGTGACGCTGCTGAAGGGGCACGTGGTGATCCTGCCGGCCGGCGCGTCGGTCAAGCCCTTCGTGCCGGTCGGGGAGCCGGGGGTCAATCCGCGCATGGTCGACGTGGCGGTGACCGGCATCCCGCCGAACTGGCAGCGCATTGCGCTCGACCCGGGCGAACAGCTGGTGCTCGCCGAGCACGCGCCGCCGCACGTCACTCGCGTCAACCTGCGCCGCGTGACGGCCTGGCAGCGCGGGCAGCTGGTCTTCAGGAACGAGCCGCTGCATCAGGTCCTCACGAGCATCGACCGTTACATCCCCGAGCCGATCGTCGCCGGCGATCCGCGCACCGCGCAGATGCGCATCAGCGGAGTCTACCAGGAGGGAGACGTCGATGGCTTCGTCGGCACGATCACCCACTACCTGCCGGTGCAGGCGCATGAACGGGCCGACGGTACGGTGATCCTGACCTACCGGGCCCCGCGGCACCTCGCCGCCCCGGCGTCCGCACCGCAGATCCCCGCCGCTGGGGCCGCCTCCCTCTAGGGTCGGTGGGCGGCGGATGCCGCCCGCTGTTGTTTTTTTACAAAAAACGACAGTTGCCAGGAGGATCTGGCGGACTGCGGCGTCTTTTCCTCAGTCGGCCCGAAAAAAGTCTCTGCGGGCCGGTTTTGCGATTCGCAATCCTTTTTGGGGGGAGCACATGTTCAAGTCGGATTCATCGTCTGCCGCCTCGCGCGGCAAGCGCAGCCCGTCTGCGGCCGCGCGTCATCCTGGCCACCACGTGCAGCGGCCGCTCGCGCGCGCCGTCTTCACGACCGTGGCGGGGCTCATGGCCACCGCCGCCGCCGCACACGGCCGGCTGTTTCACTTCGATATCAATCACCAGTCGCTGTCCGAGGCGCTGCAGACCTATGCCCAGGTGTGCGGCAAGGACGTGATTTTCACTCAATCCGTCGTGGCCGGTACGCCCGCGGCCTCGCTGGTCGGGGACTACACCGCGCAGGACGCACTGACCCACCTGCTCTCCGGCACGACGCTGACGGTGAAGCGCTCGCCCACCGGCGCGCTGATGATCCTCAAGGGCGGGGCGAGCCCGGCGGACCTCAGCAGTGATCCTCCGACGGCCTCGGCTGCAACGGCTGCCGGCGATCCCCCGGCCGGCGATCCCCCGGCCGCGAGCGCCTCGGCCAGTGCCGATCCGCCATCGCAGGCCGTGCCGCAGACCGCCGCGTCCTCCCCGGCTCAACAGCAGGGTTCGCTCGCCGAAGTCGTAGTGACCGGCAGCTTGATCGCCAGTCGCAGCGACACCGCCTCGAGCCCGCTGGTCACCGTGGGCGCCGGGCAGATCACCTCCGTCGGCCAGGTCTCCCTCGACACCGCGCTCGGCCAGATGCCGCAGTTTGCTGCCGGCCAGGGTCAGACGGAAGTGGGCGACGTTCAGGGTGCGACCGGATTCCAGGGCGGACAATCGTATGCCGACCTGCGCGGACTCGGCGCCGAGCGCACGCTGGTGCTGCTCGACGGCCAGCGCATGGTGCCGACCAGTCCCGCGGGGACCGTGGACCTGAACACGATCCCGATGGCGCTGATCAAGAATGTCGACGTCATTACCGGTGGCGCATCGGCCGTCTACGGCTCCGATGCCATCGCGGGTGTCGTGAATTTCCGTCTGCGGCGGCATTTTAGCGGCATCCAGCTGTCCTATCAGCACGGCGCGTCCACCCATGGCTACGGCAAGGAAGACTCCTTCAGCGTGCTGATGGGAGGAAACTTCGCCCATCGCAAGGGCAATGCCGTCGTCGACATCGAGTACAACGAGCGCGGTGGCGTCACTGGCCAGCAGCTCTCGTTCTTCAACTCTCCGCAATTTGCCCGTACCGTGCCGTTCCCGCCGGAAGGGCGCTTCGCGCTCGGCGGCGTGCCGGTCTCGGCGGTGAACGCGGTTCTCGCCCAGTATCCGGGCACCACGCCGTTGAGCGGTACCGGGACGTATCCAGGCTTCCTCGGCGTGAACAACGACGGGTCGATCTTCACCACCGGCGATGCGCCGAACTGCGTGCAGAACTACCGGCCGACGGGTCAGACGCTCGGACTGGCCATCAGCCCGAACTGCCAGCAGATCGTCGCGGAGCTCGGACCTTACTTCGCCGCGCAGGTGCCGTCCCGGCGCTACAACCTGTTCGCACACGTGACCTACAAGCTCAATCACGACGTGCAGGCGTACGGGCAGATCAACTTCATGCATTCGACTGCACAGGATCTGCAGGGCGGGGCGTTCTTCAACGGCAACCCGAAGCCCCTTCTGGTTCCACTGAACAATCCGTTCGTCCAGGGTAATGCGTCGCTGCAGTCGCTGATCGCTGCACAGACGACCCCGAACAGCGGACCGCTGGTAGTCGAGCAGTGGGGAACCCAGTTCGGTCCTCGCATCGAGCAGTTCGACTACAACGACTATCAGTTGACTGCTGGACTGAAGGGTGCGATCGGCTCGACGAGCCTGCGGTGGAATGTATTCGGCTCGTACGGCCAGACGAACTTCAATAATTACGAGGCGAACACCATCAACCTCCCGGCGCTTGAGACCATCATGTATGGCACGGCGAACTACCTGGGGGGAAGTGGAAACTCCTGCGTCGGCTACGCGTGGGATCCGCTCGGGAATCATCCGCTCAGCAAGGGGTGTCTCGAGTACGTCAATGGGACGGCGAAGAACATCTCGGTGTTGACGCAGAAGTACTTCGAGGGCGACATCAGCGGTACGCTCTGGACGTTGCCCGAGGGCAAGCTGAAGTTCGCGCTCGGTGCGGACTACCGCGGCGATGCCTTCAACTACGACGCGTCTCCGCTGATCAACCCGGCGGTGAACACTCTGCCGGCGTTCGCGCCGAACCTGCCGCAGCAGATCATCTCCCCGTCGTACGATCTGGCGTCCTCGACGGGCGGCACTCAGAACGTTCGTGAGGTGTATGCGGAGTTGCGCGTGCCGGTGCTGCGCAACAAGCCGTTTGCGAAGGACGTGTCGTTGGACATCGCGGGCCGTCATTCGCAGTATGACCTGTTCGGCGGGGCGAACACCTTCATGGCGGATCTGCACTGGCAGGTCAATGATGCCGTGACGTTCCGCGGCGGCTTCCAGCGGGCCTTCCGGGCGCCGAGCCTGCAGGACCTCTACAATCCGTCGATCCAGGCCCAGGTGCCGATTTCCGGTGATCCGTGCGACTACAACAGTTCGTACCGGACCGGAGCCAATGCGGCGCAGGTCGCGGCACTGTGTCAGGCGCAGGGCGTGCCGAGCGGACTGCTCTCGTCGTATTCGTACGGCGAAGCGTCGGCGAACGGTGTCTACACCGGCAACACTCATCTGAAGCCGGAAGTTGCGGACACCTACACGTTCGGCTTCGTTCTGACGCCGCACTTCCAGGGTAGCCTCGATCACGATCTGGGTGCGTCGGTGGACTACTACCACATCAAGCTCAATGGTGCGGTGGGTGCCGTGACCGGCGATCTGGTGTTGCAGAACTGCTTCAACACGAATGGTGCCAACCCGACCTATTCGAACAGCAACTTCTACTGCCAGCAGATCTCACGTGATCCGACGACCGGAACGCTGGCGACTTTGAAGACGTTCGAGGAGAACATCGGTTCGTTCACCACCGATGGTGTGGACATCCAGGCGCATTGGGGCTTCCCGTTGCATGCGCTCGGATTGTCGGAGCGCTCGGGACGGGTGTTGCTGCAGACGTACGTGTCGTATCTGCGTTCGCTGCGAGTCGTCGGTCTGGGCGCGCCGAGCGTGAACCTGGCCGGTTCGATTGCTGATACCTACTCGGCAATCGCCGCAGACGGCGCGAGCATCTCCGACCTCTCGCATCCGAGCTGGAAGGCCAATACGATGCTCGGCTACGCCAATGGGCCTCTCGGGGTCGCATTGCACTGGCGGTTCATCTCCTCGATGACCGACCTGATGGATGGGGTGAATAGCGGTGACGCGGGTGTTCCGGCGTACAGCTACTTCGATCTGAATGCCCATTATCAGGTGACCTCGGAACTGCAGGTGCGGGCGGGAATCACGAACCTGTTCGACAAGAAGGAGCCGTTCGTGGCAGGGGCGCCGTTGCTGACGGATGCGGCCACCTACGACATCTTCGGTCGTCAGTACTTCGTGGGCTTCACCGCCAACTTCGATTGATTCCAGACCTTCCGGTCTGACGAATCGGCCTGGCCCCGGCTGCCATTTCAGCAGCCGGGGCCGGTGCGTTTTGGGGCAACTCCAAAGCCGGTCCTCAGCGGTTGCGCGAGCGGGGTGGTGCCGTCGCGTGGGCCGTCAGCGATGCGGTCAGAAGCTTGCCGGGTCGGGTTCTCACCGGGATCTGTGAGGCGGGCGGCTCCCGCGTGGAGCCCGCTGGATTCGGCCGTTGCGCTGCGGGCTCACGGCAGTGCGCCCCCCGGTGCGTCCGCTGCGCGCATTCGCGCCCTGTGAACGTGGGCAAGCCCGGCTCACCCACGCGGCAACGGCGTCCGCGCCCTGATCGGGCGTTCGAGCGCGGCATATCCTGCGAATCCTGGTGTCCGTCAGGGTTCGAGGCGCCCGCAGCGGGCCTCGCTGGGATGATTTCCTACCCTCATTTTCGAGCCTGCGAGTTCATGAATCCGCGCGTTTTGCGCAGGATGTGCGGCAGGAAGGCGACGCACGCGAGCAGCGCCAGGGTGATCAGTCCGGTACGGATCCAATCGGCATGTCCCGACAACGCCGTGCGGCCCGCGTAGCCGAGATACGTATACGCGAGCGTGCCGGGCAACATGGCGAGGTAGGAGGCCATCACGTACCGGGAGACGCGTATCCGGGTCAGACCCAGGGCGTAGTTCAGCAGGTTGAAGGGCACCAGGGGTACGAGGCGCACGAAAGCCACGAATCGCCAGTCTTCACGCTCGACCCCGGCGATGATCTGTTCGGTGCGCGGCCCGAGACGCCGGCGGACCCAGCCCGAGGCGAGATAGCGCGAGACGAGAAATGCGCCCGTGGCGCCGAGCGTTGCGCCGGTGAGGTTGTAGAAGGTGCCGGCGGCCGGCCCGAAGAGCGCGCCGCCGGCGAGCGTCAGTACGGTCCCGGGCAGCAGCGCAACGGTCGCGGCGGCATAAAGGACGATGAAAGCGAGGGGCCCCCAGGGACCGGCGCGGTGAATGGCAGCGCCGAGGGACTGCACGTCGAGCGCGCTGCGGTGCATGAAGGCCCAGAGCGCCGCGGTCACGAGCACGACGGCGAGTGCAAGACGCAGGAGAGTGGCTCGAGTCACGTATCTTCCTTCACGGTGCGGCGGGCGATCGCGGACCCGCTCGACTCGGCGATGAACGGCATGATCAGCATCCCCTGCACATGATCGCACTGGCGCGGGTCGCGCCAGCCGGGCAGCCCGAGGGTCATCTGATCCTGGGCGGTGCGGCTCGCGGCGCGATAGGTGCCGAGCAGGCGGTCCCACCAGGACAGGTTGAAGCCGAAATTGCGGTTCGTCTCGTCGGTGTCGATCGAGTGATGCACGCGGTGCATCTCGGGCGTGACCAGCAGCCAGCGCAGTGTCGCATCGAGGTGCGCCGGAAGCCGCACGTTGCCATGGGTGAACATCGCGCTGGCATTCAGCACGATCTCGAACAGCAGCACCGCTATGGGGCTGGCGCCGAGGAGGGCGATCGCGGCGCATTTGATCAGCAGGGACAGGAGGATCTCCAGCGGGTGGAAGCGCACGCCGGTGGTGACGTCGAAGTCCAGGTCCGCATGGTGCACGCGGTGCAGCCGCCACAGCGCCGGAACGGCATGCAGCATCACGTGCTGCAGGTAAACGGTCAGGTCCAGTGCCGCGAGCGTCAGCAGCAGGCGCACCGGTGCGGGCAGTGCGAGGAGTGGGAGCACGCCCCAGCCGTGCCGGGCTGCAAACAATGCCGTGGCGAGCGCCGCGCCCGGCAGGACCAGGCGCACCAGGAGCGTGTCGGCGGCGATGATGCCGAGATTGTTCAGCCAGCGCCTGCCCTTGGGCCGATGGAGCACCCGCCGGGGCGCGAGCAGTTCCCAGACGGCCATCAGGGCGAACACGCCGGCGAAGGCGCCGAGACGGGCGGCAGCCGGGTGCGCTGCAAGGAGTTCGGTGGGCGTCACGGGCAGGTCGAATCGCGGCCGGGCGGTGAAGAGGATCATAGGCGCGAACCTGCCGGTCCGTCACCCACCCCGGGGAGCGCCCCGCGCCGGGGGGTAGGCTGTCCGTCATCGATCGGTCACACTGTGCCGGTAGGCTCGGCGCACGCGTGAGTCCCGGCCGACCCGGCACGGGCCTCACCGCCCCCCTTCACTCTCACCGAGGAACTTCCGCATGCGTTCCCCTCTGAACTGCCTCGCCGTGCTGCTCGGACTCGCCGTACTCGCCGCCGCAACCGGCGCCTCGGCCCACGTGCGCGAGCTGCCGGCGGCACGTGAGCCGACGCGCACGCCGATCAAGCACCTGGTGGTGATTTTCGATGAGAATGTCTCGTTCGATCACTATTTCGCGACCTACCCGCACGCGGCCAATCCGCCGGGCGAGCCGCGCTTCTCGGCTGCGCCGGGCACTCCCGCGGTGAACAACCTGCTGCGCGGACAGCTGTTGACCCACAACCCGAACTTGAATCCGCGCAACGGCCGCGGCGCCACCAATCCGTTCCGGCTGGACCGCTCGCAGGCGGCGACCGCCGATCAGAACCATGGCTACACCGCCGAGCAGCTCGCCTACGATGGCGGCGCGGCGGATCTGTTCCCGCTGCACACCGGGCGGGGCACCCCGGGGGGCGCCGGAGCATTCGGCACACCGGGCCAGGTGATGGGCTATTTCGACGGCAACACCGTCACGGCGCTGTGGAACTACGCGCAGCACTTCGCGATGAGCGATGACGCCTACACCGACACGTACGGCCCCTCGACCCCCGGGGCGCTCGAGGTGGTCTCCGGTCAGACCAACGGGGTGCGGCTCATTGCCAGCACGACCCACCGCTATTACATCGCCGACGGGGCGGACGGCTACGGCCTGATCAGCGACGTCGATCCGGCCTACGACGTGTGCTCGAGCCGCGCCAACCAGGTGCGCATGCTCGGGCGCAATATCGGCGAGCTGCTCACGGCGCACGGGGTGAGCTGGGGCGGGTTCATGGGCGGGTTCGACCTGGCGCGCACCAACTCCAACGGCACGCGCGGCTGCCGGCGCAGCACGTACTCGACGGTGGTCGGGCAGAAGGTGCGCGACTACATACCGCACCACAACTGGTTCCAGTACTTCAAGGCGACCGCCAATCCGACCCATGCGCTGCCGGCCTCGATCCGCGCCGTCGGGTATACCTACGATGCCGACGGCCGGCGCGATCCAGCCAACCACGAGTACGGCCTGGGGGATTTCTTCGCCGCGCTGCGTGCCGGGAATCTGCCGGCGGTCTCGTATCTGAAAGCACCGGGGTACGAAGACGGACATGCCGGCTACTCCGATCCGCTTGATGAGCAGGCCTGGATCGTGCGGGTGGTGAACCACCTGGAGCGCAGTCCGGCCTGGCGCAGCACCGCCGTCATCATCACCTGGGACGACTCCGACGGCTGGTACGATCACGCCTTCGCCACGCCCACCAACCCGTCCTACGACAAGAGCGCCGACCGGCTCGACGGGCCGGGCGTGTGCGGGCAAGGCATCGCGCTTGCCGGTGTCCACGGCAAGCCCGTCAATGGTCGCTGCGGACCGGGCACCCGCATCCCGTTCTTCGTGATCTCCCCGTATGCCAAGGTGAACTACGTGAGCCACGCGCGTATCTCGCAGGCCTCCGTGGTGCGCTTCATCGAAGACAACTGGCTCCACGGTGAGCGTCTGGGCGACGGGGCGTTCGATGCGACTGCCGGCAGCATCATGAACATGTTTGATTTCACGCGGCGCCGGCCGGCTGCGCCGCTGCTGCTCAACGGCCGCACCGGTGAGCCGCTCGCGCCGCGCCGCGGGGCCGGCGCCTGAGCGGATGTCCCGCGCGAGCAGGCCGCTGGCGGCCGCGGTGCTCATCGGCGCGCTGCTGCCGGGACTCGCCGCGGCCGGCGGGGTGCGGATCGAGCCTGCGGCGATCCGCGCCGAGCGGCTGCTCGCGGCGGGATTCAATCCCCACCCGGTGAAACTGCGCCTGCCACCGGTGCGAGCGCTCTCGGCGCTGGCGCGGCTCGGGCGGCACCTGTTCTTAGATCCGGCGCTGTCCGGTTCCGGACGGCTCTCGTGCGCCAGCTGCCACAGCCCCGCGCATGCCTACGGCCCCGCAGGCGCCGCCCCGGTGGCGCTCGGCGGGCCGGCGCGGCGCACCCCGGGGGTTCGCGCCGTGCCCTCATTGCGTTATCTGTACCGCCAGCCGCCCTTCACGATCGGCCCGGATCTCCAGAACGGCACCGACGTCCCGGTGCCCCTGACACGCCAGGTGCGCGCGGCCGCCACGCACCGCCGGGTGCGCAAGAGTGCGGGCCGGCCGTTCGCCGCCGCGGTCAATCTCGTGCCGCAGGGCGGACTGTTCTGGGACGGACGGGTCAACACCCTCGAGCAGCAGGCGAACGGACCGCTGTACAACCCCGCGGAGATGGACGGCGGCAGCGCACGGGCGGTGGCGGCCAAACTGCGCAGAGGACCGTATGCACGGACGTTCATTCGGCTGTTCGGGCCGGCGGTGTTCGACAACGCGCACCTTGCGGTCGCCGAAGCGATGTTCGCCATCGCACGCTTCGAAATCGAGGATCGCAGTTTCCATCCGTTCTCGAGCAAGTTCGATGCCTGGCTCGAAGGCAAGGCGCGCTTCACCCCTGCGCAGCTGCGCGGCTACGAGCTGTTCAACGATCCGGACAAGGGCAACTGCGCAGCCTGCCACCTGGATCAGCCGGGCCCGGATCGGCTGCCGCCGCTGTTCACGGACTTCCAGTACGAGGCGCTCGGCGTGCCGCGCAACCCGGCGATCCCGGCGAACCGCAACCCGCAGTACTACGACCTGGGGCTGTGCGGTCCGTACCGTGCCGACCTGCGTCGCGAGCAGCAGTACTGCGGGATGTTCCTCACTCCGTCGCTGCGCAACGTGGCGACGCGGCACGTGTTCTTCCACAACGGCGTGTTCCACACGCTGCATCAGGTCCTCGAGTGGTACGTCAACCGCGACCTGCATCCGGGGCGCTTCTACCCACACAATGCGGCCGGACGGGTGATCAAATTCAACGACCTGCCGCGCCGCTACCGCGGCAACGTCGATACCACGGATGCGCCATTCAACCGCCGGCCGGGCCAACGCCCGGCGCTCACCCGGCGGCAGATCGGTGAGGTCATCGCCTTCCTGAAAACGCTCACCGACGGCTATCGCCCGAGCCTGCACTGAATGTGATGCGCGGCGCCCTTCGGCTGCGGCAATTACCACCGTGCTCAGGGTCGGTACGTATCGCACCAGGCTGCGGCCGGATCCATAATATCGTCAGACGATATTTATGAGGGTGCGACGTCCGCGGCAGCCGCTGGCGCAGCCCCCTCCGGGAGCGTAGTCGATGAACGAGCAGAGGATCGATGGGCAGGGCGGCGGACTGACCCGCCGGGATTTCCTCACCGCGGCCGGCGCGGGGGCGGCTTTGGCCGGAGTGGCGAGCAGCGTCGTGTCGCCGGCGCGGGCCGATGGGCTGATCCACACGGCCACGGTCGCCGCTGATCCCGGTGCGCTGCCGCCGCCGATCCGGCGCAACCACCCCGTCCACCACGACGTGACACTCGAGGCGCGCGAGGTGCGCGCGCGGCTCGACGACGGCAGCGAGTTCGGCTTCATGACCTGGAACGGACAGGTGCCGGGCCCGCTGATTCGCGTCCGGCAGGGGGATACCGTGACGCTCACCGTGCGCAGCGCCTCGACCAACATGCGGCCGCATTGCTTGGACGTGCATGCAGTGTACGGCAGCGGCGGCGGAGCGCTGGCGACGATGGTGCCGCCGGGCGGTACGGCCCGCGAGTTCTTCCAGTGCCGCTATCCCGGGGCATTCATCTACCACTGTGCCGTTGCCAACATGGACGAGCACATCAGCCGCGGGATGTTCGGCATGATCCTGGTGGAGCCGCAGGCGGGTCTGGCGCCGGTGAGCCGGGAGTTCTATCTGGGACAGCACGAGTTGTATACGCGCGAGCCGTTCGGCTCGAGCGGGCTGTTGCATTTCGACTATGCGAGTATGGTGCGCGAGCAGCCGAACTTCGTGCTGTTCAACGGCCGAGTCCGGGGCTTGACTGCGGCGGGCATCGGCCCGATGCGCGCGCAGGTCGGCGAGACGGTGCGGATTTTCATGGTGAACGGTGGCCCGAATCTGAGCTCGAGCTTCCATCCCATCGGCAACGTCTGGCGACGCTGCTGGCCGCAGGGAGCGCTCGCCAATGCGCCGCTCGAATACGTGCAGACACAACCGGTGGCGCCGGGCAGCTGCTTCGTCGGAGAGATGGAGCTGCCGCTCGCGCAGTCGATCAAGCTGGTCGATCACGCACTCTCGCGGGTGGCGCGCCAGGGACTGCTCGCGGAAATCGTCGTCGCCGGCGCGCCGGCACCCGGCCTGTTCCACGCGATCGGCTGAGGCGCTGCGGCCAGGCTGTCGCTGCCGCGCGGTGGCGGCTCATCATGGCGTGCCCGCCGCTGCGCGAAGGACGCCCATGACTGCTCTGCCCGAAGGCGTGATGATCCGTGCAGCCGCCGTCGGTGACATGCCGGCGGCTGTACTCATTTATCGCCACTACGTACTGGAGAGCACGGCCAGTTTCGAGCTGACCCCGCCCGATGGCCGCGAGATGCAGGGGCGCTTCGCGGGTATCCGAGGCGCGGGGCTGCCGTACCTGATAACGGCCGTCGGCCCGGAGGTTGTCGGCTACGCGTATGCGGGTACTTACCGCGCGCGGCCTACCTACCGGTACACGGTGGAGAATTCGGTGTATCTCGCTCGAGCCTGGTGCGGGCTCGGCATCGGTCGCGCGCTGCTCGATTCCCTGATCGAGCGCTGCGAGGCCGGCCCGTGGCGGCAGATGATTGCGGTGATCGGCGATACCGCCAACACCGCTTCCATTGCGCTGCACCGGCGCTGTGGCTTCGAGCCGGTCGGCACCCTGAAGTCGGTGGGTTACAAGTTCGGCCGCTGGGTCGACTCGGTGCTGATGCAGCGTGCCCTCGGTCCCGGCGATCGCAGCGCCCCGCGCTGAGCCCTCAGCGCGGGGCGCGTGCGCCAGCGCGCGTTTTGGGTGCCGAGCGCACCAGCCGGGTGCCGACGCGCACCATCGCGTCGATCACCGGAACGAGCTCCCGCCCGAGCGGGGTCAGCGCATAGGCGACCGAGGGCGGGGAGGTCGGGGACACTTCGCGCACGACCACCCGCTTGGCCTCGAGTTCGCGCAGCCGTGCGCTCAGCATTTTCGCCGAGATGCCCGCGACGTCCTTGTGCAGTGCGGTGAAGCGGCGCGGGCCGCCGCTCAGCTGCCAGATCAGGTTCGGCGTCCAGGCCCCGCCGAGCAGCCGCATGCACGCGCCCATCGGGCAGCGCGTCGGATCGTCCGCAACGGTGTCGGTTGAGTCGGTCACATCGATGTTCCCACCCGAATGATACTGCGTTTTATTGGTTACGGAAAGTAATGTGATATACAATAGTAACTTCGGAGCCGGCGTGCTCCGGCGGATTGTGATTTTCAACGGGAGATTGAGATGAAATTGTTCTATTCCAGCGGCGCCTGCTCGCTCTCGCCGCACATCGTGGCCCGGGAGGCCGGCATCACGCTCGAACTGCAGAGCGTGGATCTGAAGAGCAAGACGATGAAGGTCGAGGGCGACTTTCTGGCGGTCAACCCCAAGGGTTACGTGCCGGTGCTGCAGCTCGACAACGGCGAGCTGCTCACCGAAGGGGTCGCGATCATCCAGTATCTGGCCGATCTGAAGCCCGAGGCGCATCTGGCCCCGCCGCCGGCGTCCTTCGAGCGCTACCGGCTGCAGGAGATGCTCACCTTCATCAACTCCGAGCTGCACAAAAGCTACTCGCCGCTGTTCAATCCGGCGACGCCGGCGGAGACGCGTGCCGATCGCGAGGCGTATCTGCGCCGCCGCTACGGCTTCATCGAGCAGCAGCTCACCGGGCGTCAGTACCTGTTCGGCGACAGGTTCACGGTGGCCGATGCCTACCTGTTCACGGTCACGAACTGGGCCCGACCGCTCAAGTTTGATCTCGGGGCGTTCCCGAACCTGCTGGCGTTCCAGGAGCGCGTGGCTGCCCGTCCGGGCGTGCAGGCTGCGATGCGTGCCGAGGGGCTCATCAAGTGAGACGAGGGTGCCGGCCGCACGCGGGTGTCCTCCCGCGCGGCCGGCACCCGTGTGTGCTCAGTACAGTTGCGCGACTCCGCCGGCGGCGAGGTACGCCTGCAGGGCGCGCAAGACGCGCGGCGGCAGGATCGGCTGTGGGGCCGGGTGTGCCCCGAGGCGCATGATGCGCATGCGGCCGGGGGTGAGTACAGGCCAGTGCGCGAGTCCGGCACCGTTGGGATTGCCGGTGGCGATGAAATTCACCCAGTAATGCAACATGTGCCGCGAGATGGCGTAGTCGAGCGGTGTGAAGTGCCGCGGCGTCGGCGCGTTCAGGGTGCCGAAGACGTAGGGAATCTCCGAGGAGTGAAACACCCGCCAGCGGCTGGCGTGCGGCCCGGGCTCCCGGTGCGTCCAGAGGTAGGCATACACCGGGGCGTGCGAGTGTGCCTGGTGCAGACGGCCCCAGTGATAGATCGCAGCCAGTCCGACGTCACGTCGCACGGCGCGCAGCGCCCGGACCCGGGCGTGAGGACCGTGCGCCGGGAACAGGCGAGCGAAGCGCGCCGCGAGCGCACCAAATCGCCGCTGCAGGCGGGCGCTCCAGGCGGCGCGGGTGAGCGTCACGGGGTTGTCACGAAATCCCGTGTTCTCATCGGCATTCATGCCGATCAGCACCGGGATGGGCGCGAACCGGCCGGCGGCGAGCAGCTGCTCGGGCGAGGCCGGCAGCAGCCGGCCGTCGACGCTCGGCATGATGAGCGGACTCGTCATTGGTGCTGCAGTGGTGCTGAGCGCTGCCGGTGGCAGTGCTCGCAGCGCGGCAGGGGTGCGCGCCCCTTTGGCATCCGCAAAGCGCGTCCCGGCGTGCTCGGCGGCGGCCAGCGTCGGCATGTGCATCGGGGAGTTCGGCAAGCGGGAGTTCGGCAGGCCGCTTTCGGCGATCGCGCGCTCGAACAGCCCGCGCGCCAGTGGCGAGGCGAGCAGGTCCTGCACGGCGATGGCCCCGGCCGACTGGCCGGCGAGCGTGACCTCGTGCGGATTGCCGCCGAACGCACCGATGTTGCGGCGCACCCAGTGCAGCGCGGCGAGGATGTCCTGCAGCCCCCAGTTGCCGGGCGGCTCATGCCGGCGCCGCGCTTCGGCGGCCAGTGCCGGATCGGTTAGAAAGCCGAACACCCCGAGCCGGTAATTGAGGGTGACGACGATGATGCCGTGCGCAGCGAGGTGCTCACCGTCGTAGATCGGGACCGAGCCGGAGCCGGCGATGAACGCCCCGCCGGGGATCCAGACCATCACCGGCAGCGGGTGCGCCGGGTGCGCCGGCGCCCACACGTTCAGATACAGGCAGTTCTCGCTGAGCGCACCGTGCACGCCGTATTCGTTCGACCACGGACCGAAGCCGTGCGGCGAGAGCGTCTGCAGGCAGCTCGGCGCGAAGTGCTGTGCAGGGCGGACACCCCTCCAGGGGCGCACCGGCTGCGGTGCGCGCCAGCGGTTCGCGCCGGTCGGGGGCGCTGCATAGGGCACCCCGAGAAACGCCACCGTATGCCCCGTACGCACACCCTCGAGCAGTCCTTGCGTGACGCGCACGCGGGGAGGGGTACCCCCGGTCGCCGCCTCACCGCGCGTACCGCACCCCAAGGCGAGGACACAGAGCACAGCGGCTCCGAAGCGCAAACGGGTGCTCGAGCGCGTGCCCATCAGTGCACCGCGCCGGCCAGTGTCAGCCGGTAGATGTCGATGCTGATCGGCGCGACGCGCAGCGGGTTCGCCGGTCCGGTCAGGCGGTGTTCGCGGACCTGGACCTGGGGCGTGTGCCCGATGCGGTTCGCCGCCTGCAGTCCCGGACCGGTCATTTCCCAATAATGCCCGCCGGCGAGAAGCCGTGCACCGGTGAGGTTCAGCGCCAGCCGCTGGGTGTGGGCGGTGGCGTTGACCACGGCCACGATCAGGTGCCGGCGATCGGACGTGAGCGCTGCCTCGACGTCGAGCGGATAGGTCGGGCTGCCGGCACTCTGCGGCCGGATACCGGGCACCAGCTGCTGGCGTGGTGCGGGCGGCGGTGCGTCGCCGCCGACCGGGACCGGCAGCAGGCCCGGACCGAAGTGCTCGCCGTAGAGTTTGAAGAGCAGGCCGGTCGTGTTCAGTGCCGCGCGCGTGCGCGTGAAGTCCATCGTCGAGACGCCCATGGTGAAGGCTGACATGCGCAGGAAGTCGGTGTGCCTGAGCATCTCGTTGAGAACCATGGCATAGGCGAGCGCGAGCTTCAGATTCGGCGGGGCCCCGGTGTACGCGTACTCGTCGATCGACATGAAGATGCCGGCACGGCGCATGGCCGGAAAGCGCCGCTCGTAGGCCTGCCACTCCTGGGCCTTCAGCCGCACGCGCTGCGCCGGGGCCCGCACCCACTGCAGCACCGATTCGTGCGCCGGGACGTAACCGGGCTCCATGTGATCGATGCGCAGGCCGGCCCGCGCCCGGGCCAGATCGAAATGCATGCCCGCGCGCGCATACCAGTGTTCGGTAATCCCGCGGAACTCGCCCCAGGAGTGCTTCAGGTACGCGCACGTCCAGTCCTCGTGCGAGCACAGCGCGATCTGGTCACTGGGATGGCCGAGCTTGCGGGCGATGCCCTCGACGGTCATCTCATCGGGCATGGCACCGGAGGCGAGCAGCACGATGTGCGGATCGGCGTGCAGCATCACGTGGGCGAACTCGTTGTTCTTCCACACATAATCCTTCAGCGACGTGTGGCCGAGTTCCCACGGGCCGTAGGGCTCGTTGCCGATGTTCCAGAACTTCACGTCGTAGGGGCGCGGATGCCCGTTGCGCGCACGCAGCGCGCCGAGCCGGGTGCTCGCCGGTGCATTTAGGTACTTCACTTCGGCCGCCGCCGAATGGGCATCGCCGAAGCCGGCGTTGACGGTGACGTACGGGGCGACGTGCAGCAGCCGGCAGAGCGTCATGAACTCATCGAGACCGACGTCGTTCGACTGCACCGCGTTCCAGGCGTGATCGAGGTACGGAGCGCGCGTGTCGCGATTGCCGACCGAGGCGTACCAATTGAAGTCGGAGATGAAATTGCCGCCGGGCAGCCGCCAGAAGCCGGAGTGCAACTGACGCAGCACGTCGATGCTGTCGCGCCGGAAGCCCTCGATATTGTCGGCCGGCATGAGCGAGACCGTGCCGATGTGCACGCTGCCGCGTCCCGTGGCGCGTACCGAGAAGCTCGTCGCGCCGCTGTTGGCGCCGGCGGTGAAGGCAAACCGGTAGCGGCGGTAGTGCTCCGTGAGTGCGCCCAGATGCACGCTGCTCGCGGCGTGCTTGCCGGGACCCCAACGCAGTCGCACCGTGACGTGCGCATCAGGCGCGCCGCGCAGGTAGATGTATCCGGTGTACCGTTTGCCGGCGAGCACCGCGAGACCCCGCTGCCGGATGCCCCGCACGGTGTCACCGGCGAGTGCGATGCGCGCGCTGTGCGCGCCGACGAAGGGGTGCCGTGGATCCATCGTCACTGATTCGGGCGCACCGATCGGATGCCAGTGGCGCAGCACGAAGACGCGGGCGAACCCGCTGACCGGTTTGGCCGGCAGCGCGCCGGCGGGGCGGATCGGCTCGAAGAACTTGCGGTCATCGAGCATCTGCGCCCAGAGGCTGCGGTACACGAGCTGGCCGAGGTTCTCGATGAACATGCCGTATTCGTAACGGCTCACCGGACGGGCCGGGCGTTCCACGGCGATCTGCGCGACGATGGGTTGTGCTGCGCTCGCGGCCTCGGCGCGGGTCCAACCGCCCGCAGCGCACACAGTCAGCACGGCCGTCGAGGCCAGGATGGGCAACCGGATCCGCATGCTTTCCCCCTCTGCGCCTCGTCCTTTGGTGGGCGGGGACGTATCGCGCTTGACAGTTCGAGATTAACTCGGACAATACCAGCAATCATAAGATAGCGCTACCATACTCACGGGCGGGTCATCGTGCCGGCCCGGCGAGAACCAACGAGGGGTCCGGATCGATCATGCAAAAAGCCACGTGGCGCGCCGCAGCGGCGCTGATGTCGGGAGTCATTGTGTGTGTCGCGTCGGCCGCGACCGCACCCGGGCCGGCCGCACCCGGGCCGGCGGCGCCCTGGCTCAATCCGAATCTCCCGGCGCGTCAGCGCGCCATCGATCTGGTGGGCCGCATGACCCTGCGCGAGAAAGTCTCGCAACTGGTCAACGGCGCACGTGCCATCCCGAGTCTCGGCGTTCCGGCCTACAACTGGTGGAGCGAAGCGCTGCACGGGGTGATCGGTCACGGCACGACCGAGTTCCCCGAGCCGATGGGGCTCGCCGCGACGTTCGATGCCCCCGGGATCCGCGCCATGGCCAAAGCGATCAGCATCGAGGGCCGCATCCGCTACGCCGAGGCGGCCGCCCGCGGGCACGGCACCGGGATGTTTCACGGTCTCGACTTCTGGGCGCCCAACATCAACATCTGCCGCGATCCGCGCTGGGGCCGCTGCCAGGAGACGTACGGGGAGGATCCGTTTCTCACCGGCCGTCTGGCGGTCGCCTACGTGCGCGGCCTGCAGGGCTCCAATCCGCACTACTACCGCGCGATCGCGACGCCGAAGCACTTCGATGCGTACAGCGGGCCTGAGCCGACCCGGCACTTCGCCGATGAGGACATCAGCCGCCACGCGCTCGAGGACACGTATCTGCCGGCTTTCCGTGCCGCGGTCGTGCATGGACACGCCGGCTCGGTGATGTGTGCCTACATCGCGGTCAACGGCCAGCCGGCCTGCGCCAACCATTTCCTGCTGCAGAAGATGCTGCGCGGACAGTGGCACTTCCACGGGTACGTCGTGTCGGACTGCGATGCGGTGCACGACATCTTCACCGGCCACCATTACCGGGCATCGCAGCCGGAAGCCTCGGCGATCTCGGTCGAGCGGGGCATGGACAACGAATGTGCGGACTTCGGCACCCCACACGGGGATGCGGACTACACACCGTTTCTGCAGGCCGTGCAGGAGGGCTACCTGTCGGTGAGCGCGGTGAATCGCGCGCTGGTGAGGCTGTTCACCGCGCGGTTTCGTCTCGGGATGTTCGATCCGCCCGCGCTGGTGCCGTATGACCACATCAACCCCGACCGGCTGAACAGCCCGGCGCACCGCGCGCTCGCGCTGCGCCTCGCCGAGGAGTCGATGGTGCTGCTGAAGAACGACGGGGTGCTGCCGCTGAAGCGCACGGTGCGGCGCATCGCCGTTGTCGGACCGCTCGCGGACCAGACCGGCGTGCTGCTCGGCAACTACAGCGGCATGCCGAGCCGGGTGGTGACGGTGCTGCAGGGCCTGCGGGCGCAATTCCCGCACGCGAAAATCTCCTACGTCCCCGGCACCCAGTTCCTCGCCCATTCGGGCACGGTGGTCCCGGCCGGACTGTTCACCACCGCTGACGGTAAACCGGGCGTGCAGGTGCGCTATCAGTTCGCCGGTCGGAATGCGCGCGCGGTCACGACCGTCGTGCCGGCGATCGACCTCGGTGCGCGCCACGGCGTGGCGCCGCCGGCGGGCGTGCTGCGCAGCGCCGAATGGAGCGGCTATTTCACTGCGCCGCACTCCGGCTACTACCAGGTCGGCGTGCGCACCAACGGCGGGGCGAGCCTGACGCTCGGCGATGAACACATGATCCAGTCCTACAGTCCGGGTACGGACGTCGGACGGATTTATCTGCACAAGGGTCGTCGGATCCGCGTGCACATGACGTACGGGTATCACGGCGAGCATGCCCCGCAGGCGGCGCTCATCTGGGAGCGAGTCGACAATCGTCCCGATCCGGCCGCGCTGGCAGCGGCGCGACGGGCCGACGTCGTCATCGCAGTGGTCGGGCTCACCAGTCGTCTCGAGGGTGAGCAGATGCCCGTGCACGAGCCGGGTTTCGATGGTGGTGATCGCACGAGCCTCGCACTGCCGCGTCCGGAGGAGGCGCTGGTGCGCGAGGTGGCCAAAGCCGGCAAACCCCTGGTGGTGGTGCTGATGAATGGCAGCGCGCTCGCCGTGCCTTGGGAGAAGCACCATGCCGATGCGATTCTCGAAGCGTGGTACAGCGGCGAGGAGGGCGGTGCGGCGATCGCCGCGACGCTGAGCGGGCGCAATGATCCGTCCGGCCGGCTGCCCCTCACCTTCTACCGCAGCGTGCATCAGCTGCCGAATTTCCAGAGTTACTCGATGCGCGGGCGGACCTACCGGTACTTCAAGGGCAAGCCGCTCTGGCCGTTCGGCTACGGACTGAGTTACACCCATTTCGGTTACAGCCATCTGCACCTGGCGCACACGCAGCTTCAGGCCGGCGAACCGCTGACGGTGTCTGCTGAGGTCACCAATACCGGGCCGCGCGCCGGAGAGGAAGTCGTACAGCTGTATCTGCAGTTCCCGCACGTGGCCGGTGCTCCGCTGCGGGCGCTGCGCGGCTTCACGCGCATCGACCTCAAGAGCGGACAGAGCCGGGTCGTACATTTCACGCTGTCGCGGCGGGATCTGAGCATGGTCACCGAGCGCGGACGGATCGTGGTCGCGCCAGGCCGCTACACGCTCTCGGTCGGTGGCGGACAGCCGGGTACGGGGGCTCCCGATGTGGCCGGACACTTCCGCATCGCCGGGGAAGTGACCCTGCCCGACTGAGCGGGGGCAGGGACAGGGCCGGCGCGGTGGTATCATCCCGTGCCACCGCGCCTGCGCCTCAGGGGGCGGTGCGCCGCCTGAGGACCCGGCCATGACCGAACAGCACCCCGCCCGCGTGACGCTGCAGCAGCAGCGGGATTACCAATTCGACATCGAGTTCGCGCCGGGCATGGCGCACCTGAGCTCGGATGAAGCCGCTCCGCTCGGGGCCGGTACCGGGCCCTCGCCGGTGATGCTGCTGCTGGCGGCCGTGGGCAGTTGCATGAGCTCGAGCCTGTACTTCGCGCTCAGCAAGTTCAAGAACGACCCCGGCGCGATCCGCACCACCGCGAGCGGCACCCTCGGGCGCAACGAGGCCGGGCGGTTGCGGGTGGTGCACATCGACGTCGAGATTCACCTCGGCGCACCGGCTGCGAGCCTGCAGCACCTGGAGCGGGTGCTCGGACAGTTCGAGGAATTCTGCACGGTCGGGGCGAGTGTGCGCGCCGGGATTGCGACCGACGTCGCCGTGTTCGACGGCGCAGGCACCCGGCTCAAATGATCCCCGGCCGCGCAGCGTCGCGGCATCATCGGTGGCGCGCATGATGGCGCTCGTCACCGAGCCTCCGAGTCAGCACCAGCGGCGCATCGCGGCGCTCAGCATCGGACTGTCGCTGCTGATTTTTCTGGCGCTGGCCCCCTTCGCCGACATTCCTTTCGGACACAGCCGGCTGTACCTGCCGGTGTACGAGTCCTCGCTGGTCATGTGCGACCTGTTGACCTGCGTGTTTCTGTTCGGGCAGTTCGCGCTGACGCGCTCCACCGGCGTGCTGATCCTCGCCGGCGGCTACCTGTTCAGCGCCGCGATGGCGCTGCTGCACGAACTGAGCTTCCCTGGCCTGTTCGCCCGCGCCGGGCTGCTCTGGGCCGGCGGGCAGACCACCGCCTGGCTCTACTTCCTCTGGCACTTGGGGTTTCCGCTCGCCGTGATGGGGTTTGCCCTCACCGCCGAGCGGCCGCTGCGGGCGGCGTCGGCGGCCGCAACGCGCTGGCATGCGGCTGCGGCGGTGGTCGGAGCCCTTGCCGCTGCGGCGCTCGTGTTGCTCGTGTCCACGGCCGGTGTGCACCTGCTGCCGAAACTCATGCACGGCAATCAGGACCGGCCGGCAAAATACGCCGTGGCCTGGGTGACCTGGCTGACGATCCTGGCCGCGCTGCCGGTGCTGTGGCGGCGCGTGCATTTCTCCGGATTGCACCTGTGGATGATGGTGGTGACCGTCGCGTGGGCCTGCGACCTGGCGCAGGCCGCGGTGTTCAACGCGGGGCGGTTTTCCTTCGGCTGGTACGCCGGACGGGCGTTCGGTCTGGTGGCCGCCTGCGTTCTGCTCGCGGTGATGATTCTCGAGAACGGTCGGCTCTATCGGCGCCTCGCCGAGGCGCATGCGGCGGAGTCCGAGCAGCGGCGCCTCGCCGAGCAGCGCAGTGCTGAGCTGAATCGTCTCACCCAGGCGCTCGAGGCGCGCGTCGGGGCGCACACCGAGGAATTGTTGAGTGCGAACGAATCGCTGCGCCGCGCACGCGATGAGTTGCGCGCCGCGGCGACGCTCGGCAGCGCAGCGCGGGAATCGGAGCGCGCGCGGCTGGCGCGCGAACTGCACGATGAGCTCGGTCAGGCGCTCGTGATGTTGAAATACAAGCTCGCTGAACTCGAGACCTATTGCCGCGAGCGCGGTACGCCGATGGCCGACGAGGCCCACGGCATGCTCGCGCTGATCGACCAGACGATCGCTTCGGCGCGCCGCGTCGCGGCCGATCTGCGCCCGGCGGTGCTCGATGTCCTCGGTCTCGCCGCGGCCGCTCAGTGGCTGGTGGATGGCATTCGACAACTGCATTCGATCGAGGTACGGCTGCGGATCGAGCCGCCGCAGCTGCAGGTCGGTGAGCCCGGGGCCACAGTCGTGTTTCGTGTTCTGCAGGAGGCGCTGACCAACGTCGTGCGGCACGCGCAGGCGACCCAGGTCGACATCGAGATGATCGAGAGCGAGCGGGGCTTGACGCTGCGGATTCACGATGATGGCCGTGGGTTCGATACGGGACTGCCGCGCCGCGCCGATGCGCTCGGTCTGCTCGGGATGCGCGAGCGGGCGCTGATGGTGGGCGGCACGCTCGAGATCCGTTCAGTGCCCGGCGGCGGTACGACCGTTACGCTTTCGATTCCGTGCACCGCGCCGGGAAATTCTCCCGCGACCTGACGCACCCGGAGCGCAGGCGTGAGCGGACCGATCGCATCCGCGGGTGCGCCGTCCCCGGGTGAGACCGCCACGCCTCGAGCACGAGCGCAATCCTGACATGGACCGCATGCCGCGCGACACGCGGTCGGTTCGTCTCTGCAAATGCGGCGTATACTCCTCGCCATGTCGGTCTGGGTGATCACCATTCTGGTCTGCGCCCATGGGCACTCGCCGTGCACGCGGCGGATCGAGGATGCCTACTTCCTCAAACGCGCCGACTGCGAGTTCGTATTGGGCTATCTGCCGCGCTCCGAGGTGCCGCGTTGCTCGGCACGCTCACGCCGGAAGATGATCGCTCAGGGCTACGCGCCCGTGGGTCGCGTGCCGACGGGCTGAACGGCTGTGCAGTCGCCCCGGTGCGTTCAAGGCGACTCAGTGTGCTCAGGTTGCGGCCGATTCGATTCGGCGGGCGATGTTCTGCACAATGTATTTCCACATGGTGTTGGAATCCGCGCCGTCGGCCCGCATGCTGATCACGTGCAGCACGTGTCCGGTGCGCGCGTCGTCGACCTGGATGTCGAAGTAGGTGATCAGATTGCTCAGCTTGTGGACCTGACCGATGACCGCGATGTCCGCGCCGAGGCGCCGCGCGACGTTGAGGACGCATGGACGGCATGAGGTCGGATGAGCGTAGTTCGCCCGCACCTTGCGCAGTCCCGGCGCGGCCCTCTGCGGCTCGAGCACCGTCAGTGCGGCATCGGCGCGGAGATCTTCGCTGATGTGCGCCGCGAGGTGAGCCACCCAGCGGTGCAAGGGGATGACCGTGGCCGCACGGTGGTCGAGGGAATAATCGTACAGGTCGAACGGTAGCACGAGGATGGATCGGCGCCGGGCGTGGACTGCCGCCATTGCCGAGGCGCGACAGGGCGTCACGTACGTCAAGAACGCGAGCAGCGCTGCGCCGAGGAGCGTTGCACGGCTGCGGGTGAGTGTCCTCATCGGATCTCCTTCGCCGGGCGGCGGTGCCGAGGTGACTCGGCGCGCGCGCATCGCTCGAGTCTATTCCAGAGGTGCCAGACGCACCACCGGGGGTCTCGAGCTAAGTCCCGGGATGCACGGGCGCCTCGTTGGCATTTCCGATCGGCTTCGACTATGTTCGGCGCCCGGGGTCTGCCGGATCTGGTGGAACTCATGGCAACCGTGGGGCGGGAGCGCAGCGGACATGCGGGGGGCGTCGATCGGCAGAGCAATTTCAATGAACATCCGGTGGATTTTGCTGGCTGCGGTGCTCGGGGCGGCCGCGGTGGCGTCTGCCGCTCCCGCCCGACGCGCGCCGACCGTCACTGCGACGGGCATCCGCCTCAATGCTCCGTGGAAGGTCAAGCTCTACGCGCTCGCGCACAGCCGCTTCCGGCACCCGGCGTGGGGCTGGCAGCACTCGGAGCGCGATTACCGCCTGGCGCTGCGAATCGCTCGCGACGACCACCTGCACGTGGATAAAGATGCGCTGTTCGCCGCAGCGTTTCTGCACGACATGGCGGCCTTCCAGCCGTGCGCGGACCGCAAGATGGAGCACGGCGCGTGCGCCGCGCTGCAAAGCCCGGCGATCCTGAAGCGGATCGGCTTTCCCATGCACAAGATCGCGATCGTGCAGCAGGCCGAGCGCGGGCACATGTACTACAGCACTCCGGGCCGCGATCCGACCGCCATCGTGCTGCACGATGCGGACTCGCTCGATTTTCTCGGCGACATCGGCGCGGCGCGCATGATCGCGCTCACCGGGGCCAAGGCGCCGAGTTTCGCTCCGGCGGTCAAGACATTGCGCAAGTTCCTCACGGTCATCCCGCCGCGACTGATCACCCCGAGTGCGCGCCGGATCGGCCGTCGGCGCGTCGCCCAGCTGAAAGCCTTCCTCGCGACATT
The DNA here is from genome assembly GCA_021849615.1 of Pseudomonadota bacterium. GTDB lineage: Bacteria > Pseudomonadota > Gammaproteobacteria > Steroidobacterales > Steroidobacteraceae > 13-2-20CM-66-19. The sequence continues at coordinate 66,013 of JAJZSQ010000004.1, forward strand.
GCAGCGCCAGACGTATGACGGTCGTGCCATGTGAGGCGATGCGGTCGCGCTGCGCGGTTCCTGGTCAGGTGAGTCGACCTCTTGCCGAGCTCGTGGCCGCACTCGGCGCGCCGCTCGCCTGCCTCGATCTGGAAACCACCGGCGGTCATCCCGGTTACGACCGGATTACCGAAGTCGGGGTGGTGCGGATCGATGCCGACGGTGTGCTCGAGGAGTGGTCCTCACTCATCGATCCGCAACGCTGGATCCCGCCGCAGATCACGGCGCTCACGGGCATCGACGCGGTGATGCTCGAGGGCGCGCCCACGTTTCGCGAAGTGCACGAGGCGCTGTCCGCGCGGCTCGAGGGACACATCGTCATCGCCCACAACGCCAGATTCGATCTGGGCTTTCTGCGCGAGGCCTTCCGGCGCGAGGACGTGAGTTTTCAGCCCGCGGTGCTGTGCAGCGTGAAGCTCTCCCGGGTGCTGTTCAAGGGGGTGCGGGGTCACGGGCTCGATGCGCTCATGGCGCGTCTCGGGCTCTCCTGTGCGGCCCGGCATCGAGCGTTGGGCGATGCGCGCGTGGTGGCGCAATTTCTCGAGCAGATGGCCGCGACGCGCCTCGAGGCGCTGCTGACGGCCTGCCGCGAGCAGGCCCAGATCCCGAGTCTGCCGGCACATCTGGCCCCCGAGGCCGTCGAGGCGCTCCCTGACGGTCCCGGGGTCTACCTGATCTACGGCGAGCACGATCTGCTGCTGTACATCGGCAAGAGCGTGCACGTGCGCCGCCGTGTTCTCGAACATTTCCGCAACGATCATCGCGCCGCGCGCGAGATGCGTCTGGCGCAGCAGACCCGGCGGATCGAGTGCATGGAGACCGCGGGGGAACTCGCGGCGCTGCTGCTCGAGTCCCGTCTGATCAAGGAACGCCGGCCGGTGATGAATCGCAGGCTGCGCCGAACGCAGGACTTGTGCACGCTGGCATGGACGTTCGGTGCGGGGCGGCCGCCCGAGGTGGTCTGCGGCGGCGCCGTGGTGCCGGGGGAGAGTTACGGCGCATTCCGTACGGCGCGAGAGGCGCGCCAGGCGCTGCAGCGTGTGGCCGCCGAGCGGGGACTGTGCGACATCCGGCTCGGTCTGCAGAGCGGATCGGGACCGTGTTTCGGGCATCAGATCAAGCGCTGCCGCGGCGCATGCGTCGGGGTGGAAAGTCCTGCGCAGCACGATCTGCGCCTCGCCGAGGCGTTGCAGGCGATCCGCATCGCACGCTGGCCGTACGCCGGTCCCATCGGATTGAGAGAGGGCGGGGACGAGCAGAGCGTCCAACACGTCATTGATCAGTGGATCTACCTGGGCGCAGCGCGCGATCTGCAGGACGTCGATGAGCTGCTGCGTCAGACCCGTCCGGCATTCGATCTGGATACCTACCGGATCCTCCTGCGGTTCATGACCGACCCGCAGCATGGACGCGCCGTGCGCCCGCTCGTGCGGCCTGCCGTGTCCCCCTGATCCGCGCGGGGCGAACGATGTGCGGCCGGCGCTTGGTGGGCGCGGCGGACTCGGGCATGCTGCGGCCGCGGCGTGACGCCGCTGAAGGGCAACCCCGTGGAGTGCTGCATGTCCTGCGGTCAATGGCTCTGGACTCACACCCTGACGTCCGCTGAGGCGTGGCGCGCCGCGCTGCGCGCGAATGCCTCGCGTACCGTTCCGGGAGTGCGAACGTGAGGCGCGTGTGGATCGGTACGCCGAGCTGGCTCGCCGAATGCGCTGCGGTCCTCTACATCGGGGTGATCGCCGCGGTGGCTCGGCTGAGCGGACACGCCTATGTCCTCTTCCCGGAACTGGCCGCGCTGGGCCATGACGTGCTGAAGCGTCCCGCGGGTGCGTGGGCGAGGGCGCCGCTGATGCTCGTGATCACACCGCTGCTGACCGCGGTGATCGGCACTCTGCTGGCGCGGCACCTGCCTTACGGGCTACTCGCCGTGCTGCTCGATGTAGGCTTCGCCGTGCTCGCGATCGCGCTGCTGAAATCCCCGATCGCTCCGGCCATTTCGGCCGGGCTGCTGCCGCTGGTCCTCGGCGTTCGCAGCTGGTGGTATCCGCCATCGCTGCTGATCGGCACGGGGCTGCTGGCGGGGATCGCGGCGCTGCGGACTCGGTTCGCGCCGGCGCCCGCCGCGGCGCCGAGCCGCGAGGACCGGGTGGACGACGAGGTGGAATCCGCGCCCGGCCAGCTCGCCTGGCTGCCGCTGCTCGTGCTGTTCCTCGTGGCCGCAGTGTCGCTCAGTCAGTTCACCGGATGGCGCCTGGTGCTGTTCCCGCCACTCGTGGTCATCGGCTTCGAGGCCTTCGCGCACGCCGAGGTGTGCCCCTGGGCGCCGCGCCCCTTGGCGCTGCTGCTCGCCTGTGGCCTCACGGCGGCGGCGGGTCTTGCCTCGGTTGCGCTGCTCGGTGCCGGGCCGCTCGGTGCCATGTGCAGTCTGCTCGCCGGGGTGATCGTCCTGCGGGTGTTGGATCTGCACGTGCCGCCGGCGCTCGCCGTGGGCCTGCTGCCGTTCGTGATGCCGCATCCGAGCGCGCGCTACGTCGCTGCCGTGCTGCTCGGCACGGGCCTGCAGACCGGTATGTTCCTGCTCTGGCGTCGCTTCGCGCCGCGCGTGCTCGCGCGCGCCCGCTGATCAGCGACCTGCGCTCAGCTTGTCCTCGGTGCGGGTGTCGAAGTCCCGCGCATCGTGACGCTCGTGCAGCTGACTCGAGGGCTCCCCGCTGGTGCGATTGACCATCCGTCCGCGGCGCACCGCCGGCCGCTCGTACAGCTCCTGCGCCCAGCGCTGCAGCTTCGGGTACTCGTGCACGCTGAGGAACTCCGCCGCACCGTACAGCCAGCCGAGCACCAGACCGCCGTACCAGGGGAAGATCGCCATGTCGGCAATGGTGTACTCGGGCCCGGCGATGTAGCGGCTCTCGGTGAGGCGGCGCTCGAGCACATCCAGCTGGCGCTTGGTCTCCATGGCGAACCGGTCGATGGCGTACTCGATCTTCGTCGGCGCATAGGCGTAGAAATGCCCGAATCCGCCCCCGAGGTACGGTGCGCTGCCGACCTGCCAGAACAGCCACGAGAGGCACTCGGCGCGTGCCGCCGTCGCGCTCGGCAGGAACGTGCCGAATTTCTCCGCCAGGTACACCAGGATTGAGCCCGATTCGAACACCCGGATCGGCTGCGGCCCGCTGCGGTCGAGCAGCGCGGGGATCTTGGAATTGGGGTTGACCGCCACGAAACCACTGCCGAACTGATCGCCCTCGGCGATGCGGATCAGCCAGGCGTCGTACTCCGCTCCGGTGTGACCGAGGGCGAGCAGTTCTTCGAGCAGGATGGTGACCTTGACGCCGTTCGGCGTGCCGAGGGAGTACAGCTGCAGCGGATGGCGTCCGACCGGCAGGGCTTTCTCGTGCGTGGCGCCGGCCACCGGGCGGTTGATGCTTGCGAACTGGCCGCCGCTCGGCTTGTTCCACGTCCAGACTTTCGGCGGGGTGTATTCGGACTCAGCCATAATGATCCTCCTTCAGGCGTGCCAGGGGCCGCCCGGGCCGGCCGGCGGCACCGGCGAACGACGCGCTGCGGGCCTCATCGGGCCCGCTGCAATGCCGGGCGGGCAGGCATGATTTTACCGTGAACCGTGCCTCCGGGGAGCGCGGCGGCGCGCCGCCCCCGGGGGAGATGTTGCGCGCCGGCCGGTCCGCCGGTACCGTCTGTGCGGCCCGGTGCCGCTCGCACGCGAGCGGCACCGGGCCTTGCCACAATAATCGGGGAGACGGTCATGTCGGGGCAATCCTTGCTGAAGCGCGTGGCAACCGTAGTGCTGGCCGCCGGGTGCATGAGCACGTTCGCCGTGGCGAAACCGAAGCCGCTGCAAAAGCCGGCTCGCGTGTTCGCACACGTGGCGTTCCGCAATCTCGGTCCGGCGATCGCCGGTGGGCGCGTGACCGCGGTTGCGGGCATTGCGGGCAACCCCCGGGTGTATTACGTCGGCTCGGCCGGCGGCGGGGTCTTCAAGAGCACCGACGGTGGCTTCCACTGGCACGCCATCTTCAAACACGAGGCGACGAGCTCGATCGGCGCGATCGCGCTGGCGCCTTCAAATCCGAACCTGGTGTGGGTCGGAACGGGCGAGGCGAACATCCGCAACGACGTCATCCCGGGTGCCGGGGTGTACCTCTCGACGGATGCCGGCAAGACCTGGCGGCGCATGGGCCTCGAGCATGTCGGGCAGATCGCCCGCATCGTCGTCGATCCGCACAATCCGGACCACGTGCTCGTCGCGGCGCTCGGTCAAGCGTGGGGCCCGAGCGCGCAGCGGGGCATCTACCTCACCACCGACGGTGGCAAGACCTGGCACAAGACGCTCTTCGTCAACGATGACACCGGCGCCATCGACGTGGCCATGCAGCCCGGCAACGGCAATGTGCTGCTCGCAGCCACCTGGCAGGCCTACCGCCAGCCCTGGATGCTGCATGACGGCGGCCCGGGCTCGGGGATCTGGCGCTCCACCGACGGCGGACAGACCTGGACGCGTCTGCGCCGGGGGCTGCCGCCGTCGCCCATCGGCCGCATCGGCCTGGCGTTCGCGCCAAGTGAACCGGCGCGCGTCTATGCGCTGCTCGAGGCGCCGATCGGCAAGGGTGCGCTGTTCGTGTCCGATGATCTGGGCGACCACTGGCACGAGGTGTCGGACAATCACGCGCTCAACGTGCGCGGCTTCTACTTCACGACGCTCGAGGTGGCCCCGAATGACCCCGATCGGGTGTACTTCCTCGGCTTTCAGCTGCTGCAGTCCGACGACGGTGGCAAGACCGTCCGGGTGATCGATCCGTCGGTGCACGTCGATCACCACGCGATGTGGATCGATCCGACCGATCCGCAGCGCATGATTCAGGGCAACGACGGCGGGGCTTACCTGTCGGTCGATGGCGGCAAGACCTGGCGCTTCCTCGACGGTCTGCCCATCGAGCAGAGTTACATGGTGGCGGCCGACAACCGCTCCCCGTATAACCTGTGTACCGGTCTGCAGGACAACAGTGGCTGGTGCGGTCCGTCTTCGACGCTTTCCGATTCGGTGGTCTCCGGCGAGGACTGGTTCAACGTGGTCAGTGGCGACGGCCAGTACGTGGTGCCGGCGCCGTCCGATCCGGACATCATCTACGCAGATGCGGAGGACGGTTCGATCGTCCGGTTCGATCGCAAGACGGAGCAGACACGGTTCATCATGCCGTACCTGCATGGTCCGGGATACATCAACGATCTGCCGACCTACGCGCAGAAGATCCGCTTCAACTGGACGCCGCCGATTGCCGTCGACCCGCAGGATGCCGAGACCGTCTACCTCGGCGGCAACGTGCTGCTGAAGTCGACCGATGGGGGTCTGAACTGGCAGACGATCAGCCCGGATCTGACCCGCAACGATCCGGCCAAACAGCAGCTCTCGGGCGGGCCGATCAACTACGACCTCTCCGGCGCGGAAACCTACGACACGATCCTCTCGATCCAGATCGCTCCGAGCGCGCGCGATGTGATCTGGGTCGGCACGGACGACGGGCTCGTCGCCGTGACCCGTGACGGCGGACAGCACTGGAAGACGGTCACGCCGCCGCATGCGCCGGCCTGGGCGCGCGTCTACCAGATCGACGTCTCGGCGACGCAGCCCGGAACGGCGTACGTGGCCCTCGATGCACATGAGCTCGGCAACAATCAGCCGTATGCCTACGCGACGACGGATTATGGACGCCACTGGCGCGCGATCGGCGCGGGGTTGCCGCACGACGCATCGGTGATGGTCGTGCGTGCCGATCCGGCCGATCCGCGCGTGCTGGTCGCCGGCACCATGCGCGGGATCTGGGTGTCGCGTGACGGCGGTCGGCACTGGCGGCAGCTGAAGAGCAATCTGCCGACCATGCCGGTGTTCGACCTGAAGTTCGTGCAGGGCGATCTGGTGTTGGCGAGCCACGGGCGCGGCCTGTGGGTGCTGGACCATTTTGCGCCCGTGGCGCAGCTCGATCCGGCGGCGCTGCCGGCGCAGCTGACGGTGTTCACACCGCGCAACGGTATCGAGTATCAGAGCTGGAGCCGCGGTGAGGGCGCCGAGCCGGCCTTCGTCACGCCGGATGCGCCCGAAGGTGTGGTGATCGATTACCGCCTGCCGCGGCGGCTGCGCGCGAGTCACGCCGAGCGGGCCGAACACCACACGCCGGTGAAGATCGAGGTCCGCGATGCCCTCGGACAGCTGATTGCGACGCGCTACGGACCGGCGCGCCGCGGGTTGAACCGCTACGTCTGGAACATGCGCTACGATCGGCCGACGGCAACGGACTTCGAGAAAGCTCCGCTCAGCGGGCCGCCGCCGGCCTGGGCGCAGCTGCCACAGCCCCAGGTGCTCCCCGGATCGTACACGGTGAGTGTGACGGCGGACGGCAGGACCGAGACCGCCGAGGCCCGTGTGCTCGCCGATCCGAACCAGCCGCCGGCACTCCCCGCGCAGCGCCAGGCGCTGCAGGCGGCGCTCGAGGCCCGTGCGCAGGTCGATGCGCTGAATCGGATGCTGAACCAGATCAGCGCCATGCAGGCGAAGCTGGCTGCGTACCACGCGGCGATCATGGCGCAGTCGAACAGCATCGATCCGTCGTTGCAGGCGCGCGTGCACGCCGCGGCGGCGTTGCTCGCTCAGGGGCGGCGGCTGGGCCAGACGCTGGCCACACTCAAGGACTCGGTCTACAACCCCAAGGTGCAACACAAGGTCTTCGAGGACAATCTGCACCAGCTCACCGATCTGCATGATGCGCTCGAGATGAACGCCTCGACGTTGGCCGGGCTCGGCGTGCAGGCTCCGACCCGGCCGCTGCGCGCGATCACGGCGGAATTGTCCGCCGCGCTGGATGCCAAGCTCGCCGAGTACAACGCACTGCTGAGGGGGCCCATCGCCGCGTATGACCAGGCGGCCTATGCGGCCGGTGCGCCGACACTCGGTGCCGGCGGTCCAATCACGGTCGGCACCGTGCCGCGGATCGACTAGCGAGACGCCGCGGTGCGTCGGCCGAGGAGCCCTGCGTGGCCGACGCGCCAGCGCGGGTGCCCCGGCGTCTTGCCTGAGCCGGCCGCCGCTCAGTCGAACTCGGGTGTCGCTACGCCCAAGCGCTGCAGCGCGTGGGCCAGCGGGCCCAGATGGGCGCGATAGTGGCGCCAGCGGCCCGCCGAGGACCGATAGATGGGGCGGCGGACCTGCGCCGCGCTCTGCGTCAGGCAGACGTCGGTGTTCCGTTCCACGGCCAGCGCCGAATCGTGCCAGGGCAGCCCGCACGCGCCGGCCGCCGCCGCGCCGACCTGGCGCGGGTCGGCCACGAGCTGCTCGTACTGAATCTCATGCAGCGATGCCCCGAGGGTGCGGCGCCAGTGATCGATCAGGCGTGCATAGCCTGAATAATTCATGAATTGAGAAAGCACAAAGGCCTCGATCGTGCTAAAAACGCTTTACCACAAGTGTTTTCTCGCACAACAAAGGCCTTTGTATGGATGACGATAACACACGACAGAGTGTC
>JAJZSQ010000052.1 GCA_021849615.1 Pseudomonadota bacterium
CTAGACATCATGGCCCGCCATGAGAGGGCGGGTTACCAAGGTTTCCAAGAGGTCTGCCTCCCGCAGTACCGTGGGTTGCGCACGTTCGTGCGCCGAGCCACATGTAGAGCGCCGCAAGGGCGTCATCTACACCGAGCACAGGAGGCAGACCATGCACGAGACTATCACGGGTTTTGTAGGCCTGGACGCGCATGCCGAGTCGACGGCAATCGGCTTTGCCGAGGCCGGGCGTGAGGCGCCGCACTTCGTCGGGACGGTGGGTCCAAAGTTCGCTGAGCTGAGCAAGGCGGTGGCCAAGCTTGGCGACCCAGGGCGGTTGCTGATCGTGTACGAGGCCGGACCGTGCGGCTTTGCACTTGCGCGCGAGCTGCGCGCCGCAGGCTACCGCTGTGAGGTGGTGGCACCCTCGAAGATCCCGCGCCGGCCGGGCGATCGGGTCAAGACCGATCGGCGCGATGCGCTGAGTCTGGCCAGGCTGGCGCGTGCGGCAGAACTGACGTTCGTGCTGATCCCTGACGAGCGCGATGAAGCGATCCGGGACTTGAGTCGCTCGCGCATCGATGCGGTACGGGCCCGGCTGAAGGCCCGACAGCAGCTCAAGGCGCTGCTGCTGCGCCACGGTCGGCGCTACACGGGCAAAACGTCCTGGACGGCGACCCATGAGCGCTACTTGGCTACGGTGACTTTTGCCCACCGCGCTCAGGACATCGCCTTCGTCGAGTACCGCCAGGCGATCTCGCAGGCGCAAGCACGAGTGGAGCGCTTGAGCCAGGCGCTCGCCCAGGAGCTCGAGCACTGGAGGATGCGCCCCCTGGTGCAGGCGCTGATGACGTTGCGGGGAGTCGATCAACTGGTGGCGATCACCCTGGTGGTAGAACTCGGGGAACTGAAGCGCTTTGCGCATCCACGCGAGCTGATGGGCTACCTGGGGCTGGTCCCCTCCGAGCACACCTCCGGAGAAAAGCGCCGCCTCGGGGCGATCACCAAGACCGGAAACAGCCATGCCCGACGGGTGCTCATCGAGGCGGCCTGGAACTACCGTTACCCTCCGCGCATCACCACGCCGCTGCAAAAGCGCCAGGAAAAGCAGCCCTCCGAGGTGCGCACGATCGCCTGGCGGGCGCAGCTGAGTCTGAACCATCGTTACCGGACGCTCACCGCTCGAGGTCTGCAGCACAACAAGATCTGTGTCGCCATCGCTCGGGAGCTGGCCGGCTTTATCTGGAGCATCGGTCAGCAGATCAGTCCGCGCACCTGAACTACTCGAGTGTCTTCGGAGAACACAGCCATGAGGTAATCGGCGCACACCGGATCGGCAACGCGATGCGCGGCACACGGTGAGGGGAGCCCTCGGGCCGGCTATGTGGGCATCCCCACGGGATGATCCCCGAAACTAGAGCGAGGCAGCCCCGCGACGGACCGATGTAATGCGGTAACCAACCCGCGGATATCAGCGTGATCCATCGTCGCTCAAAGCTGCCGCGCGTCGCGTTGCCCATCCGGTGCAATCCACCACCCCAGGAGCCCCACTATGCGCAAGACTGCGAGGATCGGTCGCGCTCCGCTTGACAAAAGCGGGCCATATCAGCCGGCGGCGCCACTCGCGCCAGGCGCTGCGAGTACGAGCTGACCGTTGCGCACCGGGATGCGCGGCCCGGGGTCATGCGCCATGCGCACCGTGCCGCTCTTGCCGCCGAGGCGATAGCGCACCTCGTAGCCGTTCGGCTGCACGATCCGGTCGTAGACCGTAGAGCAGCGGCGCACGGTCGTGCGGTAGGTGTTGCCGCGCTGCATGCGCGCCTCGATACGGTTGCCCGCGTAGCCGCCCGCCGCGGCGCCCGCGACGGTCGCCACGGTCCGCCCCGAGCCGTCCCCGATCTGGTGCCCGAGCAGCCCGCCGATGAGCGCTCCGGCGACACTGCCGACGATCTGGTGCGTATCGCTCGCCGGCCGGGTGCGCTCCACGGTCGCATCGCGACACACCTGGCGCGGCTGAACCACGGTGCGCATCAACGGCACCACCTGGACCACCTGCGCATAGCGGGGTGCGTGCGCGCTCAACTTGTGGCTGACCATCGCGCCGGCACCGACCACCACGGCGAGCGCGCCGCCCGCGCCTGCGCCGATCAGAAAGGATTTGTTCATCGTTCAGCTCCCCTGCACGGTGTGCATGGCGCAGATTGTCATCTGCGAAAACTGAACCTGACTTGAACTGCACGTGCCGCGTCGGCGCGCGGCGACATCGGCGCGCAGGCAGCGCTGCGCGCACTCACCAGGGCAAAGGATCGCCGCGATAATCGAGCAGCAGGCCGCTGTGCTGCGGTCCGAGCCGCTCGATCACCTCGAGCAGCATGCGCGCCGCCTCGGGCGGCTCGCGCACCGTGAGGTGGTCCGTTCGATGCGGCGCGCTGAGCCGCGTGCGCACCGTGCCCGGATGCAGCGCGACACAGATCGCTTGCGGGTTCCTGCGGCGCAGCTCCACGCTCGCGGTACGCACGAGTTGGTTCAGCGCCGCCTTGGACGCCCGGTAGCCGTACCAACCGCCCAGGCGGTTGTCCCCGATGCTGCCGACGCGTGCCGAGAGCACCGCGAACACCGAGGGACCGCGCCGCGGCAGCAGGGGCAGGAAATGCTTCATCAGCAGCGCCGGACCGATCGCGTTGACCGCGAAGGCACGTGCGAGGCTCGCGGCGCTCAGGTGCGACCAGGATTTCTCCGCCCGCGCCCCCTCGCCCTCGAGGATGCCGCTCGCCACGAGGATGCGCCTGGGCTCGATCCCCAGGGCCGCCACGTGCGCCGCGGCGACCGCAATGCTCGCCTCGTCGGTCAGCTCGATCGCCGGCTGCGTCGTTCGCGACAAACCCACGACCCCGGCGGCGCGTCCCTCAGCGACGAGCGCCGCCTGCAGTGCCGAGCCGATCCCACCGCTCGCGCCGATCACCACCGCGAGCCCGTGCGCAAGATCCTGCCTCGCCTCCGGCAAGGGCGTATCCGTCACGTCGCCTGAGCCGATGACGCCGCATCGCCTGCCGCGAGTGCGATCAGTTCGCTGCCCTCGGGCACGCGCTCGCCGATCGCAAAGTGGATGCGCGTGACCTCGCCATCGAATGGCGCGTGGATGCCGTGTTCCATCTTCATCGCTTCGATGACCATCAGCGTCTCGCCGCGGCGCACCGTCTGACCGACCTCGACGTTGACCGCAACGACCACCCCCGGCAGCGGCGTGGTCAGACCCCCGGCGGCATGCGTCGCCGTAAATGCGTGCGTGCGCGGATCGTCGATCTCGAACACCTGGTGCACGGCATCGAACCACAGGTGCACCCGACCCGGCTCGAGCAGAAAGCGCGCCCGCTGGCGATGCGAGCCGCTACGCGCCTCGATCGTCTCGCCCGAACAGCGCACCTCGGCGAGCGCGACGCTGCGCGGCTCGTCGGCCGGCCGCCCCTGCTCGGGCGGCGAGCTGACCCAGGCGACGCTCGGCGCGCCACGATCGAACCGCAGCGTCACTCGGTGCGTCGCACCCTCGGCGCGCAGCGTCACCTCGAGGTCGCCCGGCAGGTTCGGGCAAAAGCCGTCACGGGCCGACCAGGGGTGTGACGTTCCGGCCGGTTCGAGCACCGCGAGCGCAGCGAACACGAGCATCGTGTCGGTCACGGGCTCGGGCGCAGCGAACTGCTCGCCCTGCGTGCCGAGCAGCGCCACGCTGTGGCGGACTTCCAGGAACACCGCCGAGCGCAGAATGCGGCTCAGCCAGCGCTCGTTGGTGCGCACCCCTGCCAGGTGCGAGCGTTCGAGCGCCCCGGCGAGCCGGCTCGCCGCCTCGGTGCGCGTCGGTGCATGGGCAATCACTTTGCCGATCAGTGAGTCATAGACCGACGGCACCGTATCGCCGCTCTCGAAGCCCGCATCGACCCGCACGCCCTCGGGCCACTCGACGAGCCCGAGGCGTCCGGCGCTCGGCAGAAATCCCCGCCACGGATCCTCCGCACACACTCGCGCCTCGATGGCATGGCCGCGGATCAAGACCCGCTCCTGCGTCAGAGGCAGCGCCTCTCCGGCCGCCACCCGCAGCTGCCACTCGACCAGGTCGAGGCCGGTCACCGCCTCGGTGACGGTGTGCTCGACCTGCAGGCGGGTGTTCATCTCGAGGAAATAAAACCCCTGCCCGTCGAAAATGAACTCCACCGTGCCGGCGCCGCGATACCCGATGCTGCGTGCCACCTCGACCGCCGCGCCCCTGAGCCGCGCGCGCAACGCATCGGGCAGGTTCGGCGCCGGCGCCTCCTCGATCAGCTTCTGGTGGCGCCGCTGGATCGAGCAGTCCCGATCGCCCAGGTGGATGCACGCGCCGTGCTGATCGGCGAACACCTGCACCTCGATGTGGCGCGGCTCGGGCACGAACCGCTCGATCAGCAGCGTGCCGTCCTTGAAGCTGCTCTCGGCGAGGCGACGCGCCGCCTCGAGCGCCCCGCGCAGCTCGGCGCGCTCGCGCACCACGTACATGCCCTTGCCGCCACCGCCGGCAGCCGGTTTGACGATCAGCGGCAGGCCGGCCTCGAGGGCCTGGGTCTCGAGAAACTCCAGGTCCTGGCGCGCCCCCTCGTACCCGGGCAACACCGGGATGCCGGCGGCGCGCACGCGCGCCTTGGCGAGGCTCTTCGAGCCCATCGCCTCGATCGCCTCGGGCGTCGGCCCGACGAAGATCAGGCCCGCCTCGCGGCAGGCCGCCGCGAAGCGCGCGTTCTCGGAGAGAAAGCCGTAGCCCGGGTGCACCGCCTCGGCGCCGCTCGTGCGTGCCGCGGCAATGATCGCCTCGATGTCGAGGTAACTCTCGGCCGCCGGCGGCGACCCGATGCACACGGCCTGATCGGCGAGGCGCACGTGCCGGGCGAGTGCATCGGCCTCGGAATACACCGCCACCGTGCCGAGCCCCATGCGCCGCGCGGTGCGCAGGATGCGGCAGGCGATCTCACCGCGGTTGGCCACCAGAAGTCGCTGAAACATGGGCGCACTCACATTCTGAACAGGCCGAAACGAGTCTCTTCCTCCGGGGCGTTGCGCGCCGCCGCGAGGCACAGCGTGAGGATCCGGCGGGTGTCGAGCGGATCGATCACGCCGTCGTCCCAGAGGCGCGCCGAGGCGTAGTACGGATGCCCCTGACGCTCGTACTGCTCGCGAATCGGCTGCTTGAACGTCTCCTCATCCTCGGCGCTCCAGCCCCCGCCCGCGGATTCGAGCTGACCGCGCTTGACCGTGGCGAGCACGCTGGCGGCCTGCTCGCCGCCCATCACGGAGATGCGCGCATTGGGCCACTGGAAGAGAAAGCGCGGCCCGTAGGCCCGGCCGCACATCGCGTAGTTGCCCGCACCGTAGCTGCCGCCGGTGATCACCGTGAACTTCGGCACCCGCGCGCAGGCCACGGCGGTGACGAGCTTCGCCCCGTCGCGCGCGATGCCGCCCGCCTCGGCCTTGCGACCGACCATGAACCCGGTAATGTTCTGCAGAAACAGCAGCGGGATTCCCTCACGCGAGCACAGCTCGATGAAGTGCGTGCCCTTCAGCGCGCTCTCGGAGAACAGGATGCCGTTGTTGGCGAGGATCCCCACCGGGTAGCCGCCGATGTGCGCGAAGCCGCACACGAGCGTCGTGCCGTAGAGTTGTTTGAACTCCTCGAGCTCCGAGCCGTCGGTGAGCCGCGCGATCACTTCTCGCACGTCGTACGGGCGGCGCAGGCTCTCGGGGATGACGCCGTAGAGCTCCTCCGGCGGATAATACGGTTCGCGCGGCGCGCGCGGCGGATCGGTCGGTGGCGCGGCGCGCAGCCGCGCCACGATGCCGCGGGCGATCGAGAGCGCGTGGCTGTCGTTTTCCGCATAGTGATCGCACACGCCGGACTCGCGGCAGTGCACGTCGGCGCCGCCGAGCGACTCGGCATCGATGTCCTCGCCGGTGGCCGCCTTCACCAGCGGCGGGCCGCCGAGAAACACCCGGCCCTGGTTCCGTACGATGACATTCTCATCCGCCATCGCCGGCACATACGCCCCGCCGGCCGTGCACGAGCCGTGCACCACCGCGATCTGCGCCACACCGAGCGCCGAGAGCGTCGCCTGGTTGTAGAAAATGCGCCCGAAGTGCTCCTTGTCCGGGAACACCTCGTCCTGGGCCGGCAGGAACGCCCCGCCGCTCTCGACGAGGTACACGCACGGCAGGCGGTTCTCGCGGGCGATCTCCTGAGCACGCAGGTGTTTCTTGACGGTGATCGGATAGTACGTGCCGCCTTTGACGGTCGGATCGTTCGCCACGATCACACACTCGCGCCCGCTCACCCGGCCCACCCCGGTGATGATCCCGCCGCAGGCGATGCCGCCGCCGTAGAGCCCGTGGGCGGCGAGTTGCGAGAGCTCGAGGAACGGGCTGCCCGGATCGAGCAGCAGCCGCACGCGCTCGCGCGCGGTCAGTTTGCCCGCAGCGCGGTGGCGGCTCACCGCCTGGGCGCTGCCGCCCTCGGCGGCGCGCTCGACCTCGCGCTTCAGCTCAGCGGCGAGCACGCGCAGCGCACGGGCATTGTCCTGAAACTCCTGCGAGCGTGTCTCGAGCCGGGATTCGATGCGGGGCATGGGCTTGTCACGATGGCCGGATTGTCCGACAATCATACCGACCTGTTTCAATGGAAGACAAGCTCATGCCCGCCCACGATCCGATCGACAGCGGCTTAGGCCTCGATGAGGCCGCCGGCGAGATCCGCGAACAGGTGCGCCGCTTCGCCCGCGAGCGCATCGCCCCGCGCGCCGCCCAGATCGACCGCGACAACGCCTTCCCGCGCGACCTGTGGCCCGAACTCGGCGCGCTCGGCCTGCTCGGCATCACGGTGCCGGAGCGCTTCGGCGGTGCCGGTCTCGGTTACCTGACGCACGTGATCGCGATGGAGGAGATCTCGCGCGCCTCCGGCTCCGTCGGCCTCTCCTACGGCGCGCACTCGAATCTGTGCGTCAACCAGCTGCGTCTGAACGGCACCGACGCGCAGCGCGAGCGTTATCTGCCGAAACTCATCAGCGGCGAGCACGTCGGGGCGCTCGCGATGTCCGAACCGCAGGCCGGCTCGGACGTCACCTCGCTGCAGCTGCGCGCCGAGAAGCGTGGCAGCGATTACGTGCTCACCGGACGCAAGATGTGGATCACGAACGGCCCGGACGCCGACGTGCTCGTCGTCTATGCCAAGACCGATCCGGCGGCCGGCAGCCGCGGCATCAGCGCCTTCATCATCGAACGTGACTTTCCGGGCTTCAGCACCGCGCAGAAGCTCGACAAACTCGGCATGCGCGGCTCGAACACCTGCGAGCTGGTATTCGAGCAGTGTGTGGTGCCGAGGGAGAACCTGCTCGGGGCTGAAAACGCCGGTGTGCGCGTACTCATGAGCGGACTCGACTACGAGCGCGTCGTGCTCTCCGGCGGACCGCTCGGGCTGATGGCCGCGGCGCTCGATCTGGTGCTGCCCTACGTACGCGAGCGCAAACAGTTCGGGCAACCGATCGGCATGTTCGAGCTGATGCAGGCGAAACTCGCCGACATGTACACCGCGCTCGCCGCGAGCCGCGCTTATGTCTACAGCGTGGCGCGCGCCTGTGATGCCGGCCAGGTCAAGCGGCAGGATGCCGCCGCCTGCATTCTGTTTTCGGCCGAGCAGGCCACCCGCGTCGCCCTGGAGGCCATCCAGGCGCTCGGCGGCAACGGCTACATCAACGAGTACCCGGCCGGACGGCTGCTGCGCGATGCCAAGCTCTATGAGATCGGCGCCGGCACCCAGGAGATCCGCCGCATGCTGATCGGCCGCGAGCTTTTCCAGGCCGAAGACTGAACGCCGTGAGCGTGCAGTTCGAGCAGCTCGCGCTCGCCCCGGCGTACCGCCGGGTCGCCGAGGCGATCACGCAGCGGATCCTCGAGCGCTCCCTCAGCGAGGGCGAGCGGCTGCCGCCGGAGACCGAGTTGGCCCGTCAGCTCGGGGTGAACCGCTCGACGGTGCGCGAGGCGCTGCGCGAGCTGGAACGCAGCGGCCTGCTCGAGCGGCGCCCCGGCTCGAAACGCCTGGCGGTGAGCCGACCGCAGCATCGGGCCGTGGCGCAGGACGTCAGCCGCGCCCTGGCGCTGCACGACGTGACCTTCCTGGAAGTCTGGTCGGCATTGAGTGCGTTCGAGCCGCCGATCGCCGAGTGCGCCGCGCGTGCGCGCTCGGATGTGGATCTGCAGCGCCTCGCCGAGGTGCACGCGCGCTTCGATGCGGACCATGCCGACACCGAGCGGGCCGTGCAGCACACCGCGGAGTTCTTCCGTGCGCTTGGCGCCGCCACGCACAACCAGGTCTTCGCGCTGGTGCACGCCCCGTTGATCGAGCTGCTCGTGCCTTCGCTGCGCGACATGATCGATCAGGTCCCGCAGGCCCGCTCGCGCATCGCCACGGCGCAGCGGCGCCTGCTCGAGGCGCTCGAGCGGCGCGAGGCCGCGGCCGCGCGGCAGTGGATGGAACGGCACATCCGCGACTTCAGGAAAGGCTACGAGCTGGCCGGTATCGACGTGAGGCATCGCATCAGCTGACTGGCCTGCCGGGGCGCGTTGCGCCGAGGGCGTCGTTCAGAGGAACAGATCCAACAGCAGGTCCTCCTCGCGCACCCCGGGGTTGCGGTAGGCGGAGAAGTCGCTCACGCCCTCCTCGCGCAGCACCTGCTCATCGATGCAGAACCGGCCGGTGAACGCGCGGCTGTCTCGCTTCAACAGTACGCAGGCCGCCTCGGCGACGATCTCGGGCGTGCGCACCCGGTGCAGCGCATCGGCCGGTGCGCCGGCGAGTGCCACCTGAAGTGCCGCAGTTCCGATGATGGTGCGCGGCCAGAGCGCGTTCACCGCAATGCCCTGCGGGGCGAATTCCCCGGACAACCCCAGTACGCACAGACTCATGCCGAACTTGCTCAGCGAGTACGGCAGGTGTGGAGCGAAACTGCGCAGCTCGAAATTCAAAGCCATCCGGTGCGGGTCGGTACCGCTCAGCTCGAGGTTCAGCGGCGGCGCGAGCATCAGGATGTGCGGATTGCGGCCCTGCGTCAGGTAGGGCGCGGCAAATTTGCTGCACATCAGCGTGCCACGGGTGTTGATTGCGTGCATCAGGTCGAAGCGGCGCATGTCGGTCGCGAGCGTCGGGGTGAGGCTGATCGCGCTCGCGTTGTTCACCAGGATGTCGATGCCGCCGAACGCTTCGGCGGTGCGCTCCAGGGCGGCGCGCACCTGTTCATCGTTGCGCACGTCGACCGGCAGCGCGAGCGCCTTGCCGCCGGCGGCTTCGATCTGCTCGGCCGCGGTATAGATCGTGCCCGGCAGCTTCGGGTGCGCCTCGGTGGTCTTTGCCGCCACGGCCACGTTCGCGCCTTCCCGCGCCGCCCGCAGGGCAATGGCGAGCCCGATGCCGCGGCTCGCACCCGTGATGAACAGGGTCCGCCCGCGCAGGCCCGCGCTGTCCGATGCTCCCATGTGCGCCTCGAGTGCGACGGCCGCCCGGTGCGGCCCGTCCCATCATAGCAGCCGTGGGTGTTGCCGCGAGGCGACAGCCGGACGTGCGACATACCGTACAAGCATCAGGAAATGCCGCAAAATCACCCCCCGCCGGGCGCTGCCCCGGTACAATGCGCGCCGCTGAATTCCCGGGCTAAACATAGAGGTACACGCACTTGGCGGCGATCAGCAGCGAACGGGTGCTGTCGGTGAAGCACTGGACCGACACGCAATTCACCTTCACCACGACGCGTGATGCGGGACTGCGGTTCGAAAACGGTCAGTTCGTGATGGTGGGCCTGCAGGTCGACTCCCGCCCCCTGCTGCGCGCCTACAGCATCGCCAGTGCGAACCACGAGGAGTTCCTCGAGTTCCTCAGCATCAAGGTGCCCGATGGCCCGCTCACCTCGCGCCTGCAGCACATCCGCGAGGGCGACGAGGTGCTCATCAGCCGCAAGCCCACCGGCACGCTGGTGTTGCATGACCTGAAGCCCGGCAAGCGGCTGTACCTGCTCTCGACCGGCACCGGAGCGGCGCCCTTCATGAGCGTCATCAAAGACCCGGAGACCTACGAGCGCTTCGATCGCGTGGTGTTCGTGCACGGCGTCCGCTGGGCGCGCGAGACGGCGGTGGTCAAGCACCGCATCGAGGAGTTGAAGGCGCACGAGCTGCTCGGGGAGTGGGTGAGCGAGAAGCTGCTGTACTACCCGGCCGTGACGCGCGAACCGCACGTCAACCACGGCCGGCTGACGACGCTGATCGACTCCAACCGCCTCGCCTACGACCTCGGCCTGCCGCCGCTCGATCCGGCCGAAGACCGCGCCATGGTCTGCGGCAGCCCGGCGATGCTCACCGACACCTGCTCGCTGCTCGATGCGCGCGGCTTCACGATGTCCCCGCACATTGGCGAAGCCGGCGATTACGTCATCGAAAGAGCGTTCGTCGCGCGCTGAGCGGCCGCATCGGCGCGCGCCGCGAGCAGCCACAGCAGCGCACACACCGCCACCGCCAGCGGCACGATCATCACCGCGGTGCCGAGCGAGCTTGCATCGGAGATCCCACCGATGATCGACGGGGAGATCACGTCCCCGAGCGCATGGATGACGAATACGCTGAGCGCCACGGCGCAGGCGCGCTCCGCCGGGCTCACCAGGTTGACGATCACGGTGTTGATCGGCCCGGTCGACATGAACAACAGCAGCTCGGCCGCCGTGAGCGCGCCGTAGAACACCGAGGGCGTGCCCGAGGCGAGCGCCAGATAGGTCGCCGGCACCGCGAGCACCGTCACCACGCCCGACAGCCACAGATACGCCTGAGCGGAGTACTTCAGGCAGTAATCCCCGAGCCATCCGCCGATGAAGGTGCCGAGAAAGCCGGTCACCACCACGATCTCGCCGAACCCGGCCGTGGCGCTCACCGCTGCCACGCCGCGCACCCGCTCGAGGAAGCTCGGCATCCAGAAGGCCATGCCGCCGAGGGCGAACGTGTAGGCCGCATAGCCGAGCACCGTCAGCAGATACGCTCGGTTGCGCAGCAGCCGCGCGTACACGCCCCAGGATCCGGCGGGCGCGACGGGCGCCGCGGCGAGCGCAGCCGGCGCATCCTGTGCACCGCGCGGCGGATCGGGCAGCCGCCACACCCACACCGCCAGCAGCACGCCGGGCACGCCGGCGACATAGAACGCCGCGCGCCACCCGTAGCGGGCCGCCACCAGGCCGCCGACGATGTACCCGAGCGCCGCGCCGACGGGGATCGCCATGTTGAACAGCGCGAATGCCCGCCCGCGCGTGCGCAGCGGAAAATAATCGGCGATCAGCGAGGGAGCGATGGTGCCGTAGGCGGCCTCCCCGATACCGACCGCAGCGCGCGCCCCGAGCAATTGCAGGTAGCTGCGCGCCAGCCCCGAGAGTCCCGTGGCGAGACTCCAGAGAAACACCCCGATGGCGATCGGGCGGGTCCGCGAGCCGCGGTCCCCGATCCGCCCGAACAGCGGCGCGGCGAGCATGTAGACGATGAGAAAGCCGCTCATCAGCGTGCCGAGCTCAAAGTCATCGAGCCGCAGCGGTCCGCTCTTCAGTTGCGGCAGCACCGCCGAGACCACGTAGCGGTCCAGATAGTTGAGCAGATTGATCCCGGCCAGGACCGCGAGCGACACGCCCGAGGCGCGCCGCAGCGCGCGCGAGTGTTCCTCCCCCATGGGCACGGTGCTCAGGCGGCCACCGGCGGAGCGAGCGGCGTCTCGCTGAGCTCGGCGAGCAGCGGCAGGCGGATCTCCGCCACCCAGCGTCCGCCGGGTCGCGGCGCAGCCTCGAAGGTGGCGCGCTCGCCGAATTGGATCGCGAGCCGTTCCCGTACGTTCTTCAATCCGATCCCCTCGTGGCCGGTGGACTCATGCTGATCGATGGTGTTGCTGACCCGCAGCGTCAGCATGGAGCCCGCTTCGAACGCCTCGACGCGTATCTCGACCGCATCGGGATGACCGGCCAGACCGTGCACGACGGCATTCTCGATCAGCGGCTGCAGGATCAGGCTCGGCACCCAGGCACTCGGAAAGTCCTCCGGCCCCGGGACCTGCACGGTGAGCCGGTCGGAGAAGCGCCGCTGCTGCAGCATCAGGTACAACCGGGCGAATTGCAGCTCATCGGCGAGACGCGAGAACTCGCGCTCCCCGGCGTGCAGCAGCCGGCGCAGCAGATCGGCGAGCTGCACGATCATGCTGCGCGCATCGGCCGGGTCGCCGTCGATCTGACCGTGGATGGTGTTGAGCAGATTGAACAGCGAGTGCGGCGAGAGCTGCATGCGCAGTGCTGCCAGATGCGAGGCCGTCAACGCCCGCTCGAGCGCCGCGGAGCGGATCTGCGAGTCGCGCAGGCGGCGGTAAACGTCAAACCCGCTCGCCAGCGCCAGACCGAACCCATAGGTCAGCAGGAAGCTGGTGGCGCTCGCGATCCAGATCTGGGCGAGTGGCGCGATCGGGTGCCCAGGGCGCGGCGGGGAGTGGGTGAGCTGGCGCAACACCTCGTGGATGCCCATCAGCACCGAGTCCCCGAGCCACAGCGTCGGCTCGGCGAGCGCCGCGAATCCCACCGCGAGCAGCAGCTGCACCGGCAGGCGCCGCCAGAAGGGCATCCAGCCCAGGCGCAGCGAGCTCCAGACGCACCCGAGCAGGACCGGGTAGAGGAACAGGTGCTGCAGCAGCCGGGCGCGC
The DNA here is from genome assembly GCA_021849615.1 of Pseudomonadota bacterium. Taxonomy (GTDB): domain Bacteria; phylum Pseudomonadota; class Gammaproteobacteria; order Steroidobacterales; family Steroidobacteraceae; genus 13-2-20CM-66-19. The sequence continues at coordinate 12,746 of JAJZSQ010000052.1, forward strand.
CACGGGGCGAAGACGTGCCCGACATGCATGGCCGTGAGGCTCGATTGCATCTGGTTCGCATAGAGCACGTCGGAGAGCGCCACGTAGATCCAGAACACCGTGACGATGAGCAGCAGGGGTCGGAAGCGCGCGTTCATGGGGCCCATGCTACCCTCCCCGGCCCCTCCGTGGCGCGCCGCACGGCCCCTGGAGGGTCATGACGGGGCGCAGGCGCTCCGGTACAGTCGCGCCCATGGACATCTTCAAGGAATTTCGCATCGAGGCGGCCCACCGCCTGCCGCGGGTCCCCGCGGAGCACAAATGCGCCCGCCTGCACGGCCACTCCTTTCGCATCGGGGTGCACGTGGAGGGGCCGGTCGACCCGGTGCAAGGCTGGGTCCTCGACTTCGCCGATCTGAAGCGCGCGTTCGCGCCCCTGCACGAGGCGCTCGATCACCGTTACCTCAACGAGGTGCCGGGGCTGGAGAACCCGACCAGCGAGCAGCTGGCGATGTGGATCTGGCAGCGCCTGAAGCCGGCCCTGCCCGGCCTCAGTCGCATCACGGTGCGCGAGACCTGCACCAGCGGCTGCGAGTACCGCGGGTAAGTCCGCACTAGCGGCACTCGCCGCCGAGCAACCCCGCCTTCAGCGCCTGCCCCGGCGGCTTCGGCCCGAGCCAGATGCCGAGGAAGGCGCGGGCGAAATCCGCCCCGGGGAGAGTACCGGCGCGGGTACCATCGAGCCGGTACTCGATGCCCTGCCCGGGCCGATACGCGAACGTCATGGTGTGGCCCGAGCCGATGCCGTGCATCCATCCGTTGAGTTCGGCGATGCGCCCGTGCAGTTGCGCGAGGGCCTGCGGCGCGCTCGCTTTGAACCCCTCGCGCCACGCATCGCGCAGCTCCCCGGTGGTGACGTGCCAGAGGAAATGCAGCACGATCTCGTACGGTTGATCGGCCGCCAGGATCGCGGCGGCATCGGCCGACGGGTGCGCCAGATAGAGCGCGCCGACGTAGACGTTGATGCGAAAGAACGTGGCCTTGCGGATGCCAAGCCCGTTGAGCTTCAGCGTCTGCCCGTGCACCGTCACCTGCTCGGGGAAGGACACCCCGTCGCACTGGCGCGCCTGCGCCACGCCGAGCGTGAGCGCGAGCAGCATCGCCCCCATGAGACTCCTGGCCCGGATACCCATGCTCGCCCCCTCGCAGGGCCGCGCCCAGTGCGCGGCCACCGGCTGAAGACTACCACGGCGAGGAGCCGCACCGGATTCAGAGGTGCAGACCCGAGAGCATCACGATCCGCACCACGAGCAGCCCACCGGCAATGACCAGATAGGCTCGCAGCGCGCCCATCCCCAGCCGGGTCGGGGGCGTCAGGCGCGCCCGCTTAAGCGAGCTCAGCGCCGGCATCTGCCAGTTCTCGCGCGCCCCCGGGGCAAACTGCCGCGCCGGCGTGCGCAGCGCCCGTACGAACGGCGGGACCGCCACGACGAGCGCCACGGCGGCGCCGCCGCCGAGCACCTCGAGCATCAGGTGCGCACCGAGCGACGGGAACAGGACCGCGGCGGTCAGGATGATCGACAGCAGCAGCAGCGCTCCGATCACCAGCGCGGTGAACAGGTTCAGCCACGGACCGTTCACCCACGGCCCGAGCAACTCCTCGTCGTTGCACAGCAGCAGCAGGAACACCGTCGCGCTCGGCAGCAGCACCCCGGCGAGCGTCTGCACCGCATTGGTGAGCAGTCCGAGCGGCGTGCCGGGCGTGAGCACCAGCACGGCCGACAGTCCGATCAAGCCGGCATAGATCAGATAGAACGACTTCGCTTCCTTCGGCCGCTGGTGCAGCGAGTGCCCGAGCGACAGCACGTCGCCGACCGCGTAGGCCGTCGAGAGCGACACCGCCATCGCGCCGATGATGCTCGCATCGATCAGCGCCACGGCGAAGCACACCCCGGCGGCATGCCCGACGTAGTGCCCGATCGCCGCGGCCACCGCGCCGGCGTCCTGGAAGGCCCCGAACTGCGCCCGCCCGGCGAAGGTCGCGGCGGTGAAGCTGATCATGGCCACTGCGCCGATCACGACCAGCACGATCCCGAGACACAGATCGAGCCGCTCGTAAGAGATGAACCGCGGCGTGATGCGCTTGTCGATCACGTAGCTTTGCTGAAAGAACAGCTGCCACGGCGCCACGGTCGTGCCGACGATCGCGATGATGAGCAGCATGATCTGGCTGAGATGCCCGCTCGGCAGATGCGGCACGAGCAGATCGTGCGCCACCTGATGCAGCGGCGGGTGCACCCAGAGGAACACCGGCAGCAGCAGCAGGCTGCCGGCGACCAGCACCATCGAGAAGCGCTCGAAGCGGCGGAAGTCACCCGTTCCGGCCGCCGCCACGATGATCACCGCGGCGGCGAGCACCCCGAGCGGACGCGACACGCCCAGATAGCCGAGCGCGAGGCTGATGCCGATGAACTCGGTGACGATGGTCAGGGCGTTGAGCAGGAACAGGTCGATCACGCTGAAGGCGCCCCAGAAGCGTCCATAGCGCTTGAGGATCAGGCGCGCGTGGCCGGTGCGGGTCACCGCGCCGAGACGCAGCACCATTTCCTGATTGACGTAGAGCACCGGCACCAGCAGCAACAGCGTCCACAGCAGCGCCGTGCCGTAGTTCTGGCCGGCCTGGGCATAGGTGCCGAAGGCACCGGCGTCGTTGTCGCCGACCATGACGATGAGGCCCGGACCGAGGATGGCGAGCAGCGTGCGCAGCCGCGCGCCCCAGCCGCTGCGCATCGGGCCATCGTGGCGGGAAATGGTGCCGAACGCGCCGCGGATCTCACCGGCGTGCGCATCGCAGAGCAGCGCCTCGGCCGGCGCAGCATCAGTCTCGGAGAAGGACATCGGTCATTCCTCACATCGCGTTGACTGGCGAGACTCGAGGGTCTCGCCCGCTCAGATTCGCTTCTGGAGGATGCGCTCGACCGTCTGGATCGGTCGGCGCGCGGCCGCAGGCCGCGCGATACGCACCGTCCCGCTTCAGATCGCGGGACGGCTGCCGGAGGGAGGTGTAGGACCTGGGCCGGGAGACGTTCCGCCGATCACTCGGCGAAGAAGCGGCTACTAGGGCTAGGGTCCATGCAGGTTCCGGGTCGTTGCGTTGGCGCGCATCTTATGCATATGCGCGCACAAGTCAAGGGCGGGGTTTGAAAAAAAGGCTGTTGGATCGGGCCGGCGTCGTTCAGCCGGCCGACTCCAGGGGCGCGCCGGCGACGATCGCGGCGGCGCCGGGATCGTATCGCTTGGCGTCCACCTTCAAGTAGGCGACGCCCTCCTCTGCCACCACGTTCGCCTCGGCGACGCCGGGCACGGCGCGCAACGCCGCGGCGAGTTGCTGCGCGTCGCGCGGGCCCGCGCCGAGACGCACCACGCGCGAGGCGAGATAGCTCGGGGCGCGCATGGTCGCGGCCAGCGCGAGCCAGATCAGCGCGATCACGGCGGCGAACGCGAACACCGCCCCGGTGCCGCCGTGCTGATCGATCCAGCCGCCGACGGCGCCGCCGACGAAGATGCCGATGAACTGGGAACTGGAGTACACCCCGGTGGCCGTCCCGGTGGCGCCGGGCGGTGCGGTCTTGGTCACGAGCGACGGCAGGCTCGCCTCCATGATGTTGAAGGCCGCGAAGAACAGCGCGAGCGCCCCGAGCAGCACCAGCTTCTCGTGCCCGCCGAGGGCGAGCATGATCTGGCTCGCCGCAAGTGCGGCCACCGCCGCCACGAGCACGCCCTTCAGACGCCGCCGGCGCTCCCCGATGATGATGGCCGGCACCATGACCGCAACGGACAGCAGCAGGATCGGCAGGTACACCAGCCACTCGCTTCGACTGCCCACCCCGAGGGTGCGGGCGAACAGCCCCGGCACCACGAGAAAGCTCGCCGTCAGCATCGCATGCAGCGCAAAGATGCCGAAATCGAGCCGCAGCAGCTGCCCGTTGCGCAGCACCGCGCCGAGCAGCGCCGGAACCGGCTCGGCCTCCCGGTGCACGCGCCGGCGCTGCGGGGCGGGCACCACGAACAGCGTGATGGCGATGCCGAGCAACGCAAGGGCACTCATCAACCAGAAGATGCCCGACACGCCGATCCAGGCTGCCACCAGCGGGCCGGTGACGATGGCCACGAGGAACGAAAAACCGATGGTCATGCCCACCATGGCCATGGCCTTGGTGCGGTTCTCCTCCGCGGTGAGGTCGGCGACCAGCGCGAGAATGACCGCACCGACCGCGCCGGCCCCCTGCAGCGCCCGTCCGGCAATCATGGTGCCAATCGAGTGCGCGTTCGCGGCCCACGCGCTGCCGAGGCCGAAGAGGATCAGCCCGCCGACCACCATCGGCTTGCGCCCGATGCGGTCGGAGAGCAACCCGAAGGGCATCTGCAGCAATCCCTGCGTGAGCCCGTAGATGCCGAGCGCGAGCCCGATGGTGTCCGGCGTCGCGCCGCGCAGGCCGCGCGCGAACAGCGCGAACACCGGGTAGATCATGAACAGGCCCAGCATGCGGACCGAGAACACGGCGGCGAGTGCGGCGGCGGCGCGCAGTTCTTGTTTGGGCATCAGTTCGAGAAGCTCCGCAGCAGGATCCGAAATCGAGGCCCTCGAGCTTACTTCGGATGTCCGGTGCATGCCACCGGCGGGAGCGGATTTGAACCCCCGCCGGGGTCCGCCTAGACTTCCGCACTCCTCATCGCCACTCACCGTCAGGGCCGCACATGCACGGGTCATTGCTTCGGCTTTACGCGCACGAAG
>JAJZSQ010000202.1 GCA_021849615.1 Pseudomonadota bacterium
TGCTGCCACACCTTCTGACGCCATAATGGTCCCCACCACTGGTTTGGTGGGCGCCACTCTGCGTCAGGCCTACAACGCAAACAAGGCGGTGCTGGGATGACGCTTACCTCCCGCCGGTTTGTCGAAGTCGTTGTCGAGCGTGATGAGCACTCTCCCCGTCGAATGGACGCGCTTAAGAGTTCCTCGTCGAGCAGGATCGCTTCGCCGTCGTCGAATACCGGCGTCGGGAAGGTCGTATCGATCAGCCGGCATCCGGCCCACGCATGCCCCTTCTTCATGAGCACGACGGGAGTGAGCCCGGCCTGCTCGAGGCACGAAGCGAGCAGCATCGCAGCATCGAGGCAGGTGGCGACGCCGCCCGCGAGCACGCGATCCGGCGTCCGGATCTTCCGGCCGTCGGTGTCAAAAGAAGCCGGCAGCTCGCCGGCCCGGAAGATCAGGCGGTCGACGGCGGGGTTGTCGGGGAGCGAGAAGGCGGCCAGGAACTCCGGCAGCGCCCGGGTGCCCGCCCACTGGTCGTAGGCGAGCACGTCCACCGCGCGGTCGATGCGGGCGACTTCCGCTCCGTCGGCGGTGACCTCGACGACGATGCGGCCGCGTTCCGCCTCGGTCAGCTCGGCCAGAGAGCGATGCCGGAACTTCAGGTCCAGCGCGTCGAGCCGGCGCGTCTCCTTCGCCTCGAGCCGCTCGAAACGCAGGCGCAGAGGTTCCGCGAATGCGGGGTCGCAGCGCACGAGGGCTTCGGCATCGCGCAGCGGCTCGTCGGCGGCGTTGGAGAGAGTGTAAGCGTCCGCCCCAGGCCGTCTTGACGCGGTCAGAGTTCGTAGCGCGTGCTGGAGGCGGGTTTGTTGATTTCGTCCACGCGCTGACCAGAGGCTTGCGCTGAGGCAATGGCGGCGTTCAGGCGCTGCAGCAGATCCGGCAGCAGTTCGTGAGGCCGTTTGCGCAGCATGGCGAGTGTCTTCTTCCCGTCGTGTGCCACCGCCGCATCGCGTATCGGCTGCACGGTGCCGATCATGATCTGACCGCCACCGGCGATCACCGCTTCGATGTGGGCGTAGGTGAACACGTTTGAGGCCGACGCCGCAGTGGCCACAGTCGCGGCTACGCTGCCAGCGGCTCGGCGCTTGCGAGATCGAGACGCCACGGCAGCAGCTCGTCGATGCGGTTGATCGGGTGATCGGCGATGCGCCCGAGCACTTCGCGCAGGTAGGCATACGGCTCGATGCCGTTGAGCAGGGCCGTGCCGATGAGCGTATAGATGTGCGCGGCGCTCTCGCCGCCGCCGTCGGAGCCGGCGAAGAGGTAGTTGCGCCGGCCCAGCACGATCGGCCGGATCGAGCGCTCGGCGGTGTTGTTGTCGATCTCGATGCGCCCGTCGTCGCGATAGCGGGTGAGCGCGGTCCAGCGCCCGAGCGCATACTTGATGGCGCCCGCGAGATTCGACTTGGCGGACACCGTCTGCAGCGTTGCGCTGAGCCACCCGTGCAGGGCCTCGAGCACCGGTGCGGCGCGCGCCTGGCGCAGCGCACGCCGCGCGCCCGGCGGCTTGCCGCGGACCTCGCGCTCGATGGCATAGAGCAATCCGATGCGGCGAATGGCCTCGGCGGCAATGGGCGAACGATCGGCCACGTGGATGTCGTAGAACTTGCGCCGCACATGCGCCCAGCAGGCCGCCTCCAGCACCTCACCGGATTCGTAGATCGCCCCATAGCCGGTATACCCGTCCGCTTGCAGGATGCCGGCATAGCGCTTCAAGTGTTCACGCGGATGCTGGCCCTGGCGATCGGGCGAGTAGCAGTACCAGACGGCCGGCGGCGCACGGCTGGCCGCCGGCCGGTCATCACGCACATAGGTCCACATTCGCCCGGTCTTGGTGCGCCCGCGCCCCGGATCGAGCACCGGCACCGGCGTGTCGTCGGTGTGGACCTTCTGGGCAGCGAGCACGTGCCGTGCGACCGCACCGGCCAGCGGGGCGAGCAGCTTGGCGGCCTGCCCCACCCATTGGGCGAGGGTGGCGCGCTCGAGCTCCACGCCGGCGCGCCGGTAGATGCCCTGCTGGCGATACAGCGGCGTGTGATCGGCATACTTGGCGACGATCACCTGCGCGAGCAGACCCGCGCCGGCCAGCCCGCGCTCGATGGGGCGCGACGGCGCGGGTGCCTGCACCACGCGTGCGCACTGCCGGCAGGAGAGCTTGGGGCGCACATGGCGCATCACCTGGAAGTAGCCGGGCACGAAGTCGAGCACTTCGCAGATGTCTTCGCCGAGCCGGCGCAGCGGCGAGCCGCAGTCCGGGCAGGCACAGTGCGCCGGGGCGTGGGTGATGGTCTCGCGCGGCAGATGCGCCGGCAGGCGGCGCACCGGGCGGCGCAATGCGATCACGCGCGGTTCGCTCGCCACCGTGTCGTCGTTGGCCTCGAGCGCCGGCGCCGCTTGAACCGACGGCGCTTCGCCGCAGGCTGCGCCCTGCAGCTGCTCGAGCGCGAGCTCGAGCTGCGCCACGGTGTCGGTCATGCGCTCGGCCGAACGGCCGAAGCGCCAGCGGCGCAGCCGCGCGATCTCCGCGGCGAGCTTGGCGATCAATGCGTCGCGGCTCGCCAACTGCTGCCTGAGCTTTGCGATTTGATCTTCGTGGGATGCTGCGCGCGCCATGTCCGTAGTGTAGTACGGAACGGCAGGTTGCGGCCTTCACAGGACCCACAATTTTATGCCGCGTGCGTCGGTCGCCAGGTGCGCTCGGGACGGCGCCAGTCGATGCCCTCGAGCAGCATCGCGAGCTGCGCGCCGGTGAGATGCACCGCGCCCTGATCGGCCTGCGGCCACACGAAGCGCCCGCGCTCGAGCCGCTTGGCGAACAGGCACATCCCGTCGCCGCTCCACCACAGCACCTTCAGCAGATCGCCGCGGCGACCCCGGAACACGAACACATGCCCGGAGTAGGCATCGGCGGCCAGCGTCGTTTGCACCAGCGCGGCAAGACCGCTCATCCCGCGGCGCATGTCGGTCACCCCCGCCGCAAGCCACACCCGGGTGCCGGCCGGCAATCCGATCATGCCCGATGCGCCAGGCAGTCGAGCACCGTGCGCAACGCCTCAGCGTCCACCCCGTTGCACAGCCGCACCGTGGCCGCCCCCACGACGATCTCGATCACCGGGCGGCCCGCCTGCACGCTCGCGTGCACCGGCGCTACTTTGGCGTTGATCACCGGCAGCAGCTTTACCCCGGTCATAGGCGC
>JAJZSQ010000053.1 GCA_021849615.1 Pseudomonadota bacterium
TTCCGATCTTTCGGTTTCATTGCCCGGAGCGTACTGATAGCGGTATCATTTTGCAACGCAGTCACACGTTTATCGCCGGGGAGACGCATGTCGCAGTTCATTCAGGCAGCACGACGCTGCGCCACAGTCCTCGGAGCCACGGCCCTCCTCACCCTGCCCGCCCTGTCAGCCACGGCGCACGCCAACGACGGCTACCGAATCTGGCTGCGCTACGTATCGGTGCACGGTGCGTGGCTGCATCGGTACCGCCGCTCGGCGAGTGAGCTGGTGCCGGGTAGAGCGCGTTCCCCGACGCTGAGTGCGGCGACTGAGGAACTGGAGCGTGGGCTCTCCGGCATGCTGGGGCGTCCGGTGCCGAGCGAGCCGGCCATCACCCGCAACGGCGCGATCGTGCTCGGCACACCGCACGGCACACCGCTGCTGCGCTCGCTGCACCTGGGGCTGCGCACGCTCGGCAAGCAGGGCTACGTGATCCGCACGCTGCAGATCCACGGCCACCGCGTCACGGTCATCGCCGGCAACACGGACGTGGGCGTGCTCTACGGAGTGTTCCGTTTCCTGCGCCAGATGCAGACCCGCCAGCCGCTCGAGCCGCTCGCCATTGCCTCGCGGCCGAAAATCCGCCACCGTGTGCTCGATTTCTGGGACAACCTCAATGGCAGCGTCGAGCGTGGCTACGCCGGCGATTCGATCTGGAAGTGGCGCGAACTGCCGGAGTATCTCTCCCCGCGATACATCGACTTCGCACGCGCGTGCGCCTCTGTCGGGATCAACGGCGTGGTGCTGAACAATGTCAACGCCAGCCCGTGGATCGTCACGCCGCTGTATCTCGCCAAGGTTGCTGCGCTCGCCAACGTACTGCGCCCCTACGGGATCCGCGTCTACCTGACCGTACCGTTCAGCGCACCCATTACGGTCGGGAAGCTCTCGAGCGCCGATCCGCTCGACCCGGCGGTACAGGCCTGGTGGCGGACGAAGGTCGCCGAGATCTATCGGGCCGTGCCGGATTTCGGCGGCTTCCTGATGAAGGCCGATTCGGAAGGGGAGCCGGGACCGGAAAACTACGGTCGCACCCAGGCGCAGGGCGCCAATCTGCTCGCCCGGGCGCTCGCCCCCTACCACGGCATCGTCATGTGGCGTGCATTCGTCTACTCGACGAACCCGCACTCCGAGGATCGCGTCCGCCAGTCCTACGACATCTTCAAACCGCTCGACGGCAAATTCGACCGCAACGTGATCGTGCAGGTGAAGAACGGCCCGCTCGACTTCCAGCCGCGCGAGCCGTTTCATCCGCTGTTCGGCGCGATGCCGCATACGCACCTGATGCTCGAGCTGGAGATCACCAAAGAATACCTGGGCCAACAGACCAGTCTCGTGTACCTCGGGACACTGTACGAGGAAGTGCTGCGCGCCGATACCTGGGCCCGCGGCCCGGGCTCGACCGTCGCGCGCGTGATCGATGGCTCGCTCTACGGGCAGCACGACACCGCGATCGCCGGCGTCGCCAATATCGGCTCGGACCGCAACTGGTGCGGCTCGATCTTCAACCAATCGAACTGGTATGTGTTCGGCCGGCTCGCCTGGAACCCCGATGCCTCGGCCCGTACCATCGCCGCGCAGTGGGTGCGCATGACCTTCACCAACGCCGCGGGGTTCGTACGTCCGGTCGTGCGGATGATGATGGGCTCGCGCGAGGCGGTGGTCGACTACAGCGATCCGCTCGGACTCGCCAGTCAGATGGCCGGCACGCACTACGGCCCCGGCCCCTGGATTGCCCCGAGCAAGCATCTGCCGCCGGACTGGTCGGACACCTACTACAGCCGTGCGAACGCCGAAGGTATCGGTTTCGACCGCACGGCGAGCGGCAGTGATGCCGTCGCCCAGTACGCCCCGCACGTCGCCGCGGAGTTCGCCAGTCTCAAGCACTGTCCTGAGAATCTACTGTTGTGGTTCCACCATGTGCCCTGGACTTACCGCCTCGCCTCCGGCCACACCGTGTGGGACTCGCTCGTCTTGCACTACGTACGCGGCGTGGCAGCCGTCAAGCGCATGCGCAGCACCTGGCGCGGACTTTCCCGCTACGTCGATCCCCGCCGCTTCCAGCTCACGTCGGCGTTCCTCACCATCCAGCTGCACGAAGCGCAATGGTGGCGGGACGCGAGCATCGCCTACTTCCACTCGATCTCCCATCTGCCGCTGCCCCCGGGCGTTGCACCGCCGCCGGATTCCCTCAAGGCCTACGAGGCATTCTGCATTCCATACCTGGAAGGCACGCCCGGAAATGGCGCCGCATGTCCGCCGGACGACGCACCGGTGCCGCGTTGACCCCGACTGCACCCGGGTGCATCGTGAACCCCTCCTGTGCCACGCACCGAGCGTCGAACGAGCCGCGAGCATGACCGACTCCAACCACCCCGCGCTGCATCCCGATCGGCTGTTTCCCGCCGAGCCGGCGACCCGGGCCATCGCCCGACGGCTGTATGCCGAAGTCCGCACCCTGCCGATCATCAGTCCGCATGGGCACACCGACCCGCGCTGGTTCGCGGTCAATGAACCGTTCCGCGATCCGGCCTCGCTGCTGCTGAGCCCGGATCACTACATCACCCGCATGCTCTACAGTCAGGGTGTCCAACTCGATGAGCTCGGCGTCGAACCGAATGGCGAGCGACGCGCTCCGCCGGCGCCCGAGCTCATCTGGCGCACCTTCGCCGCACACTACCCTCTGTTCCGCGGCACCCCCACTCGCCTGTGGCTCGACTGGGTATTGGCCGAAGTATTCGGCGCCGACTGCCCGCTCACCAGCGCGAACGCCGACCGAACGTACGAGCGCATCTGCGCGCAGCTCGCCACACCGGCGTTTCGGCCGCGCGCACTATTCGAACGGTTCGGGATCGAAGTGCTCACCACGACGGAGTCGCCGCTCGATTCACTCGAATACCATACGGCCATCCGCGCGAGCGGTTGGCCGGGACGCGTGATCAGCGCGTATCGACCCGACCCGGTGATCGACCCTGAGACTCCGGGATTCGTCACGAACCTGGAACGCCTCGGCGCGCTGACGGGCATTGATCCATTCAGTTGGCGCGGTTATCTCGCCGCTCATCAGGCCCGGCGCGCGTTCTTCGCCTCCTCAGGCGCAACCTCGACCGATCACGGTCACCCGACCGCGCGCACGGAAGACCTGGGCGAGCGCGACGCCGAGGCGCTCTTTGAGCGCGTCGTGCGCTCAGCGCGCCGCGGAGATCTCTCCAGCGCCGATGCCGAGACGTTTCGCGCCCAGATGCTCACGGAAATGGCCCGCATGAGCCTCGAGGACGGTCTGGTGATGCAGATTCACCCCGGCGCCTGGCGCAACCACAATACACCGCTGTTCGGTCGCTTCGGCGCGAACATCGGCGCCGACATTCCGACGCGGACCGACTATGTCGCCGCACTACGCCCGCTGCTGAATCGCTTCGGCAATGAGTCCACCCTGACGATCATCGTATTCACGCTCGATGAATCGAGCTACAGCCGCGAACTGGCGCCGCTCGCCGGGCACTATCCGGCGCTGCGGCTCGGGCCGGCCTGGTGGTTCCACGACAGCCCCGAGGGACTGCTGCGCTTTCGCGAGCAGACCACCGAGACGGCCGGGTTCTACAACACCGTGGGCTTCAACGACGACACGCGCGCGTTCTTCTCGATTCCGGCGCGGCACGACGTTGCACGACGGATTGACTGTACGTTCCTCGCGAAACTGGTGGCCGAACACCGCCTGCCCGAAGACGAGGCGCTGCTGGTGGTCCGGGATCTAGCCTATCGACTGCCGAAGCAGGCCTACCGGCTCTGAACCGCTCCCCGGCCGGCGCCGCACCTGCGGCCGCGCCGGCCGGGAGGGTTACATCACGACCTCAGTCCGGCGCGTCTCACTTCACCGCGAACGCGCGGTACGAGTGCGGCGCGAGTCTAATGACGAAGCTCGTCTGCCCGTGTTCGCTCGGCAACGGGTTCGGCGTAATCAGTGGCGCCGGCAGCACTTTCTGTCCCGAAGCCAAATCGAGCAGCTCCCGAGCCCCCCGATGCACGAACACCCGCACAGTCACGGGACGGGCCAGATACGACTCGACTACGAAGGTGTTATTGCTGTAGACAAATTCTGCGACATGCGCCGGAGCGTTGATCCGTACCGGGAATCTCGCCAGCAGATAACCGCGCAGCGTATTCAAAACCGGCTCGGGGAGCCGGTACAGATCGCCCATGTTGCTCGGCACGTCGAGCACGTAGAGCTGACCGCCCGAGTATCCGGTCATCAACAGCACTGGCACCCCATGAGCTGACGCTTCACCCTGAATGACAGGCCAGCTGTCATTCGTATAGAAGCGGATTTGCGGGAAAATGATCCACGCCGCCCGCTCGCCCGGAACATTCAGCCCCGCAGTCGTGCCCCCGGCGATACTGCCGAGATAGTGGCGCACCGCGATTGGCAATCCGATGTACGTGATGTCGGCAACGTTGCGAATGCCACGATGGTCCTGCTCGAGTGTGTGCAGCAGCCCGGAAGTGATGATCACATCACCTCCAGCCTTCAACTGCGCCTCGATCTTTGCCACGAGATCCCGGTCAGCTGCCGCCTCGGCAGTGAGCAGTACGACCGGAGCGTGAGCCGGGAAATGCGGCTCGAGATTGATCGGAATGCCAATATTGCCAAGGTAGTTCTGCAGGAAGTCCTCGCCACTCGACTGGAATGGCTTATAACTGGCGATGCCGATCGGATGGCCGAGCTTGCCCAACACCTTGTCGACGTGACCAAGCGCATCGCCGGCGACGCTTGCCCAGCCCGGCACCGCCTCGCTGCCCGGTGGCGCCTTGAACGCGTGCACCATCGCATTCCAGTCAAAACTGGTGCGGTCGGCGGCCCACGCATAACGCTCACCCGGGCTCACAGGCTCGGGTACGGCAAGCTGCGGCCAGCTGAACAGCGTAATTTCCGGCGACTTGGCGAACAGCGTATCCCAGAGCTGCTCAGCGTAGCGATCGACGTACCGATCGCCGAAGGTGTCCACCCAGCCACCCTTGTCTCCATGCGGCCGGATGTTGTGATAATAGCGATAGATCAGATAGCTCTCGTATTGCTGGAGCATCTGCGCGGTGTGCACCGGATCACGAGTTTCATTGCCAGTGTAGATCCCGCTGAACATCTTCGCTTCGCGATCCAGATCGAAGCCCAGACCCTGGAAGTGTTCGTACCAGTTCGGGTATTTGATGATCACCTTGGCTCGCGGATTGACCTGGCGCGCCGTGTCGATAATCAGATGCTGCGCCACCCAGCGCATCTTACGCAGCCGGTATTCAGTCCAGCTGAGCCCGCCCTTGGCCTTAATGTCGGCGTTGCTGCGCGTATTGAAGAAGGTGAAGTCATCCAAGATGATGGTATTGAAATGGCGGGCCGCCATGCGCACGGCACGCTCGCAGATGGCAACGTCGTGCGGGTTCTCGAAGTCGAAGGAGTTGTACTGATTGTACTGGTTGCGACCGGCAAACAGCGTAATGCCGCCGTCGACCGTGATTCCCCGCCGGCGAAAGAACGCCGCAATCCGATCGAGTGTCGCCGGGTTGGCGAACACCTGATCCCGGTACACCTCGAGATATACCTTGTTGAAATGCACCTGGCTCCAGATGCGCTGGAACTGGCGACGCAGCGTCTGCGGGTTGGCGAGTTGCCGGGTCGAGGTCACGGGAATGTAGACCGCAACGCTGAAGTTCTTGTATGGCCGCGCCGCGGCTCGGGCCGGCGCGGCCCCGACGGGCACCGCGCAAATCATTGCGCACAGCGCGGCCAGGACGCTGACCGTTCGATAGATTCGCCTCATCATGCCAATCCCCTCTCTTTTGTAAATATGATGCGTCGCACCGGTTCGAGCCGTTCAGCGCGACGACTCACCAATCCCACATCGTGCCATCAGTCAGACGCGCCACCGGCAACTGCTTTGGGTTGTAGGGAAAGCGCTCGGCCAACTTCTCGTCGATCCCGACGCCGTGACCCGCACTCTCCCCGCAGTGCAGACAGCCCTCGCGGAACGTGTAATCGTGCGGGAACACCTCGTCGGTCTGCTCGGTATGGCGCATGTACTCCTGGATGCCGAAATTCGGCACCCAGGTATCGAAATGCAACGCCGCCCCGAGCGTAATCGGCGAGAGATCCGTCGCGCCGTGAAAGCCGGTGCGTGCGCGGTGCATGGCCGCCAGATCCGCGATGCGGCGCACGTGCGTGATCCCTCCCCCATGCACGATGGTGGTGCGGATGTAATCGATGAGCTGCCGCTCGAGCAGCGCTCGGCAGTCCCAGAGGGAGTTGAAGACCTCCCCGACGGCGAGCGGCGTGACCGAGTGGCGGCGGATCAGTTCGAAGCCGTCGGGGTTCTCCGCCGGCGTCGCATCCTCTAGCCAGAAGAGGCGGTACGGCTCCAGATCGCGTGCCAGACGGGCGGCCTCGATCGGGCTGAGCCGGTGGTGCACGTCGTGCAGCAGTTCGATCTCAGCGCCGTGATCCGCGCGCAGTCGCTCGAACAGCCGCGGCACGATCTGCAGGTAAGGCGGCGTCGACCAGACGGTCTCCAGCGGCAATTCGCTCTCGGCCGGCTCGTAGGCATTCTTCAGCCGCGTCACGCCGTACGGTTTAGCGAGGCCCGGCACTCCGCATTGGGCCCGCACCGCGCGGTACCCCTGCTCGATGAACCGACCGACTTCTGCGCTCGCCTCCTCGATGTCCCGCCCGCTGGCATGCCCGTAGACGAGAATCCCGTCGCGACTGCGTCCGCCGAGCAGCTGATACAGAGGAAGCCCGGCCATTTTGCCGAGGATGTCCCACAGCGCCACGTCCACCGCCGCGATTGCGGTCATGGTCACAGGTCCGCGGCGCCAGTACGCACCGCGGTAGAGAAACTGCCAGGTGTCCTCGATCCGACCGGCATCGCGGCCGATCAGGTTGGGGATCACGTGATGTTCGAGGTATGCCGCGACCGCGAGTTCGCGGCCGTTGAGCGTTGCATCGCCGATCCCCCAGACTCCCGAGCGCGTCTCGATCTTGAGCGTCACGAAGTTGCGACCCGGCGAGGTGACGATTACGCGAGCGGCGACGATTTCCCGGTCACGGCGCGAGCCGTGCGGCTCAGACGATGGGTTGTTCATCAATGTGTTCTCCAAGACTGGCAGCACCGCAGCGCGATCGGCGCCACGGCGGTAAGGAAGGTCCGAGCGGCAGCGGCCCTCATGCGTCCGCCAGGGACACGGGGGTCAGCCGCGGCGCGAGCAGCTGAAACAGACCGAGAGCAATGAGGTACATGCCGCCGGCCAGCGTAAACAGGAGCGCGTAGCTGCCGGTGACCTGCAGCAAATACCCGACGGCCGTGGCCACCAATGCGCCAGAAACGGCGCCGGCGAACCCCCCAAGTCCGACGGCAGACGCAACCGCAGTACTCGGGTACAGGTCGGACGTCGTCGTGAACAGGTTCGCCGACCAGCCCTGGTGCGCCGCGGCCGCCAGCCCGATCAGGCCAACTGCCGCCCACAACGAGTGGACTTCGGAGGTAAACACGACCGGCACGACGGCGATCGCACACAGCAGCATCGCGCCCTTGCGTGCACGATTGACGCTCCACCCCTGGCGCATCAGCCACCCGGCCATCCAGCCACCCGCGATGCTGCCAGCGTCGGCCATGACGTAGACCGCGACCAGCGGCGGACCGAGGGCGGTCAGATCGAGTCCGTAGCGGTGACTGAGATACTTCGGCAGCCAGAACAGCAGGAACCACCACACCGGGTCGGTGAGGAACTTCCCGACCACGAACGCCCAGGTCTGCCGGTGCCGCAGCAGCTCGCGCCACCGTACCCGGCGCGCCGGCGCGCCCGACTCGGCTCCATCGGCGCGGATGTAGGCGAGTTCCTCGGCACTGACCCGTGGATGCTCACCCGCCGGGCGATAGACGATGAGCCAGGTAATCAGCCACAGCGCGCTCAGGACCCCGGTGAGCAGAAAACCCGACCGCAGCCCCCAGAGCGACACCGCGATCGGCACGACCAGAGGGGCAATCAACGCCCCGATGTTCGAGCCGGCGTTGAACAGCCCAGTGGCGAATGCGCGCTCACGGCGCGGGAACCACTCGGAGACCGTTTTCACGGCAGCCGGAAAGTTGCCCGACTCGCCAAGCCCGAGCGCAAAGCGCGCCGCCGCAAACTCCAGCACCGTGCGCGCCAGCGCATGACTCATCGCCGCGCAGCTCCACAGCCCGATGGCGAGCGCATAGCCGAGTCGCGTACCGAGCTTGTCGATGAGCGCCCCGGCGAATGCCAGTCCCAGCGCGTAAGCGACTTGAAACGCGGCCACGATGTATCCGTAGTCGACCTGGGTCCAGCCGAGCGTATGCCCGAGCGCCGGAGCGAGCACGCCGAGCACCTGGCGGTCGATATAATTGAGCGTGGTGGCCCAGAACAACAGCGCACAGATGCGCCATCGGTAAGCGCCGAAGCGACCGGTGGAGTCCCGCACAGACTGAGGTTCGGCGGCCATACTCGGGCGTATCCCGCACAAAAGGGGTGATTGATGGTAACGCTCCCATTTTCGGCTCGCAACTTGGCGCCGTCAGTCGACTGGAAGACTCGGGCACGCGAAATCTGTTTACGAACCGGAGCGGTCAGTTATGATAGCGATACCAGTCTTGGGTTTCGGGGGGATCATCCAGTGAAGGGCCACTCTACTCGCGCGCGCATGCTCGGCGCCCTGACCGCAGCGGCGCTGCTCGCATCGCTGCCCGCACCCGGCGCGCAGGCCGCCGGAAGGCCCCTCTACAAGGATCCGCACGCGCCCGTCGCTGCCCGGGTGAAGGACCTCCTTCGCCGCATGACCCTGCAGGAGAAGATCGCCCAGATCTCCTCCATTTGGGAAGACAAACCGCAGATCGAAAACGCCGCTGGCGACTTCGATCCCGCCAAGGCGGCCCGCAACTATCCTGACGGCATTGGCCAGCTCGCCCGGCCGGGCGACTACGCGCCGGATCAGTTCCGACTCCGCAGCCTTGCGCAGACGATCCAGTTCGTGAACGCCGTGCAGCGCTACGACATCGACCATACGCGCCTCGGTATCCCGACGCTGTTTCATTCGGAAGGCCTGCACGGGTACGTGGCGCGAGGCGCGACCAGCTTCCCGCAGGCGATCGCGCTGGCGAGCACCTGGGATCCGGCGCTGATCACCCGGGTATTCGGGGTGGTGGCCCGCGAGGCGAGTGCCCGCGGCGTCGACATGCTGCTGACGCCCGTGATCAATCTCGGCCGTGATCCGCGCTGGGGCCGCATCGAGGAGACCTTCGGCGAGGATCCCTACTTGGTCGGCCAGATGGGCGTGGCCGAGGTGCGCGGCCTGCAGGGTCCGTCGCTGCCCCTGACATCGGGGCATGTCCTTGCCGTGCTGAAGCATATGGCCGGTTACGGTGTGCCCGAGGCCGGCACCAATGTCGGTCCGGTGGAACTGACGCACCGCACGCTGCGGCAGATGTACCTGCCGGCGTTCCACGCGGCGATCGACCAGGCTCACGCCCAGGTGGTGATGGCCGCCTACAACGAAATCGGCGGCATCCCGTGCACCGCCAATCCGTGGCTCTTCCAGCAGGTGCTGCGCAAGGACTGGGGATTCAAGGGCGTGGTCGTCAGCGATTATCTGGGCATCGAGCAGCTCATGACTCTGCACCACGTCGTGCCGAATCTGACCGATGCAGCCGCTCGTGCCCTGAATGCGGGCGTCGAGGTCGACTTCCCCGATGGTCAGGCGTTTGCGCACCTGCCGCAGGCCCTGGCCGACGGCAAGGTGACGATGCAGCAGATCAACACGGCCGTCGCGGGCGTGCTGCGCTTGAAGTTCCTCTCCGGGGTGTTCGACCACCCGTATGCCAGTGTCCGTGAAGCCCGCCGGATCACCGATGACCCGCAGGCGCGCGCGCTGGCGCTGAAATCGGCGCAGGAAGCGATCGTGCTGCTGAAGAACGACGGCACGCTGCCGCTGCAGGTCAACCGGCTGAAGACTCTGGCCGTGATCGGCCCAAATGCTGCGCCGGTGCGCCTGGGCGGCTATTCGGGCATTCCGAGCCACCCGGTGAGCATTTTGCAGGGCATCCGCCGTTACGTGGGCAAGCGTGTGCACGTGCTGTATGCCCGCGGCGTGAAGCTGCTCGCCTATGGCAACAAGGACACCAACCGCGAGGTGCTCGAGTCGAGCTCGGCGAATCTGCCGCGCATCCGCCATGCCGTGTCGGTCGCGCGGCACGCTGATGCCGTCGTACTGGTGCTCGGCACCAGCGGCGCGATGTGCCGCGAGGGCTGGGCCGACAATCACCTGGGCGATCGGGACACGCTGCGACTGCGCGCCGACCAGAACCGGCTCGCCAGCGCCATCTTCGCCCTCGGCAAGCCGGTCGTCGTGGTCCTGATCAACGGCTGCCCGGTGACCGTCAACCGCATCCTGCCGCACGCCAACGCCCTGCTCGAAGGCTGGTATCTCGGCCAGGCGGGCGGCACCGCCATGGCCGATGTGCTGTTCGGCAAGACCAATCCGGGCGGCAAGCTGCCGGTGACCATCCCGCGCTCGGTCGGCATGGTGCCGTACAACTACGACGAGAAGCCGAGCGCACATCGCGGCTACCTCTTTGCCGACAACTCCCCCCTGTTCCCGTTCGGCTACGGACTGTCGTACACGACGTTCCACGTCGGTCGCCCGCAGCTTTCGGCGCCAACCCTGGCGGCCCACGGCACGGTGACGGTCACAGTCAATGTGCGCAACACCGGCAAGGTGGCCGGCAGTGAAGTCGTGCAGCTGTACGTGCACGAGCTGGTGACCTCGGTGACCGAACCGGTGAAAGAGCTCAAGGGGTTCAAGCGAGTCTGGCTCGCGCCGGGCGCGGCCACCCAGGTGCACTTCACGCTGCGACCGGGGGTGTTTGCGATCTGGAACGAGAACATGCGCAAGGTCGTCGAACCCGGCACGGTACGGGTCATGGTGGGAGCCGATTCGGTGCACCTGAAATCGGCGATGCTGCATCTGAGGAGCTGATCCGCCTGTTTGACTCGCCGGTGATCCCCTCGGGCTTTTCTCTCCCCGGCCCGACAGGGGATCACCGGCGGGTATTTGGCACGATCGCCTCTGATGGCTTTCTCGAGGAGTATTCGTCGCGCGCGCAGCAGGATGTCTCCCGGCTTGCGGATGCTCAGACCCCGTACGCGCATCGGTTCACGCCGCTAAAAACAATAGCGCGCCGGCAAACCCTCTACCGTCCGGTAGGCCGGACGTAATGCACGTGGAGCGGATCAGAGACGCCGTTCGGTTCGACTGAACGAGGCCAGTCCGACCGTTGAGAGGCGCGAACCGGAGGGAATCTCCGTCGGGACCGACGGCATGCGCATGAGCCGAGGAACATCTCAGCACACGCTCAAGTCCGGGCGTTCATGCCTGCAGAGCACGCGCTCGGCGCGCCGCGCGGCGACATCAGCCCCCGGCACCTCGCTCAGGGTCGGGGGGCTGACGGACTAGGCGAACTCCGCGAAAGCGCCCTTGAGATCGCGGTAGAGACGCTGGAACGTACGTCGTCGGCTCGCCAGCAGGGCCGCGAGCGCCGGATCCGGATGTACGATCCGCGCTACCGGCGGGGCCGCGCAGACTTCAGCCTCATTGGCGTCGCCGGCCGCGAGTCGGGCAAGACGGGCTGCGCCCAGCGCGGCACCCACCTCCCCGCCCTCGCGATAGGTCAGCGGCCGGCGCAGCGCCGCGGCGATCAGGCGCCCCCAGTACGGCACGCGTGCGCCGCCGCCCGTCACACTGATCTCCCCGACCTGATCGCTCTTCTCGGTCAGCACGTCGAGTCCGTCCGCGAATGCAAAGGCGACCCCTTCGAGCACCGCTGCGGTGAGCTCCGCCGGCGTCGTGTCCGGCCGCAGCCCGAAGAACACCCCGCGCGCATGCGGATCATTGTGCGGCGTGCGCTCGCCGGTCAGATACGGCAGGAACAGCGGCGAGTGCCGGGTTAATCCATGACGCTCGGCGTCTGCCGCGAGCCTGCCGAGGTCCGCTGCGCCGACCGCCTGGGCGATCCAGTCGAGCGTATTGGCCGCGCTCAGCATCACGGACATCTGGTGCCAGCGGTCCGGCAGACAGTGACAGAATGCGTGGGCTGCACGCTCGGGATTGGGTCGGAATCGGTCAGTGACGACGAACAGCACCCCGGAGGTGCCGAGCGAAAGAAATGCCTGACCGGGCCGCACCACGCCGAGTCCGACCGCGCTCGCGGCATTGTCGCCGCCGCCACCCGCGACGATCACTCGCGGCAGACCGAGCTGCTGCGCTGCTGCCGCCGTGAGCGTGGCAGAGGGGCTCGATCCTTCAACCAGACTCGGCATGTGCGCACGCGTCAGATCGCTAGCCGCCAACATCGCATCCGACCACTCGCGCCGCGCCACATCGAGCCAGCCCGTTCCGGCGGCATCGGACATGTCGCTGATCCGCTCGCCCGTGAGGCACAAGCGCACGTAGTCCTTCGGCAACAGCACATGCGCGGTACGGCGGAACACCTCCGGCTCGTGCCGCGCCACCCAGAGCAGCTTCGGGGCGGTGAATCCCGGCATCATGATGTTGCCGGTGATGGTGCGCGCTGCAGGCTCGCGCCGCTCGAGCTCGAGGCATTCTTCGGCCGAACGCCCGTCGTTCCAGAGAATGGCCGGCCGCAGCGGCTGATCGCGCGCATCGAGCAGCGTGGCGCCGTGCATTTGCCCGGAGAGGCCCACCGCACGCACCTGGGCACGCGCAGCAGCCGGCAGCGCGAGCACTGCCTCGACGCTCGCCTGCCACCAGCTGCGCGGATCCTGCTCGGAGAATCCCGGTGCCGGACGATGCACCTCGAGGGCGGCTGAGGTCTGCGCGGCGATGACGCCGTGCTCATCGAGCAGCACCGCCTTGACGCTGGAGGTGCCGATGTCTATTCCGAGGTACAGAGCGATGCTCCCGTCTTGATGTCCGCCGGATGGTAGCGATACCACTTCCGCGCTGTCAATTTTGGCTCGACCACCATCGGCTCAGATGTTCATCAGCCCGCAGACGCACGGCGCGTCGGTTGTCGCCCGCGCTTGTTATCGCTACCATGTCGGCAGGCTCCGCATCGGCGACCCCAAGGGGGGCGCGACCGCTGCGCCGAAGAACGAGGGGAATGCCATGCCGACGACGATCAAGCGCCTCCTGCCGCGACTCTTCGCGCTCTCAACCTGTGCGGCACTGGCCGCGTGCGGGGCCGGGGCGCACCACGCGCAATCCACCGCGCCGGCCCCGGCCCACGCCCGCGCTTCGGCGCACTGGCTGGGGACCTGGGCGGCCTCGCAGCAGATCCCCGAGCGGCGCAATACGCTGCCGAACGCGGCGCTGACGAATGCCACGCTGCGCCAGATCGTGCACCTGAGCGTCGGCGGGCATGAACTGCGCGTGCGCTTCTCGAACGTCTTCGGCACGACGCCCCTGCACATCGTTGCCGCACAGATCGCAGTGCCGGTCTCGCGCACCACCGGGGCGATCGACCCGTCCACCGACACCCCCCTTGCCTTTGGTGGCCGTCCGGGCATTCGCATTCCCCCCGGGGCCGCCTACTACAGTGACCCGGTCGCCTTCCACGCCAAGGCGCTCTCGGATCTCGCCGTGACGATCTACCTGCGCAAGCCCCCGCGGCGCCAGACCAGTCATCCAGGCTCCCGCGAGACGTCCTTCCTGCTGCACGGCGAACACGTGACGGCCGCAGACCTGCCGGGTGCAATGCGGTTCAACCACTGGTTCTTCCTCTCCGGCGTCGACGTCAAGGTGCGCGGACCCGCCGCGGCGATCGTCACGCTCGGCGATTCGATCACGGACGGACATGCCACGCCGAACAACAGTGACACCCGCTGGCCGGATGATCTGGCCCGCCGCCTGCAGGCCTCGCCGGCGACGCGCCACTTGAGCGTGCTCAACGTCGGCACGGGCGGGAATCGTCTGTTGCGCTACGGCCTCGGTCCCGATGCGCTCGCCCGCTTCGACCGCGACGTGCTCGGACAAACGGGCGTGCGCTACCTGATCGTACTCGAGGGCGTCAACGATCTGGGCGTCGCCACCATGCACGGACGCATTTCGGCCGCGCAGAACGCCGCGCTGGTCCGCAACATCATCGGCGCATACCGGCAAATCATCCTGCGCGCGCATGCGCACGGCATCAAAGTGATCGGTGGCACCATCACGCCGTTTGGTGGCTCGACCTACTACCACCCCTCGGCCGAAACGGAACGCGATCGCCGCGAAATCAACGCCTGGATTCGCGCGCCCGGACACTTCGATGCGGTCGTCGATTTCGCCAAGGTGGTGCGTGATCCGCAGCATCCGCAGCGGCTGAACCCGGCCTACGACTCCGGTGACAACCTGCACCCGAACCCCGCGGGCTACCGGGCCATGGCGGCGGCGATCCCGTTGTCGCTATTCACTGCCATGAAGCACGCGGCCCGCGCGGGCCAATGATACCGCGCGCCAGCGGACCGTACGCCGCCGCAGTGGCGGCGGCGGCGCTGGCCTGTGCTCCGCCGCCGGCGCATGCGTCACCGGTACATCACTGGCGCGCCCCCGTCACGCTCACCACCGCCCAGGACCATCGCAACATGATGGAGCAACTGGGCATCGAAGCGCTGCGCCCGGGAGCGAGCGGCAACGAAAACTCACCGCACCACGCCCACTACGACGAGGCGCTCGCAGATCCCTACGGAGCACTCCCCGATGCGCTGCGGCTCGCGAGCGGGCACAAGGTGACCACGGCGCGGACCTGGTGGAAGGTGCGCCGGCCGGCACTCGTGGCAGCATTCGAACATGATGTGTACGGGCGGATCCCGCGAGCCGTGCCCAAGGTCACCTGGACGGTGACTGCTCGCGGCCACACCCCCCTCGGCGGCTATCCGGTCGTCTACCAGCGCCTGATGGGCACCGCGGACAACCGTGCCTATCCGCTGATCTCAGTGCACATTCCGGTGACGCTGGTGCTGCCAGCCCATGTGCATCATCCGGTGCCGGTGCTCATCATGTTCACCTACGGTGCCCCGCCCCTGCCACGGAGCGGACCGGACCGGGAGCAGCTCGCCGCACTCAATGCCGCGCTGCGCTCAGCCCTTGCCCATCATGACGCCGCAGCGCGTGCCGTGCTGCAGCGCGACCCCGAGGCCCCGCTGATCACCCGCTCGGTATTTTCCCCGCGAGCACGCAACGTCGACGGCGGCGCACCCTCGATCGTGCAGCTGATTGCCGCCGGATGGGGCTTTGCCTCGCTCGATCCCACGGCGGTCCAGGCCGACGACGGGGCGGGCCTGACGCGCGGGATCATCGGCCTGACCAACCGGGGACGACCGCGCACCCCGGGCGAGTGGGGCGCGCTGCGCGCCTGGGCCTGGGCCGCAAGCCAAGTCCTCGATGAGCTGCGCACCGTCCCGACGGTCGACGGGACCCATGTCGGCATCGAAGGGGTTTCGCGCTTCGGCAAGGCCGCTCTGGTCGCAATGGCCTTCGACCCTCGCTTCGCCTTCGGTCTGATCGGCTCCTCCGGCAAGGGCGGTGCCACGCCGCTGCGACGCAATTTCGGGGAGACCGTCGGCAACCTCGCCGGTGCCGGCGAATACCACTGGATGGCCGGGAATTTTCTGCGCTACGACGCCGCGCGCGCCGCATTCGGGCCACGTACGCCCGGGGACCTGCCGGTCGACGCCAACGAGTTGATCGCGCTGTGCGCCCCGCGGCTGGTCTTCATCAGCTACGGCATCCCCGCCATGGGCGATGCCCGCTGGCTCGATCAGCGCGGCAGCTTCATGGCGGCAGTCGCGGCGAGCCCCGTCTACCGGCTGCTCGGCGTCCAGGGGCTCCCGGTGCGCGGCAATCCGCTCAGCGCATCGATGCCTCCGGTCAATCACGGTTTGCTCTCCGGACGGCTCGCCTGGCGGCAGGATGACGGCGGCCACACGGATGCGCCCAACATGAAGTACTTCATCGCTTGGGTCGATCATGCCATTCACGATCACGGCGCGCCGCGCAGAGGCCTGACCCGATGACTCGCAACCTCCCGCTCCGCCGCACCGCACGCAGCCTCGGCCTGACACTCGCCGCCTGCCTGCTGCCGCTCGCGGCGCTCGCCGCGCTCCCGCAGATCCAGTTCACGCCCCTGCATGCGGACGGCATCTACCGCCTCGGCCAGACGGTCGGCTGGACTGTCACGGTGCCTCCCGGAGCGCCCAGCCCGCGGGGCCGCTTCGCTTACACGATCAAGCGCAACGATCTGGATGTGGTCAAGACCGGCAGCTTTTCGCTGGCCTCGGGTCATGCGACCCTGGCGCTGCGCTTCGATGCGCCGGGCATGCTGTACGTCACGGTCGACTACGAACCCACCCCGATGGCACTGTCGCGAGCACAGTACCGCACGCTGAACCACAGCCTGAAGGCGCTGCTGAGCAAGGACGATCCGGCGCTGCAGCGGCTGTTTGCCCGTTACCCGCACTACCAGCCGCTCGCCCCGCAGTTTCCGTTCGGCGCCTACGCCGAGCACCGTGTCGCCACGCTCGGCGCAGCCATCGCCCCGACGCAATTGCGCCCGTCGCTCCCGCCGCCACACGACTTCAAAGCGTTCTGGGCCCGCCAACTCGCCGCACTCAGACGCGTCCCGATGCAGGTGAAGTTGACGCCGATGCCGACCGCTCAGGCCGGTGTGAGGCTATTCCGGGTCCGACTGAAGAGTCTCGGCTCGCACGTGAGGGGCTATCTGGCAATGCCGGCACACGCCGGCCGCTTTCCTGCGCTGATCATCTACCAATGGGCCGGCGTCTATCCGCTCGAACGCGCGTGGGCAACCAATCGCGCCGCCGAGGGCTGGCTGGTGTTCGACGTCGATTCACACGACATCGCGCCCGGGAGCGGCAGCGGGGTAGCGCAGAACTATCCGTCCCTCGGAGTGCGCAGCCCGCAGACCTCTTACTTCCTCGGCATGTACTTGCGCGACACGCGAGCGCTTCAGTACATCCGCCACAGCCGCTTCTGGAACGGCAAGACACTGGTGCTCACGGGTACGAGCATGGGCGGGCAGCAGAGCCTCGCCACCGCCGGACTGAACCCCGGCAAGGAAACGGCGGTGATCGTCAACGAACCCTCGGGGGCCGACATGAGCGGGCTGGCGCACGGTCGCCGACCGGGCTATCCGTTCTACGCGACGCAGAACCCCGAGGTGCTGCACACCGCGGCGTATTTCGATACGGTCAACTTCGCCCCATACATCACCGCTCCG
>JAJZSQ010000054.1 GCA_021849615.1 Pseudomonadota bacterium
GCCGATGCCCGCGAGGATCGAGCCGGCCCCGGCGAACAGACTCACGGTCGCGGCCGAGGCATGGTAATCGTTGCCGATGCCGCCGAGGACGTTGGTCAGGGAGAATGAAGCCGAGGGCAAGAGAAACAACGCGAGCCCGATCAGCACATCGCGGCGGCGCACGAGGGCGAGCACGGCGCGGCTGAAGCGCCCGAAGCTCTCGGTGGCCAGCACGCGGTCGGGCGTCGGGGCCGGGATGAACGGGAAGAGGATGAGCGGGGCCAGCATCGCCGCGAACAGGAACAGCGCGCCGTGCATGGCGGTGGCGTGCAGGATTAGCGGCCCGCCGGCCATGATGATCACGCCGCTCGAACCGACGTTGGCGACGTTGAACCAGGTGCCGAGCCGGCTGTCTTCGTCGGCGCGGATGAGGCTGCCCATCCAGCCGCCGACCGCGCCTTGATAGAACGCGGCGGACAGATAGCCGAGCATCATGACGGCCTCGACTTCCTCGACGTGGCGGTGATGCAGCACCGTAAAGGCGGCGCACCCGGCGCTGAGCGCGCAGAACGCGAGCGCGTAAGTCCGTCGGCGCAGGCGCACGTCGAGCATGGGCGAGAACAGGAACGCCCAGAATCCCGGCGAGATGATGATCGCCGTGATGGCGGCGATATGGCCCCCGGGAACGCCCTCGGCGGCGAGCATCTGCGGCAGGGTGACCACGGCGAATCCGCTCATCATGCCGAAGGTGGCATTGGTGAGCCCCATGACCCAGATCGGCGGCTGCGCGGCGCGAGCGCCCCTCCTAACCAAGGGGAGACCCTGCGGTTCCGACGCGCAGTCGGTACGTCGGGAGCGTGCGCGGTCCGCATGGCTCGGCGTCGAGGGCGTCCTGCCGCGGCGAGCGGCGAAATCGAGTTCGCGTAGTCAACCCCCCGATTGTAGTGGCGCGCGCGCGCCGAACACAACTGCGACGGACTGGCTGCATCCGCGAGCCGATCACCTCAGGGGATTCAGTGTCAATCCCCGGCTTGAATCTCGGTGCGCAGGGCATCCTGCTCGCGCCGTGAGCGGGCATCGATGTGTACGATGCGCGCCTCGAGGCGATCGAAGTAGCCTGCCGTGTCCGCGACGATGGCCAGCCGCTCCCAGGCGCTGCGCGGCCAGAATAGATCCGCCGAGCGGCGGCTCAGTGCCCCGATGCGGCGCGAACGCAGCGCCGCTTGGCGGTGTTGGGGCGATCCGGGCGGCCACAGGTGCAGAGCGATGTCGGTGCCGGCGGCACTCACCGCCAGGGTGTCGCCCCGTTCGAATGCCGCGGCGGCCGCGCGGCAGTCGGTCAGACGGCGCACGGCCAGAGCGCTGCCGTGCGGCGTGCAGGCCTGCTCCAGGGCCGTGAGCGCCTCGAACGGTGCCTGGTTGCCGAGCAGGTACTGCAGCTGTCCGGTCGCGAGGAAATAACCTTCTCCTCCGATGCCGTGCAGCGCCTCGGCGAGTCGGGCGAACAGTTCCGTGGCCTGCACGTCGACGCGGCACGTTGCCCCGATTGCACCCAGCGCGGCATCGATGCCGCGTGCATCGCTGGATGCGACCGCGGTCTGCAACGCATCCAACCAACCCACGCCGTTGTGCGGATCCAGCGTGCGCAGCTGCGCATCCAGGGCCGGGAGGTCACAGCGCTCGTGCCAGGCCCGACAGAGGTTCTTCTCGAGCAACACGAGACTCATAGAGTGAGGCTGTGCGGCAATTGCGCGCCTGAGCCACGCGAGGCGCAGCGCGGCATTTTCCGGCGGCGCCAGTGGCCCGTGATGACCCCGGGTGCGGCGCAGTCCGCTCGGATACGGCCAGCCGAGGACTGCGGCGGCCGCGAGTGCATCGGGTCGTGCGCTCGCGAGCAGACGGCGGGTGACTCGAGCGTCCTCGCGGCGCTGCGCTTCAGCCCGCTGCGCGTTTGCACGGGACTGGTTGCGAGCTCCGAGCGCAGCGTTCAGGGGCGGCGCGGGGAAGGTCCCGGCCGCCAGGACCGCCAGGCCCGTGAGCGCATACAGTGGAACGGCCGCCCAAGGCCACCACGGACGCCGCGGTGTCACGAGGATGCGGATCCGGCGCGGACTCGGCGCCCGGGGCTCGCTCAGACCGGGGCCGGCGCGGGTTCCCGGCGCCGCGACCGCCGCCTCGGTGTGCAGCGCCGCGGCGTAGGGAGCCGGCGCGAAGCCTCGTCGAACGACACGCGCATCGCAGTCCACTTCAATGGCGAGTCGCAGTCGCCACCGCATCCACCACAGCGGGAGATTCCAGGGCAGGAGTGTGACGAGGAGCGTGGCGCCGAAGAGCACCGGCCCGTCGTAGGCGCGCAGATGCGCTTCCTCGTGGGCCAGAAGTGCGGCCCGTCGTTGCGGGCTGTACTCGGCGAGCGCGCGCGGGATCGCGATCCGGGAACTGCGCAGGCCGAGGACTGCGGGGCCGACATTCTCCGTGAGGGTGACGGCAACACCATCGAGCACAGCGGTCTCACCGTGACGCAGCTGCCGTCGCATGGCCGCGAGGCCCGCGAACAGTCGGATGAGAAGAAGACTCGACGCTACACCCCAGGCGGCGAGCAATCCCCACAGCATGTCCCGGTATCGCGCAGCCGTCCAGAAGCGCCGCGCAGGGTGCGACTCGCTGCCCGCGGATGCGGCGGGTGTGATCTTTTGTGACGGTCCTGCGCGGTGCGGCATGGGATCCGGACGCGACGACGGGGTCGAGGACACGATGCGTGGCGCTGGGGCCCATACCTGTACGGGCGAGACGTTCGGCAGCGCCGCAGGGAGGCGCCATGCGGGGAGGGCGAGCGACAACAGCAGCGCGCCGATCCAGGCGCTGCGCCGCGGTCCGCGCAGGCTGGCGAGAATGCGCTCGGCGAGCCAGCCGCCCGCACTGAGGAACAGCCCGATCACGAGCGCGTACGCGGCAACGCCAATCATCGAGTACCTCGCGGATCTCTCGCGCGACCGTTGTGCCACCGGGCGGGCGCCGAGGCATCCCGGCGTGCCCCGTTGAGTCTGTTGACCGCCCCCTCAGGCGTCGCTACGGGTGGCGGGCTGGAGCGTAGCGCAAGTCAGGAGGTGGCGCCACGGCGAGCAGGCAGCAGAGCAATCGGCCGCGCATTCGCTCACGCTGGGCGGGAATGCGCGAGCGGCCATGGCGCAGGAGTCTCAGCGAGCGCCCCATGGGCGCGCCAGAAAATGGATCGCAGATCTTTGCGACAGTGCCACGAACCGATCCGACGAGCCGATCGCTCCGAGGACGTCCTGGCCGACGCGCGAATCTAACCAGCACGGGCACTGGCGCAGCTGCGCGAGCCAGAGGCGGTAGCAGTCGCGCGCGCACACAGGCGCCCGTTCGTGGGCCAGAATCGCGGCGCGCTCGAGCACAATCGACTGTGCGTAGTTCGCCGGCAACAGAATGGTGCGGCCGAAGGCGGCCGGCGATGACCGCCAGTGCAATGGGATGATGTTAGATGCTGCGGCCGTAATAGAGCGCCGAGACGTGCGTCGCCTGGGCGAAGAACAGCCAGCGCTCGGTGAGCAAGCCGAGCGCGGCGCAGGCCACCGCGAGCACACTGCTCACGAGCGGAACGCGCCCGGCCGCTGCGAGCAGGCTCAACAGCAGCGGCAGCAGGAAACCCAGCCCGAGCGCGATGCGACGCAGTTTCTCGCCGTGTCGGCGCGCGATCTGGTAGCCCATCTCGCGCAGCACGAAGTTCTCCGCGAAGTGTGGCGCATCGAGCGGCTTCACCTCGGTGCCGTGCGCCAGTCCGATCGCGCTCGCCAGGGTGGCGAGCGGCGGTTGGTGATCGATGTGGCGCCAGTAGGCGAGTTTGGCGAGGAGGGCCGCCGCGGCCGCGAGCGCCGCGAGCACCGCCGGCAGCGCGCCGGTGCCGAGCGTGAGCGTGTGCAGCAGCACGAACAGCGTGCCGCCGGAGAACAGCGCAAAGATCAGATAATCGGGCGCGGTGTGCGGGTTGTGCCATTGCCGGATCGGCTTCAGGCTCCCGTAGATCATCGCGGTGCAGTAGACGGTGCCGAGTCCAGAGAGCGCGGCGGCGGCGCCGAGGAGCCGAGTCAGCGGCGCGGCGGGCGCGCGGTAGACTGCGGCCGCGAAAGCGAGTGCCACCGGATAGGTGAGCACCGCGGCCACGCCTTCACGCGACAGCCACGAGGAGCGCCACTGGCTGAAGGCACGCCAGGCGCGCTCGCGGCGGCCCAGATGCAGCGCTGAGGCCGCGAGGCCCGCACTGGCGAGTACAAGCGCGAGCCCGACACCGATCAACATCAGGGGCCGGACGGCGCCGGCGGCGCCCGCCGCGGCGTCCAGGCCGAGCCACGCGAGCAGCCCGTAGGCGAACCCCGTGAGCGTCGTCAGCAGCAGGATCGAAGCGGCCGGTCTCATCGGCTGAGCGCCTTGTCGAGCAGACGCAGCAGGGCTGCGCCGACGCCCTGGGCCGGGCGCGCCGGAGCTTCCTGCGGTGCGGTCGGGATCTGCGCCTGGCGCGGCGGCAGGTACTTGTTGGTCGGGCGGTAGCCGAGCTCCTCGAGCAGATCCACCCCCCCGCGTGCCTCGACCAGCTTCGAGACCGCACTGTCCGGATCACCCAGATCCCCGAAATGGCGCGCCTTGGCCGGACAGGTCGCCACGCAGGCCGGTTCGCGCTCCGCCTCGGGCAGCGTCTCGTCGTAGATCCGATCGATGCACAGGGTGCACTTGCGCATCACGCCGGCGTCTTCGTCGAACTCGCGCGCCCCATACGGACAGGCCCACGAGCACAGCTTGCAGCCGATGCAGATGTCGGTGTTGATGAGCACGATGCCGTCTTCGGCGCGTTTGAACGAGGCCCCCGTGGGACACACGGTGACGCACTGCGGGTTCTCGCAGTGCAGGCACGAGCGCGGGAAGTTCACGGTGCGCGAGCGCTCGGGGCTCTCCGTCTCGTACGAGTGGATGCGGTTGAACCACACCCCGTCCGGGTTCGCCCCGTACTTGTCGTAGTCGGGCAGGATCCCGGCCTCCCCGCCGGTGTTCCACTCCTTGCAGTTCACCGCACAGGCGTGGCAGCCCACGCAGGTATCCAGGTCGATGACCAGACCCATCTTGCGCGCCCCCGGGGCGCGCTCGGGCAACATCGTCATACGGGGTTCTCCGTGCGGCGCCTGATGCGCAGCGGATTGGCGTCGGGGCGTGGCGCGGTCTCATCGGGGGTATCCGGCGCACAGCGCTCGAGGCGCACCGTGAGGTCGAACCAGGCGGCCTGTCCGGTCACCGGATCGGAGTTCGACTGCGGTGCATCGGCGCCGCTGCCCGGCAGGAACTCGGAAATCACGTGATTGAGGAGGAAGCCGCGGGTGAACTCCGGGGCATTGGGCTTCAATCCCCAGGCGCCCTCGCGCTTGCCGATCGCGTTCCAGGTCCACACGGTGTTGCGATTGACGCCGCTCATGGTGCGCGCGCGCGCCTTCACGCGCCCGGTGCGCGACTCGACCCAGACCCAGTCCTCGTCCGCGATGCCGAGCTCGGCGGCGAGCTCGCGGTGCAGATAGAGGCGGTTCTCCGGCAGGATCTGGCGCAGCCAGGCGTTCTGCGAGCCCCAGGAGTGATACATGGCCATGGGCCGCTGCGTGATGGCGTGCAGCGGATAGCGCGCCCGCTCGCTCATCGACTGCTCGAGCGGCAGGTACCAGATCGGCAGCGGATCGCAGTAGCGCGCGATGCGCTCGCGCAGCCGCTGCGGCGGAACGCGCGGGCCGTGGCCCTCGGCGGCGAGCCGCAGCCGCTGCAGCGGTTCGCAGTACAGCTGCAGGACGATCGGCTCGGTGGAGCTGACGAATCCCATGTGCTGCGCCCCGGCGAGGTACTCCCGGTTGGCGAACTTGTAGTAGAGCTGCGCCGGCGGCAGGTGCTGCGACCAGAACCCGCCGTTCTCGACGTAGCGGCGCAGCTGCTCGGGGTTCGGCTCGCCGCGCCCGACGGCGCTGCCGTCGGCACCGCGAAAGCCGGCGAGCGGGCCGATGCCCGGGCGGCGCTGATGACGCACGATGTAGTCGGCGTAGGAGGCGTAGAGCGGGCCGCCTTCGGCCGCCGTGAAATCCGGTAACCCCAGCCGTCCGGCGAGTTCGATCAGCACGTCCTGGAACGGCCGCACGTCCCGTCCGGGATCGAGCACCGGCACGCGGATCGCATCGGCCGGGCCGTGCGCCGAGCCGATCGGCCGATCGAGCAGCGAGATGCAGTCGTAGCGCTCGAGGTAGGTGGTATCGGGCAGGACCAGATCGGCATAGGCGACCGTTTCGGAGGCGAATGCGTCGGCCACCACGACGAACGGGATGCGGTACTCGCCGTTCGCCTCGACGGCACTCAACATGCGGGTCGTCTCGCCGGGGTTCATGGCCGAGTTCCACGCCATGTTGGACATGAACAGGAACAGCGTGTCGATCTTGTCCGCGCCGGCCTCGAACGCTCGCGCGATGGCCATGTGCATCAGGCCGTGGATGGCGAGCGGGGCCTCCCACGAAAACGCGCGATCGAGTCGCAGCGCCTCGCCCTCGTCATCGACCAGCAGGTCCTCGGGTCCGAGCGGAAAGCCGAGCGGCGCGCCATCGAGAGGAGTGCCCGGCGGTCCGGCGGTACGCCCCGGGGGGCCGCCGCCGGGGATGTGTTTGGGATAGGGGGACTTGTAGCGCCACGAGCCCGGGGTGTCGACCGCGCCGAGGAGCATCTGCAGCACGTGGATCGCGCGGCAGGTGTGGAACCCGTTCGAGTGCGCCGAGATCCCGCGCATGGCGTGGATGGCCACCGGACGGCCGACCATGCGCTCGTGACGACGGCCGGCCGTGTCGGTCCAGGGCTGCTCGAGCACCACCGGGTGCTCGAACGCGGCCGACGCGATCTCCGCGGCGAGGCGCCGGATGCTCGCTGCGCTGACGCCGCAGCGCGCGGCGATCGCCTCCGGTGCATAGGACGCGTCGCTGTAGCGCTCGGCGAGCAGCGCGAACGCCGGACGCAGTGCGCCGCCCTCGGCTCGCGTGAAGCTGCCGAAGAGGGCCGGATCGATGCCGGTCGTCTCCGCCGGCACGATCGTCCTGGAGGCGCGGTCGTAGGCGAGCGCCCGGCCGTCCCGGTCGCGGGCGATGAGGCCGTGCTCGGGGCTGCCGGGCTGATCGATGACGAGGTGATGCGCGTTGGTGTAGCGCACCAGGAATTCGGTGTCGATCTGCCCGGCCTCGAGCAGACAGTGGATGAGGGCGAGCACCAGCAGGCCGTCGGTGCCCGGGGTCACCGCGACGAACTCATCGGCGATCGCCGAGTAGCCGGTGCGCACCGGGTTGAACGAGACGATCTTCGCCCCGCGCGCCTTCAGACGCGCGAGCCCGAGTTTGATCGGGTTGGAATCATGGTCCTCGGCGACCCCGAACAAGAGGAAGAGCCGGGCGTGCTCCCAGTCCGGCTCGCCGAACTCCCAGAACGCCCCGCCGAGCGAGTACAGCCCCGCGGCGGCCATGTTCACCGAGCAGAATCCGCCGTGGGCCGCGAAGTTGATGGTGCCGAACATGCGCGCGAAATGCCCGGTGAGGGCCTGGGACTGATCGCGCCCGGTGAACAGCGCGAGGCGGTTCGGATCGCTGGTGCGGATCGCGGCGAGCCGCTCGGTCACGAGCTGCATCGCCTCGGCCCAGGAGATCGCCTCGAACTCGCCCGAGCCGCGCGGACCGACGCGCTTCAACGGATTTCTCAGGCGCGCCGGGGAGCGCGCCGTCATGATCCCGGCGGAGCCCTTCGCGCACAGCACGCCGCGGTTGACGGGGTGGTCGCGGTTGCCCTCGATGTAGCGCAACTGGCCGTCTTCGAGGTGCACCTTGATGCCGCAGCGGCAGGCGCACATGTAACAAGTGGTGTGCGCGACCGTTTTGACGCTCATCGGAGTCCTCGCGCCGCCGCTGCGGCATCGGCCTGCGCCCGGTGCGCTGAGCGGCGCCGCGCGCCGTACGGTGGGGTCATGTCAGGTCCTCGCGGCGGCCGACCTGCCGCCAGGCGCCATCATGCCGAGCGCGCTTCCATGCCGCAAATGCAGATATTGCAGTATGGATATAAACCCAATGCATCGAGATCGCATTCGTCCCCAGGGGCCGGACCCGAATGCTACGCGCGTCACGCACGTCCGGGGCCCCCCGTATCAGGGGGCCCCGGAGTGTTCAGGGGGGCGGTGGACTCGACACGGCCATCAGGAACGGCGCGACCGGCACGGCGGCGAGGACTCGGCCCGAGGCCGTCTGCAGGAGCGCGCAGCGGCCGCTCTGGCTGTCGATCACGTACGCCTCATGGCCATCGTGGCTGAACGCGACACCGATCGGGCCGGGGCCCACTTTGATCGGTGCCCCTTCGGTGCCCTTGCCCGTGTGGATGACGCTCACCGTGTCGAGCGCGGTGTTGGCGACGTAGAGCAGCTTCCCGTTCGGCGAAAGGGCGAGTGCGCGCGGTGAGAGGCCGGTGGCGAACGGCTTACCGGCGTGTCCCGAGGCGGTGTCGAGCGGCAACACTTGGTGGGCGAGCGTGTCCGCCACATACACGTGGTGACCGTCGGGACTGACGGCAATGCCGGTCGGTCCGGCACCGGCGGGGAAGGCCGCGCGCACCTTGCGCGTGTGCGTATCGATCACCGTGACGGTGTTCGATCCCTCATCGCTCACATAGAGGGTGTGCCCCTGCGGAGCGAGTGCGAGCCCGGCCGGTCCGCTGCCCGCGGCGATCGGCGCGCCGGCCTTGAGGGTCCGGGTGTCGATCGGCTGGACGGTGCCGCTGCCGCCGTTGGCGACCCAGAGCGTGTGGCCGCCGCGGCTCACCGCGAGTGCGGCCGGGGCGGTGCCCACCGCGACGGTAGCGAGCACCTTGTGGGTCTTTCCGTCGATCACCGTGACGGTGTTCGAGCTCTGGTTCGCCACGTACACGCGCGTGCCGACGGCATTGGTCGCCACGGCATCCGGGTTCTCACCGACGGCGATGCTCGGTCCGGGGGTGCGGGTGGCCGGATCGAACGGCACGACCGTGTTGTCGGCGAAGCTGGCCAGATACCGCAGCGGCAGCACCTGGCCGGCCGGCGCGGTGCGCACGATGAGTGCGATCGCCGGCAGGCGCGCACCATTGGCGGCGCGGGCACGCAGTGCGATGCGGTAGTAGCCCGGCGTGATGCCCGAGCGCGCACTGACGGTGAGGTGCATGGTGTGCGTCGCACCCGGACCGATCACGAGGTGGCCCGAGGCCGGGTGCAGCCGCAGACCGGCCGGTGCGATCGCGTGCCAGCGCACGGTCGCGGCGGGAGCGCCGCCCGGGACGCTGACGGCGAAGGAGGCGGCGCCCGCGTGACCCGGCAGGATGAGCGTGCGGCGCTTGAGCGTGTGCCAGTTCGCCGCCGTCGCCGCCGGGAAATGCGGCGTGCCGGCCCTGTAGGACGGCGGCGCATCTTGCGCGGCCGTTCCCCAGAGCATGTCGGGGGTGCGTCTGAGGGTGAACTGCATCCGCACGGTGCTCTGCTGCGGCAGGGCGAGCCACGTGTGCTCGGTGCTGTGCCCATTGATGCTGAGCGCATGGACGTACGGACGGTTGGCGGCCGCGCCCGGTGCGCGGATGCGCAGCGTGAGGCCGCCCGGTGAGCGGATCACGATGTGCGGGAAGAGCGGACTGCCGACCACGAGCTCGCGCACCGGCGGGTTCTGCGGATACAGCCCGATCGCCGACCAGACGTACCAGGCACTCATCGTGCCGAGGTCATCGTTGCCGGGGATGCCCGCCGGCGTGTCGTCATAGAGCGTGTCGATGGCCGTGCGCACGATCTCCTGGGTGCGCCAGGGGGCCCCGGTGTTGAGGTACACCCAGGGCGAGCCGAGACTCGGCTCGTTGCCGAGCCAGGCATTCGGGGCGGCCTGGCCGGCATTGAGCTGGGCGAAGAACGTATTGAGGCGCCGCCGCGTCGCGGCCCGCCCGCCCATCGCCTGGATCAGATCGTGCAGGTCCTGCGGCACCATCCAGGTGTACTGGGCCGCATTGCCTTCCTGGAAGCCGCGCTGGCCGTTGGAGTTGATCGGGGTGGCGACGAATGCGCCGGTCGCATCGCGCGCGCTGATCAGACCGCTCGCGGTGTCGAACACGTTCTGCCAGTTCATCGAGCGGCGCAGGAAGCGCCGGGCGAGGCGCATCGCGCCGTTCTCACCGGCGAGCCGCGCGATGGCGAAATCGTCATCGGCATACTCGAGCGTCTCGGACGAACCGTTCGGCACCGGCGCCGAGGAGGTCGTCTCGTCGTCCGACAGATAGCCCTGGCGCAGATACTGCTTCAGGCCCGGCCGCTCCACGTACCAGCCCTGGCCGTGCGGGGAGTGGGTATCGGTCGCCCCTTTGACCATCTCCTGCAGCGCTTCGTGCACGTTGAACCCGCGCGCCCCGAACGCCCAGCCGCCGGCGAGGATGATGTCGGCCGCATCCCCGCCCATGACCCCCGTGTAGCCGTTCTCGAGCGGCCATTTCGCGAGCCAGCCGCCCTGGCGGCCCTCATCGAGCAGCGACTGCATCATGTCGCTCGTGCGGTGCGGGGCGAGCAGCGCGAGCAGCGGCACCTCGGTGCGGTAGATGTCCCAGCCCGAGTAGTTGGCGTACTCGTCGTGATCGGGCGAGAGGTGATGCACCTTGCCGTCGAAGCCGCGGTAATCGCCGTTGACGTCGCTGTAGAGTGTCGGGGAGAGCAGTGCGTGGTACAGCGCGGTGTAGAAGGTCGACTGTTCGGTGCGGGTGCCGCCGCTGATCTGGATGCGCCCGAGCATGCCGTTCCAGATTGCCGTGGCACGCTCGCGCGTCGCGCGCACGTGCCAGCGGTCGGGCGCGGCGCGCAGGTTCTCGAGCGCATCGGCGCGGCTCACGTACGAAATGGCGACTTCCATCTCGACGGTGCGATGGTGGGCCGTGGCGAAGCTGACCCAGCCGCCGGTGCCAACACCCTGCATGCTGCGCGCCCCGGGCTGCACGCGGGTGCCGCGCCAGGCGCCGTAGCCGCTCATCGGTCGGGTGAAGCGCGCCACGAAGTAGATCGTGTAGAGATCCGGAGCCCCGCAGAACGCGCCGCCGGTCGCCGAGCCGCTCACCTGTCGGGGGTTGTCGATGCGAAAGTGCGCGGCGGTGACCCCGGCCTGATTGGACGAGACGTTGAAGAGGAGATTGCCGGGGCGGCCGGCCGGGAAGCTGAAGCGGCCAAGTCCGGTGCGGCGCGTGACGGTGAGTTCGGCGCCGATGCCCGCCTGGGGAACGCGCAAGGCATACCAGCCGGGCCCGGCGTGCTCATCGGCGTGCGCCAGCGGCAGCGCGGCGCTGCCGGGTGCACGGACCGCGCCGCTCGTCGGCAGGATGCGGATGTCCCCGGCCACCGAGCAACCCGGGCCGCTCAGATGCGTGAGGCTGAAGCCGGTCACGGTTCGATCGGGGTAGTTGTAACCGCCGCCGGCCGGTGCGCTCGGGGTGTCCGGACTCCACTGGATCATGCCGAAGGGCAGGCTCGCCCCCGGGAAGGTGTCGATCGGTCCGCCGACGGGGGTGCCGGAGGTTCCGACGAACACGTTGACGAGCGCGGCGGGATCGGCAACGGGCGCCGCCGGCGCGGCGCCCGCGGTGGCCGTGATGAGCAGAGCACTGGCGAGGAGCGCAGCGGGGATCGGACGCAGTGCGGTCGGAAAATCGGGTCTCATCAGACGCTCCTCGGGTGCTGCGGAGGCGCTAGGGTACCCCCATCGGCCGGGGACGCAAGGCGGGTGCGCCCGCTCCCCGGCCGTGCGCGCCGGACTGTATATTAGAAAAATCTGATATGATGAGGGCCTGCGCCGCATGTCGAGGCCTCAGTCCATGACGCATCCTTCGCCGACGCTTCCCGCCCCCGGCACGCTGCACGAACTCGTACCCGAACAGGTGCACGCATTGCTGCACGCCCGCGAGGCCGTGTTGATCGACGTGCGTGAGCCCGGGGAATTCGAGGCCGAACGCATCCCGGGTGCGCTGTTGTTTCCGCTCTCGGGGTTCGATCCGCACTGTCTGCCGCTCGAGAACGGTCGGCGGATCATTTTTCAGTGCGGCACGGGGCGCCGCTCGGCGCTCGCGGCCCGCCAGGTGCTCGCCATCGGACAGCGCGAAGCGACGCTTCTCGCCGGCGGCATCAGCGCCTGGAAGCGCGCCGGCCTCGGGGTCACGCGCATCGATCCGGCGAGCGGCGAGCTGCGCACCGTCTCCGCTTGAGCGCGGCGGGGGTGCGGCCCTACCAGGGGTACTCGCGCCCGTCGTAACTCAGGAACTTGCCGCTGTCGCGCGGCTCCAGCGCCCCGAACAGCCGGCGCATGGCGCTGACGCTCTCGGCGGCGGTGAGCGGCGCCTGGGCGCCGCCCATGTCGGTGCGCACCCAACCGGGGCTCACGGCGACGCACGTGATGCCACGCGAGGCCAGTTCGAGTGCGGCGCATTTGATGCCCATGTTCAGTGCCGCCTTGCTGCTGCGGTACGCACACCAGGTGCCGCTCGTGGTCTCGCCGATCGAGCCCATGGCGCTCGTGAGGCTCACGGCGAGGCGCCGCGTGCCCCGCACGAGGTGTTCGGTGAACGCCTCGATCATGCGCAACGGCCCGAGCGTGTTGACCGCGAGCACTTCGGCCCAGTCCGTGAAATCGATCGCGCCGAGGGTCTGGCCGGCGCGGCCCATGATCCCGGCGTTGTTGATCAGGAGCTCGAGCGGCTCCGGTGCCAGTGCGCGCGCCGCGGCCGCGACGCTCTGGCCATCCGTGACGTCCAGTGCAAGCGGCACCAACAGCGTGTGGGAGGCGAGCGCGCGCAGCGCTTCGGCGCGCTGCGGATGACGACAGGCGGCCACGACGCGCCAGCCGTCCTCGAGGTACTGGCGCACGAACTCCAGTCCGATGCCGCGGTTCGCGCCGGTGATCAGCACGGTCGGGGGATGTGCGGCCATGTTCGCTCCTGAGTCGATCAGCCGCGCGCCACCGGGGTCGGCGGCCGGAATGCCGGGACGTTGCCCACGGCGGTGATCTGGTACACCTCGCTGGCATAGCGGCCGCCGAGGGCCACACCGCTCGCCCGGACGGTGAGGCGCAACAGAGCGCCGCTACCGTCGGCGACGCACGCGGTGAGGGTCTGCCCGAAGTTCGAGCCGGCCGCGGCCCGCAGCGTCCAGGTGTAGCCGTCGAGTCCGGCCTGACGACAGGGGCCGCCGCGCGCGACCCGAACGCCGCTGGCGCGGGTCATCGCGTAGAACTGGCGGGCGAAGGACGGCAGGTTGGTCTGTGCATAGAGACCGGGCCGATCGGTATGCACGAACCACTGCGAGCCGAAATGCGCATAGCTCTGCGCGCCGATGTGCACGACGGTCAGGCCACTCTCGCTCGCCCAGTTGTGCCGGCTGTGCACCTGCGTGCGGATCGTCATGCGCTCACTGCCGGCGCCGCTGGTGAGGCGCGCGCGGTAGTTGGTGAGCGAGCCGAGCGTGCGCAGCGAAAGGGCCGCGGGAACCCCCGCGGCGCCGGGCGAGGTGGCGGCGGATCGGGCGCACCCGCCGAGCAGGAGCGCACCGGTGAGCGCCAGGGCGGGAGCAATGCGGCGAAACGTCATGGGCGGGCTTTCGAGGGACGCGCGAAGATCGTGCTGCGAGGGCTTCTACCATCGTGCGCCGCGGCGCTCAAGGGCGCACCGGACGATGAGGCCGGGCGGTAGAATGCCGCGGGCTTGACCGGCAAGCACGACAGGATGATCCGGCATGAATGAGAATCCCGGGAATCTTCACGGGCGTGTGGCCTTGGTGACGGGCAGCTCCCGCGGCATCGGCCGCGCCATTGCGCTGGCGCTCGGGCGCGCCGGGGCGGACGTGGCGGTCAACTGCCGCACCCATGCCGGTCGGGCCGAGGAAGTGGTG
The DNA here is from genome assembly GCA_021849615.1 of Pseudomonadota bacterium. Classification (GTDB taxonomy): domain Bacteria; phylum Pseudomonadota; class Gammaproteobacteria; order Steroidobacterales; family Steroidobacteraceae; genus 13-2-20CM-66-19. Next base: position 13,961 of record JAJZSQ010000054.1, read on the forward strand.
ACGGCGCTGCGCGCGATGGGACGACGCGCCATCGTGGTGGCCGCCGACGTGTCGGTGCGCGAGGCCGTCGAGGACATGGTGGTGCGCATCGGGCGCGAACTCGGACCGATCGACCTGCTGGTGAACAACGCGGGCATTGCCAATATGCGCAGCCTCGATGATCTCGACGAAGCGGAGTTCGACCGCACGATCGCGGTGAACCTGAAGTCGGCGTTTCTGTGCACCCAGGCGGTGCTGCCGGCGATGCGCGCCCTCGGCCGCGGGCGCATCGTCAACATCTCCTCCGTGGCCGCGCGCGGTCCCGGTGTGGTCGGCGTGCACTACAACGCGGCCAAGGCGGGCCTCGAGGGGCTCACCCGCGGCTACGCGGCGCACCTTGCGGCCGATGGCATCACCGTCAATGCGGTCGCGCCGGGTCCGATCGACACCGACATGGCCGGTCCTCTGCGGGAGACCGATGCCTTCCGGCGCATTCCGGCCGGCCGGCTCGGTTCGGCCGAGGAGGTTGTCCAAGTGGTCATGATGGTGATCGGCAACTCGTTTCTCACCGGGCAGACGATCGGGGTCAACGGGGGCCTGCTCCTGAGCTGAGCGGCATCGGCGCATGGACGGCCGTGAGTGATACAATGTATCATTCCGGCATGGGTGTGCGCACGGCATCAGGTTTGCGGTGGCGGGGAGGGCTCGCGGCAGCGCTGGCGCTGCTCGTGGCCGGCTGCGGAGCGCCGTTGCACCGGGGGCCGCCGCTCGCGATCGGCGTCGAGAGCCAGTACGCCGACGTGCTGAGTCAGATCGGCGGGCCGTACATCCGCGTGCGTGCCATCCTCAGCAATCCCAACACCGATCCGCATGCGTTCGAAGCGAGTCCCACCGTGGCGCGCGAGGTCGCCGGCGCATCGCTCGTGGTGATGAACGGTCTGGGCTACGACGCCTGGATCACGCGCATCATGGCGGCCTCACCCGCAGCTCACCGTCAGGTGATCGACGTGCGCCGGCTGCTCGGCCGGCCGGCCGATACCCTCAACCCCCACCTCTGGTACGACCCACACACCATGCCGGCGGTGGCCGACGCGGCGGCCCGAGCGTTCAGCGCGCTCGACCCGGCACATGCGGCGTATTTCCAGACGCAGGCGCAGCACTTCAGCGCGTCCCTCGGGCCCTGGCGCCGCGCACTCGAGGCCTTCCGCAAGGATCACGGCGGCACAGCGGTCGCGGTGACCGAGCCGGTGGCGAACGCGCTGCTCGAGGCGGCCGGCTGCCGCATCCTCACGCCGCTCGCACTGCAATTGGCGGTGATGAACGGCACGGATCCGGCCCCGCAGGACGTGGCCGCCGAGCGCGCGCTGCTGCGCACCCACGCGGTGCAAGTCCTCGTGTACAACCAACAGGTGACCGACCCGCTGACCGCCTCGTTCCTGCAGCTGGCACGCACCGAGCACATCCCGGTGGTCGGCGTGTACGAGACGTTGCCGCAGGGCTATCACTACCAGGGCTGGATGCAGGCTGAACTGCAGGCGTTGCGGACCGCGCTGACCGACGGGACCTCGACGCGCACGCTCGGCACGGCTGGAGTATCCCGATGAGCAGCGCGCCGGCGCTCGCCGTGGAGGGCGCGTGCGTGGCGCTCGGCGGGCGCGCCGTGCTGCGCGAGGTGACCTTCCGACTCGCGCCGGGCGAGTTCTGCGCGCTGATCGGATCGAACGGCTCGGGCAAGACGACCCTGCTGCGCGCCATCCTGGGGTTCGTGCCGCTCGAGGGCGGTGCGATCCGTCTCGACGGCAACGCCGGAAGGGCAGGACCCATCGGCTACGTCCCGCAGAAGATCGCACTCGATCCGGCGCTGCCGCTGCGGGCGCGGGACGTCGTGGCGCTCGGGCTCGACGGGGCGCGGCTCGGGCTCTCCTGGCCTTCGAAGGCGCGCTCTGGCGAAGTCGATCGGATGCTCCAGGCGGTCGGCGCCGACGGGTTCGCCGAACAGCGGATTGGGCTGCTCTCCGGCGGCCAGCAGCAGCGGGTACTGGTGGCGCACGCCCTGGTGCGCCGGCCCCGGCTGCTGCTGCTCGATGAGCCGCTCGCGAACCTCGACGTGCGCAGCACCGCGGAGATCGTTGCGCTGCTGCGCCGCCTGTCGCGCGAATACGGCGCGGCGGTGCTGCTGTCGGCCCACGACATGAACCCGCTGCTCGGCGCGATGGACCGCATCGTGTACCTCGCGAACGGCTCGGCGGTGGCCGGCCGGCCCGACGAGGTGGTGCGCACCGAGGTGCTGAGCAGTCTCTACGGGTACCACGTCGACGTGGTGCGGGTGCACGGCCGTGTGGTGGTCGTCGCCGCTGAAGCCGGCGAGCAGATCCACGAAGCCGTGGCGCGCGATCCGGTGCACACCGCGAGCGTGCCGTAGGGGGCGTGGCCACGATGTCCCTCGTGATGTCCGCCGTCGAGTTCCTGCACAACGAGCCGGTCCGCGTCGCGCTCATCGTCGGCGGCGGGGCGGCGCTCGTGTGCGCCGTCGTGGGCGTTGCCACAGTGATGCAGCGACAGTCGTTCGCCGGCCACGCGCTGGCCGACGTCAGCAGTGCGGGCGGCTCGGCGGCCTATCTGCTCGGACTGAACCCGCTGCTAGGCTTCCTCGGGCTCGCCGCCGCGGCCGCCGGGGTCATGGAGTGGTCCGATATCCGCGAGGCGCGCGAGCGCGAGCTGCTCACCGGGGTGGTCCTCGGGGCGGGCCTCGGGCTCGCCGCGCTGCTGTTGTATTTTGCGGCAACGGTGCGCAGCGCGAGCGGCGCGGCGGTCACGGTGCTGTTCGGTTCGATGTTCACCATTCCGGCGACGATCGTGCCGCTCGCGCTCGCCGTGGCAACCGTGGCGCTCGCGGTGAGCGCACTGGTGCACCGGCCGCTGCTGGTGAGCGCGCTCTCGGTCGACCTGGCGCGCGCGCAAGGCATCCGCGTGCGCGCCGTCTCGCTCGCCCATGCGCTCTCGCTGGCGCTCGCCGTGTCGCTCGCCGCCATGACCGTCGGGGCGATTC
>JAJZSQ010000203.1 GCA_021849615.1 Pseudomonadota bacterium
CGCGAGCCCGTAGAGACTGCCGGAAAACAAAATGATCCCCAGGAACAGCGTTCGGGAAACCCTCGCGCACCGCTGGAGCCTGAGGCGCCTCTGGCTCGGCAGCGTCTCGAGGTTGCGCGTGCCGAGCCATACGCCCATCGCGAGCAGCCCGAGCGACTGGAAGAACTGGTAGCGCACTGCGATGTTGTAGATGTGCGCCCGCTGCGCGCTCCAATCGTGCGGCAGCGCGTGCGCCCCGACCGCGCCGGCGATCGTCGCGAGCGCCAGCAGTGCCGCGCCCGCCACCACCGGCAGACGCCCGAGCGAGGACTCCTGCCCCATCGTGCCTCAGCCCTTCGGCGGCGTGCCGCCGCGGTTCAGCAGCGGCCCGATCAGATCGAGCGGCAGGGGAAAGACGATCAGCTGCGACTTGTCGTGCGAGATGTCCGCGAGCGTCTGCAGGTAGCGCAGCTGCATCGCGCTCGGCTGCTGCGCGAGCGCCTGGGCGGCCTCGACCAGGGTCTGCGCGGCCTGGCGCTCGCCCTCGGCGTTGATCACCTTGGCGCGCCGATTGCGCTCAGCTTCCGCTTGGCGCGCCATGGCCCGCACCATGCTCTCGTCCAGATCGACGTCCTTCAGCTCGACGTTGGCCACCTTGATGCCCCAGGCCTCGGTGCTCTCATCGAGAATCCGCTGGATGTCGGCGTTGAGCTTGTCGCGCTGCGAGAGCAGGTCGTCCATCTCGTGCTGACCGAGCACCGAGCGCAGCGTGGTCTGCGCCACCTGGCTGGTGGCATCCCAGGCATTGGCCACCTGGATGATGGCCTTGCTCGGATCGACGATGCGGAAGTAGACGACCGCGTTCACCTTCACCGACACGTTGTCGTGCGTGATGATGTCCTGCTTCGGCACGTTGAGCACGATGACGCGCAGGTCCACCTTGCTCATGCGCTGGATCAGCGGCCAGAGCAGGATGATGCCGGGGCCGCGGATGCCGGTGAAGCGCCCGAGCGTGAACATCACCGCCCGCTCGTATTCGTTCAGCACCCGCACCGAGCTGATCACGAGCAGCGCGAGCAGCACGATCACGACGATCAGAAAATACGACATGTGAACCTCCGCGCGGGGCGAGGGCGCATCAGAGCGGCTCGACCCACACCCGCAACCCTTCGACCTTCACGATCCGCGCCTGCTCGCCACGCTTCAGGGGCGAGGCGGCGTGCGCATTCCACAACTCCCCGCCGTAGCGGACCCGGCCGTACGCCTCGATGTCCTCCTGCGCCTCGACGATCCCACCCACCATGGCCTGCACGCCCGCCACCGGCGGGCGCCGCTGGGCGCGAGTGCCAAGATACACGATCCCGAGAATGACCCCGCCGCCGACCGTGGCGAGCGCGCCGATCACGGCCCGGCTGATGTGCATGCCCGGGGCACCGGAGTCGAACAGCACCAGTGAGCCGATCACGAAGGCGATCAGCCCGCCGATGCCGAGCGAGCCGTAGGTCGGGAAGAAGAACTCGGCCGCCATCAGGGCTGATCCGACCGCGATCAGCGCCAGGCCCGCGAAGTCCGTCGGCAGCAGCTGAAAGGCGAACAGGGCCACCAGCAGCGCCACCACGCCGACCACGCCGGGCAGCACGCCGCCCGGATGGAAGCCCTCGAAGAGCAGTCCCCACAAGCCGACGAGCAGCAGCCCGTAGGCGATCATCGGGTGGGTGATGACCGCGAGTACCCGGGTGCGCCACCCCGGCGCCCGCCACATGACCTGCGCCCCGGCGCTCGCCAGGGGCACTCTGCGGCCATGCAGCACGATGGTGCGCCCGTCGAGCTGCGTGAGCAGGCTCGGGACGCTGGGAGCAATGAGGTCGATCACGTGGCGACGCAGCGCATCCTCAGCCGGCAGGCTCGCCGCGCCGCGCACCGCCTGCTCGGCCCATTTCACGTTGCGCCCGCGCAGCTCGGCGAGCGAACGGATGTAGGCCACGGAATCATTGAGGATCTTGCGCTGCTCGGCGTTCATGCGCGCCGGCGCCGGTGTTCCGCCGCCGAGCGACACCGGGGTGGCCGCCCCGACGTTGGTCGCCGGCGCCATCGCCGCGACCGCGCAGGCGTAGAGGATGTAGGTCCCGGCGCTCGCGGCGCGGGCGCCGGCGGGCGCGACATAGCCGATCACGGGCATCGGCGCGGCCAGGATGGCCTTGATGATCTCTCGCATCGAGCTCTCGAGCCCGCCCGGGGTGTCGATGCGCACAATGACGAAGGGCGCGCCGCGCGCCGCGGCCGTGCGCAGTCCCTGCACGATGTAATGCGCCGTGGCCGGCCCGATTGCGCCCTGCAGCTCGAGCCCGATCGCGGGCCGAGCGGGCGCTGCGGGCGGGACACTCTGGGCCCTGGCCGGGGTGAGCGCCGCCGCAAGCAGCGCCGCGAGCGCGATCAGGAACGCTCTCATGGGTGCATTATCCGCCCGCCCAGCGCGCCGGCAACCCGGCCACCGCGGCGCCCTCAGGGCGCGTTCAGTTGTGCGAAGCGCCGGTCGATCTCGCTCCGCGATGCGCGCATGGCATCGGCACTGAACCCATAGCCGATCTCCGCAACGTCGCTCTCGAGGTCAGCCATCACCACGGCGGCGAACTCGGACGCCTCGAGGTCCATTTTCAAGTGCGGCCGGCGCGCTCGCCCCTCGGGGTTCAGGCCGGTGTTGATCGCCGGCGGCACGACTTCGAACACCTGGATGCCCACCGGCATGAGCTGGTGGCGCAGCGCCATACTGAAGGCGTGCAGTCCGGCCTTCGCGGCGCTGTACACCGGGGTGCGCGCCGAGGGCACGAACGCGAGCCCGGAGCTCACGTTGATGATGGCGGCGGGCCGTTTGCCGGTGAGCAGCGGCACCATCAGGCCCGAGAGCAGGATCGGAGCCTCGAGATCGAGGCGCAACTCGTTGTCCCCGGAGAGGAACTCGGTGGCGCCGCGCGAGAAATCGATGTCGCGCTGGATGCCGGCATTGTTGATCAGGATGTTGAGCCGCTCGAAGCGGTCGGCCGCCCAGAGCGACAGTTCCTGACAGCCGGCGAGGTCGGACAGATCCGCGGTCTTGGTGTGCAGCGCGGGGTACCAGCGTTTGGCGGCGGCG
>JAJZSQ010000204.1 GCA_021849615.1 Pseudomonadota bacterium
GGTGCCCAGGAGGCGGCGCAGCCCATCTTCAGCCTCCTCGGCGCGCAACGTCGTGCCGCCGCCGGCGAGCTGCGCCGACGCGCCCTTGAGGAACTGCTTGTGCAGTTCGTACTGACGGCCCTCGACTTCGAACGCGAGCCGCACCGATGGAGCCTCCGAGGCGCTCCAGCTCTGCAGCCGCTGTTTGTGCTGAGCCGCGCCCTTGTACGATTCGAACAGCGCGAACTGAATCGCCTGGAACAGCCGGCTCTTGCCCGCTTCGTTGGGGCCAAGCACGAGGTTGAGCCGGGGCGAGAGCGGCGCGAGGGCGCGCGTGAGACCTCGCCAGTGACGCACGTCGACTTCAAGGAGCCGCATCGCAGGCCTCCCGCTGCAGCCGGTAGAGCAACTGCAGAGCGTCCGCATCGGCGGCGTTCGTTCCGGACTGCAGGCATTGGACACCCGCCGCCATGAATCCTTCGCCCGTCAGGGCCGCCAGGTCCTGTGGGCGGGGCGGGGCGACCAGGGCATCGAGATCGGCATCGAGGTAGGCGAGCCGCTCGCCGTATTCCTCAACGAGTGCGTCGAGTGCGTCCCGCGCCGCCATGGAGACCGTGCCCCGTAGGTGCAGATGCACCAAGGTCTGGGAGCGATCGGGCAGCGCCTCGAGTTCGGCGCGCAGCTCGCCGATCTGTGCATCCTCGGTGATCTCGCGATCCAAAGTCAGCCAATGAGTCTGGGCGACTCGCCACCGCTGCACGCGCGGTTCGCTGCCCGGTGCGTCGATGTCCACCACCAGAACCGCCCCCGGCTCCATCTCCTTGAACCGGGTCGGTTCCGGGGCGCCGGGGTACCACGCTCGCGCGTTGTAGCGGAACGTTCCGTGCCAGTCCCCGAGGGCCAGGTAGTCAAAGCCCTTCGCAATCAACCGATCCGCGTCGATGAGATTCGGCACGGTGCTTTCGGCGTCGCTGGAGAAATTGATGACGCCGCCGTGCGCCACGGCGATCCGGATGCCCTCGCCGGCAACCCGCTCCGGCAGCCACCCCGTCGGGTCTTCCGTTTCATGCCGGCGAAACAGGGGGCAAGGGTAGATCAGGGCCTCACCGAAGCGCAGCGGCTCGCGGGTGACCAGGAGACGGACGTTCGGGGGACGCTCGAGTCGGCTCAGGGCCCCATCGTCAGTCGCTGCATCATGGTTCCCCGGCAGCAGTCCGACCGGGATATCTCCGAAGCTGCTGAGCGCATCGGAGGTCTGCTGCAGCGCATCGCGACCGAGCGCATTGTCATCGAGAACATCGCCGGCGACGAGGACCGCGTCGGCGCGCAATTCGCGTGCGAGCGCGCCGATGGCACGCACGGTCTGGAACCGCAGCAGCCGCAGCTGTGCGGCCCGCTCAGGGCTCACGTAGCGCAGCTTCAAGCCGAGCTGCCAGTCTGCCGTATGAATGAATCGCATCCCTCAGTCTCCCCGAAGACCGGCGGCTATTCCAGCGGATTGTGGGCGGGGATTCCAGAGGGTACGGGAGCGCTCGGGCCCTCAATCATCGGTGTATCGCCACGCAATATGGGCATCCGGATGCCGCGGCAAGCAGCGGCGCAGTGGGACTGCCCGCGCGAGCCCGTTCTTCACCAGCTCACATCCGGCAGAAGGTATCCGCGCCCCGCACCTGAGCGTCACAATGTATCCGCGGCCTTGCACGCTCGCACCGGACGAACCGCCGTACATGAGCGCAAGGACGTCAGCAGGGTCAGGCAGTCTGCGAACGCGCCTGGCGATGTGCTCGGAACACGACCGCGGGGCTGCCTGAACGATACGGTTTCGTGTTCGAGATCATGCCTCACCGGAAATACCGGCCCCTGATGCCGCCCGGACGGAATGGCTCGAGTACTACGTCCCCGATGCCATCCCGGAGTCGCTGGCGCGCTTCTCGTACCGCTCCAGGGCACGCTCGACCATCCATTGAGATTGCGTTGCGTCGTAGCTCGCCTGGATCTCGACCAGCTCGATTCCTGCCTTCTCCAGCGCTCGCCGCTTGACGGCATCGCGCGCCGCCGCTTGGCCGCCTTCGAGATGATGTCCGCTGCCGTGGTACTCCACGGCAGCCGCAGGATGACCGAACGTGTCGATGATCAGGAAGTCCACTCGCTTGCTGTTGATCGCCCTCCACGCCAACCATCCCTCACGCTTCTGACCCTCCGTGGTCACAAAGGCCCCCAGCGATATTTCGGCGAATAAGCGGTAGTGGTGCGCCGCGCGGGTCTTCACGAGGTGCTCGAGCTGCCTCAACACTGCCGCAGCCTCCCGATTGACGGGTTTCTTCGGCCGGAGCACCGCCGCCTCCACCGCCTTCAGCTGATCCCCGGGCTCCGAGAGGTCCAGAAAAAGGGGCCGTCTGCGCCCGAACGCACCCGGCGCCTTCGCGCCCGGGTCTGGCGCTTCGGGATGCCCCCCCCAAGAGCGCGGCAAAACCTACCCCAATGACGATCGGCAGCAATCCAGGGATCACGTGTTGCTCCATGTGCGGCGCCGAGACCCTCGTGCATCTGCGCCCCACACCTCCGGGGCGTTTGGCGCTATGCCAGGCGAGCCATCCCGGCCGGCAGAATGTCCGTAACTGCTGGAATGATGCCGCCGCCGGATTCCGCCCCGGAGTGTCTCTGTCACACTATGAAGCGGCAAGACCGAGGCTTCCGTTCCGGGATGCCGTGCAGAACGCAGATTCAGGCGGATCCGACGGATCCAGGAGGCCAATGACCTACACGACAATCCCATCCGGATGCGACTTGCGACTTCCTGACGAACGTAGAGCCGCCGAGCGCGATCACGAATGGCATTTACGCACCGAAGTTCCTGCGCGGACCCTCCGGAGCGTGCAAAACGCAGAGCCTCGGCTTGCCGGATCACACGGCCCGGACGCTCAAGGCTGCCCAGAGCAGCAACGGCCTCGGCATCACGATTGACGGACGGAGCCCGACCGGCGCAGGAGTGGCTTGTCTTAACGTCCGAAGGGCGGTGAAAGATGCGACTATCTCTCTGCTAGAATTTGCCTCAGGGATGAACCTTGTCGTCGGGGACGA
>JAJZSQ010000055.1 GCA_021849615.1 Pseudomonadota bacterium
CGCCCATGCGACAGATCGTTCTAGATACCGAGACCACCGGTCTCGAACCGTCGCTCGGGCACCGCGTCATCGAAATCGGCTGCGTCGAGCTCCTCAACCGCCGGGTCACCGGCCGTACCTTCCACCAGTACCTCAATCCTGAGCGGGACATCGACGCCGGGGCGCTCGCCGTGCACGGCATCACCCGCGAATCCCTCGCCGGCCAGCCGCGCTTCGCCGAGATCCTCGATGCGCTGCTGGAATTCATCGATACGGCGGAAATCGTGGCGCACAACGCTCCGTTCGACCTCGGCTTTCTCGAGGCCGAGTTCGCCCGCTGCGGGCGGCCGCTGAAGCTCACCGAGCGCTGCCACGTGCTCGACACGCTGGTGCTGGCGCGCGAGATGCACCCCGGCCAGCGCAACAACCTCGATGCGCTCTGCAAGCGCTACAACGTCGACAACGCTGGCCGTGATCTGCACGGTGCGCTGCTCGATGCGCGCATTCTCGCCGACGTCTACCTGGCGATGACCGGCGGGCAGACGGCGCTCGCGCTGGCGGCGCTCGAGCGTGAGCCTGGCGCGAGCGCCGCTCAGCCGGTGCGCCCGACCGGACGGCTGAAGGTGCTGCGCGCGAGCGCGGCCGAACGCGACGCCCACGAGCAGATGCTCCAGGTGATCGCCAAGGCGAGCGGCGGGAAGTGCCTGTGGCCGAGCGAGGCGGGCGAAGATCGCGCCGTCTGAGCCGCGCGAGCCCGGTCCGCCCGAGCGCGCCGCCGGTGGTTAAAATAGCCGTTTCCACGAGGGAACCGTCCGTGACCGAAAAGTCCCCTGCGCCCGCCATGCGCGTGCCGCTGCTTGATTTGAAGCCCCAGTACGAGACCATCGCGGCGCGCACGCGCGCGGCGATCGAGGCGGTCTGCGCGAGCCAGCATTTCATCCTCGGCTCGGAGGTCAAGACGCTCGAGACGCGGCTCGCGGCCTACACCCAGACCCGCCACGGCATCGGCGTGTCCTCCGGCACCGATGCGCTGCTGCTTGCGCTGATGGCGCTTCGGATCGGCCCCGGTGATGCGGTCATCACCTCCCCGTACACGTTCTTCGCCACCGCCGGCACCATCGCGCGCACCGGCGCGCGGCCGCTGTTCTGCGACATCGAGCCTGCCACGTTCAACCTCTGCCCGCGCGCGGTGCGCGAGCTGATCGAGGGACAGTGCGAGCGGCGCGACGGCGCGCTCGTGCACCGCGCGAGCGGCACCCGGGTGAAGGCGCTGATGCCGGTGCACCTGTACGGCCAGGTCTGCCCCATGGAGCCGCTGCTCGCGCTCGCCCGGGAGGCGGAGCTTGCCGTCATCGAGGATGCCGCCCAGGCGATCGGTGCGCGCGATGCCGGCGGCCGCCAGGCCGGCAGTTTCGGCGACATCGGCTGCTTCTCGTTCTTTCCGACCAAGAACCTCGGCGCCTTCGGAGACGCGGGCCTGTGCGTTGCTCAGGACGATGCGCTCGCCGAGCACATGCGCGTGCTGCGCGTGCACGGAGGGCAGCCGAAGTACCATCATGCGTTCATCGGCGGGAATTTCCGCATCGATGAGCTGCAGGCTGCGGTGCTCAACGTCAAGCTCGATTACCTCGACGACTGGTCGCGCCGCCGAGCCGAGAATGCCCGGGTCTACGACGCGGCGTTCGCCCGCGCGGGACTCGAGGGTGAGGTGACGCCGCCGACGGCGCTGCCGGGCTTTCACCACATCTACAACCAGTACGTGATCCGCGTGCGCCGCCGCGATGCACTGCGCGAGGCGCTCGCCCGTGACGGGGTGGGCACGGAGATCTACTACCCCATTCCGCTGCACCTGCAGCAGTGTTTCGCGTCGCTCGGCCATCGCGCCGGGGACTTCCCCGAATCCGAGCGCGCCGCGCTCGAAACGCTCGCCCTGCCGATCTATCCGGAGCTCACGAGCGAGCAGCTGCACTACGTGGTCGAGCGCATCGCGGCGTTCTACGCCGGGGGCGCCTGAGGCACCGTCTCTGAGCCGCCGCCATGCGCATCGCCCCCGGCCCTCACAGCGCCGCCTGGTCCGAACTCGACGCGCATGCGCGCCGGCTCGCCGCGGTGCCGACGCGTGAGCTGTTCGAGCGCGATCCGAGGCGCTTCGAGCGCTTCTCGCGCCGCGCCGCGGGGCTGCTGATCGATGCCTCGCGCCAGCATCTCGATGAGATGGTGTTCGGGCGGCTCCTCGAGCTGCCCGAGGCGGTCGACCTCGCCGGTTACCGCGAGGCGATGTGGCACGGGGAGAAGATCGATGCCACCGAGGAGCGCTCCGTGCTGCACGTGGCGCTGCGTCAGGGGCGCGGGGAGCGGGTCGGCGGGGCGGACATCGAGCGCGAGGTGCTCGAGGAGCGTGCGCGCATGCTCGCCTTCGCCGAGGGGGTGCGCAGCGGGCGCATCGCCGGCAGCGACGGACGGCGCTTCGAGCAGGTCGTGCACATCGGCATCGGCGGCTCGGATCTGGGGCCGGCGATGGCGGTGCAGGCGCTCGCGCACCATGCGCACGGCGGGCCGGACTGCGCATTCGTCTCGAACGTCGAGGGGTGCCGGCTGTCGGACCTCCTGGCGCGGGCCGATCCGCACTCGACGCTGTTCATCGTCGCCTCCAAGACCTTCGCGACGCTCGAGACGCTCACCCATGCGCGCACCGCCCGCCAGTGGCTGCGCGAGCAGCTCGGCGAGGCCGCCGTGCCGCGGCACTTTGCCGCCGTCTCGGTCAATCACCGCGCCATGGACAGCTTCGGCGTGCACCCCGAGTACCGCTTCAAGCTCTGGGACTGGGTGGTGGGACGCTTCTCGCTGTGGTCCTCGATCGGGGTGTCGCTGGCGCTCGCGATCGGTGCCGAGGCCTTCGAGGCGTTCCTCGCCGGTGCCCGCGAGATGGATGCGCACTTCAGGGCCGCGCCCTGGGCGGAGAACCTCCCGGTGCTGCTGGCGCTGATCGGGGTGTGGAACATCAACTTTCGCGCGCTGCCGACGCTCGCGGTGCTGCCCTACGAGGAGCGGCTCGCACGTCTGCCGGCCTACCTGCAGCAGCTCGAGATGGGCAGCAACGGCAAGTCCGTCACGCTCGAGGGCCGGCGCGTCGAGTGGCAGACCGCCGCGGTGATCTGGGGCGGCCCGGGCAGCAATGCGCAGCACTCGTTCTACCAGCTGCTGCACCAGGGCAGCCCGCGCGCGGCGCTCGATCTGCTCCTGCCGGCGCGCTCCTCGTGCGGCAACGAGGCGCAGCACGCGCTCGCGATCGCCAGCGCGCTCGCGCAGGCCGAGGCGTTCATGACCGGCTACCCGAGCGAGGCGGTGCGAGCGGAGTTCGAGCTCGAGGGCCTCGCTCCGGCGCGGCGCGAGGCCCTCGAGCCGCACAAGGTGCAGGTCGGCTCCCGCCCCAGCACCCTCATTGCCTTCCCGCAGCTCGATCCGCCCGCGCTCGGGCGTCTGATCGCGCTCTACGAGCACAAAGTGTTCACGCAGGGGGTGATCTGGGGCATCAACTCCTTCGACCAATGGGGCGTCGAACTCGGCAAACGCCTGGCCGATCAGCTGCTGCCGAGCGTGCGCGATCCGGCCGCTCAGCCGGCCGCCGCCGCCGGCGTGCAGCGCATGCTCGAACACCTGGCCGCCTGGCGGGGCGGCGGATCATTGACGGACATTTGAGGAGAAGCACTCTTGAAGCCCACTGTCTTTGCCCGCAATCTGCGCGAACATCTGGCGCTCTTTGAGACGCTCGAGTCCTTGACCGAGCCGATCGAGCAGGCCGGGGCGCTCATCGCGAGCGCGCTCGGTGCGGGCCACAAACTGATGCTGTGCGGCAACGGCGGCTCCGCGGCCGACAGCCAGCACATCGCCGCGGAGCTCACCGGACGGTTCATCCAGGACCGCCGGCCGCTCGCGGCCCTGGCGCTGACCACCGATACCTCGGCGCTGACCTGCATCGCCAACGACTACAGCTTCGAGGACGTGTTCGCCCGTCAGGTCGCCGGTCTCGGGGCGGCCGGGGACTGCCTGATCGGCATCTCGACCTCCGGTAACTCCCGCAACGTCATCAAGGCGGTCGAGGCGGCCCGCGCCATTGGCATGCCGGTGATCGGTCTCCTCGGGCGCGACGGCGGCGCCCTGCGCGCGCTCTGCGACGTGTCCATCATCGTACCGAGCGCGACGACGGCCCGGATCCAGGAGGCGCACATCCTGATCGGTCATACGCTCTGCGGCATGGTCGAGACGGCCCTGGGTCTGGCATGAGTGCCCCGGCCGTGAACCTCCTGCAGGGCCAGTTGCAGCGCGCCCGGGTTCTCGTGGTGGGCGATGCGATGCTCGACCGGTACCTGTTCGGTGACGTCGAGCGCATCTCCCCGGAAGCGCCCGTGCCGGTGGTGCGCGTGACTCGCGAGGAAGACCGCCTGGGCGGCGCGGCGAACGTCGCGCTCAACGTCAGGTCCCTTGGGCCGGTGGTGACGCTGATCACCGTCGTCGGGGCCGATGAGCCGGCGCGCAAGCTCGAGGCGCTCCTCGCCGAGCGCTCGATCGAGAGTCTTCTCGGCCGCGACCCGCAGCTCTACACCAGCGTGAAGCTGCGCGTCATCGGCCGCGCCCAGCAGCTCGTGCGGGTGGATTTCGAGAATCAGCCGGACCACGAGATCCTCTCCGGCATGCTCGCGAACTTCGAGCACACCGTGCCGTCGTGCGGCGCGGTGATCTTCTCCGACTACGGCAAGGGCGGGCTGACCCACATCGCGGAGATGATCGAGCGGGCCCGCGCCGCCGCCAAGCCCGTGCTGGTCGATCCGAAGGGCGCGGACTACAGCCGATATGCCGGCGCCACGCTCGTGACGCCGAACCGCGCGGAGCTCGCCCAGGTGATCGGCCCGTGGTCCTCCGAGCCGCAGCTCGAGGAGCGCGTCGCGAACCTGCGCCGCACCCACCGGATCGACGCGCTGCTCCTGACGCGCAGCGAGGAGGGCATGTCGCTGTTTGACGCGGACGGCCACGTGCGGGTCGGTGCGCAGGCGCGCGAAGTGTTCGATGTCACGGGCGCCGGGGATACGGTGATCGCCACGATGGCGGCCATGCTGGCCGCCGGCCTGAGCCTGCGCGAGGCGATGCCGATCGCCAACCGCGCCGGCGGCATCGTGGTCGGCAAGTTCGGCACCGCCACGGCGAGTTTCGAGGAGGTTTTCGCGTGAGAGTGATCGTCACGGGCGCCGCCGGCATGATCGGCAGCAATCTGGTCCATGGCCTGAACGCCGCCGGCATCGATGACATCATCGCGGTCGATGAGCTGACCGACGGGATGAAGTACCGCAATCTCCTCGGGGCGAAGGTGAGCGACTACTTCGACCGCGGTGAGTTCTATGGCCGCTTCGAGCGCGGCGAGCTCGGACGCATCGATGCGGTGCTGCACCAGGGGGCGTGCTCCGACACCATGGAGCACAACGGCCAGATCATGCTCGAGACCAACTACCGCTGCTCGAAGCGTCTGCTCGATGCCTGCCAGACCCAGGGCGTGCGGCTGCTCTACGCCTCCTCGGCGGCGACCTACGGCGACAGCACGGTGTTCCGGGAGTCCCCGGAGTGCGAGCGGCCGCTCAACGTGTACGGCTACTCGAAGCTCCTGTTCGACAACGTCGTGCGGCGCATGCTGCCGACGGCGCGCCACCAGGTGGCGGGTTTTCGCTACTTCAACGTCTACGGGCCGCGCGAGCAGCACAAGGGCCGCATGGCCTCCGTCGCGTTCCATCACTTCGGGCAGCTGCGCGAGCAGGGCAAGGTCAAACTCTTCGGCGAGTACGGCGGCTACGGCCCGGGCGAGCAGACGCGGGATTTCGTGTACGTCGGGGACGTGGTGGCGGTGAACCTGTGGTTCCTGCGTCACCCCGAGCGCAGCGGCATCTTCAACCTGGGCTCGGGCCGCTCGCAGCCGTTCAATGACGTCGCCCATGCCACGATCAACGCGATGCGCGCCGAGCGCGGCGAGGCGGCGCTCTCGCTCGCGGAGCAGGTCCAGGCGGGACTCATCGAGTACACGCCGTTTCCCGAGGCCTTGGTGGGCAAGTATCAGTGTCGCACCGAGGCGGATTTGACGGCCTTGCGCGCTACGGGGTGTGACGTCGAGTTTGCGGATGTCGAGACTGGCGTGCGCCGGTATGCCGAGTGGCTGGCGGGGCGGGGCGCTTGAGCTCAAGAGGTGTTCGGTGAGCTCAGGTGTGATTCATGGGGATGCCGGGGTCATGCACCGGCCCGAGAAGCGCTCGCCGTTGCCCGGGTGCGCGTCCGCGGCGGAAGAGGACGGCGGTCTGCTTCACAGCCCCGCATGTCGCGGTGGATAAATCGGCCTGCGTGTTGAGTTGCGTGCTTGCGGCGCCTGCGGCAGCGTTTGATGAGGCCGTCACCAGGCTCAGCGAGGCTGCGGAACCGTCCTTCGCGCTCGCGGCGCTCAATTCGCTGCTCTCGGGCTTTACTGCCTCGGAACTGCGTCAGGCCGTTGCGACTGCACCGCAGGCGGAACTCTCGCCGCTTCTGGGCAATTACGTGGCGGCCATGGTGGAGACCGCCTGCACCCTGCGGGGTCTGCCGGTGCCCACGTGGACCCGAAGGATCGAAGCGCTGGCGGAGCCGGCCTTCGGTTCAGCGCTTCCGTCGCTGCGGCTGTACCTGTTGACGCACTCACCGGCCTCGTTCCGCCGCCGCAACATCTTCATCGATTCGAGCGTCGGCGCGCAGGTGTAGGCACCCATTGACGGCGGTGAGCCCGCCGTCGCTTCGAGCTTCTGAACGACGAACTGCGTCAGGTCGATGCCGCTGGCGAGGTCTTCCCCGTCGGGGGCGCTGGCAAACGTGCACGTCCTTGAAATTACAGGGACACTTCGCTGCGCAGGCCGAGGCGCTTCAGGGTGGGGATTTCAGGCGACCGCCTTCAGCACGAAATCGACATGGATCGCATCGAAGGGGAAGACTATGCGCCCCTCGGCCGTCTTACTGATGATGCCGGCGTTCAGTAACGCATGCACATCGGCATGCACGGCCTTCACGTCGCGCTCAACCCGGCGGGCGATCTCGCGAATACTGAGCGCGCCGGCGCCCGTCATCGTCTTCAAGATCTCCCATCGTTTCGCAGTCAGCACCTGCCACAGGAGTTCAGCCGAAGCGAAGCTGATCCGGGCCGTGTTCATGGCCCGGCGGTTCCCCACCGCGCTCGCGACCTCGCCCAACGCGCCCTGCAGGGAGCGCACCTCAAGTGTTATGGTTTTCACGGCGCCACCTCGCGATATCACGTTCGAAATCCGCCAGAAGCTTCTCGATGCTCTCGAACCGGTACGCCCGCTCCTGGGTGCCGGCGTGCCGGTGATCGCCCTTGCCCGCCTCGTTGTCATAACGCACAACGCACTCGCCATTCACGACGAAGGCCAAGCGGTACTTCAGGTCATGGCCGCTGCCCCGCACCGGCTCAGGTACCTCCCAGACGATGATCTCCGCGAACTCACAGTCGGAGAGGATGATCCGCTGATCGACCAGCAGTCGCGCCCGCATGTTGGAGAATATACCAACATTCTGAGCTGTTGTCAATGAGTCCAACGCGATTTGGGGCCCTGCGGCGCATCTGCGCCGCTTTACCGGACCGTTCCTCGGTCCACCGGCCCTGCCGCTGCCGCAATCCCCGCCTCACGCTCTGCGCCCGGATGCGCGACCGAAACCCCGGTGCTGCGGGGTTCAATCGCACGGTAAGTCCCTCCGAATCAGGTCGCCGGAGCCGGCATGCGCGGGGATGGTCATGTCGTGCGGCTGGCGGGGCAGAGGCCGCGTGCGCGCTCCCCGGCCCATTCGGGCACCGCCAGCCATCACCCTTGCCGTTCATAGTGCCTCACGTTGATAATGACGCTAAGCGCAATCCGATGCGAGTACGCTCGTGCGGTGTTCGAAGGTAAATGCCCCACCAGGGTGCGTGCCGTCGAAGAATCGCGATCCGCACAGTCACATCAGGTGTTTGCAGAACCGCGGGTCTGTCGAATCTTCGTGCGCCGGGCAATTCGCTCGCAACGCTGTGCAACGACTGTTCTTGTGAATGGCAGATCCGCAGGAATGAATGAGGCGATTCTCCGTCCCACGAGCCCGGTGGGAGCCGTTGTCGGGAGCGCCGCCGCGTAAGGCGATCATGAACGACCTCTCACCGACTCTGTCTCGCAAGATCCGCTCGAGCGTCGAGGCGGCCACTTACCCGTGGCCCCGCCCGCTCGTGTTCACGAACGGGGTGTTCGACGTGCTCCATCGGGGTCACGTGACCTATCTGGCCGCGGCGCGTGAACTCGGCGCGGCACTGCTGGTCGCGGTCAACAGCGATGCATCCGCCCGCCTGCAGGGCAAGGGGCCGGACCGGCCGCTCAATCGCGAGTCCGACCGGCTGATCGTGCTCGCGGCGCTCGAGAGCGTCTCCTTCGTGACGCTGTTCGATGAGAAAACCCCCTGTGAGCTGCTCGCACGCTGCCGCCCGGACCTCTACGTCAAGGGCGGCGACTACGACATGGAAACCCTCGAGGAGACCCGTCTGATGCGCTCCTGGGGCGGCCGCTCGCTCGCGATCCCGTTCGTCACGGGCTATTCGACCACCACGCTCGTCGAGCGCATCCGCGGCGCATGAGTCACCGTGCGGCGTTCATCGATCGGGACGGCGTGCTCAATGAGGAGCGCGTCTATGTCCACCGGATCGAGGATTTTGTGCTGTTACCCGGCGTTGTTGAGGCGCTGCGGAAACTTCAGACCGCCGGCTACCGCCGGGTCGTGGTGACGAACCAGGCCGGCATCGCCCGCGGCCTTTACACTGAGATGGACTACGAGAAGCTGACGGCGCACGTCCGCGAATACCTGCGTTCCGAGGGAGTCACCCTCGACGCTATCGAATATTGCCCGCACTTGCCGGATGCCCCCGTGCCCCAGTACCGCCGCGCATGCGAGTGCCGCAAGCCCGCGCCCGGCATGCTGCTGAAGGCGATCCGCGCGCTCGAGATCGACCCGGGGGGCTCCTTCATGGTCGGGGATAAGCTCTCGGATGTGCAGGCCGGACGCGCCGCAGGAATTGGCCGGTGCTTTCTGGTGCGCACCGGCCATGCGCTGCCGGCAGAGGCCATACGCGCTGCGGACGCCGTGTACGACGATCTGCTGGAGTGCGTGACGGACGTTTTGAACGGTGGCCCGATCCGCGCCGAATGAGGATCGCCGCATGACGCACACCGTGCGGCTGTGGCAAGCTTCGCCGATTCAATGCCTTAGGGACAGGAGCCCGCGATCTTGAAAGGTATCGTTCTCGCCGGAGGCGCCGGCACCCGTCTGCATCCGGTCACGCTCAGCGTCAGCAAGCAGCTGCTGCCGGTGTACGACAAGCCCATGGTGTACTACCCGATCTCGACGCTGATGCTCGCCGGGATCCGAGACATCCTCTTGATCTCGACGCCTACGGACCTGCCGCTCTTTCAGCGCCTGCTCGGCGATGGATCGCAGTGGGGCGTGTCGTTCTCCTACGCCGAGCAGCCGCGGCCCGAGGGCCTCGCGCAGGCCTTCCTCATCGGCCGGTCCTTCATCGGCGGTGAACCGGTGGCGCTGGTGCTCGGCGACAATATTTTCTACGGTCACGGCCTCTCCGGGCAGCTCAAGCAGGCGGCCGGACGGGATCGCGGCGCGACCGTCTTTGCCTACCGCGTGCGCGACCCGGAACGCTACGGTGTGGTGAGCTTCGATGCCTCGGGGCGCGCGATCACCCTCGAGGAGAAACCCGCGCAGCCGAAGTCGAACTCTGCGGTGACGGGACTGTATTTCTACGACCGCCAGGTCGCCGATCTCGCCGCAGACCTCAAGCCCTCGGCGCGCGGTGAGCTCGAGATCACCGACCTCAACCGCCTCTACCTCGAACGCGGTGAGCTCACCGTGGAGCAGCTCGGGCGCGGTGTGGCCTGGCTCGATACCGGCACGCACGAGTCGCTCATCCAGGCCTCGATGTTCATCGAGGCCATCGAGACGCGCCAGGGTCTGAAAGTCGGCTGTCCGGAGGAGATCGCGTATCACAGCGGCTTCATCGATGCGGCGCAGCTCGAGCGGCTGGCCCAGCCGCTCGCCAAGAGCGGCTACGGGACGTATCTGCTCGATGTGTTGAAAGGACCCAAGTGATGCAATTCGAGCCGACGGCGATTCCCGAAGTCGTGCTGATCCGGCCGAAGGTCTTCGGCGATGAGCGCGGCTTCTTCATGGAATCCTTCGAGCAGCGCAAATTCGCCGCAGCGGGGCTGGACCTGACTTTCGTGCAGGACAACCACAGCCACTCGGCCCGGCACATCCTCAGGGGCCTGCACTACCAGATCCTCAAGCCGCAGGGAAAACTGGTCCGGGTCACGAGCGGCCGGGTGTTCGATGTCGCCGTCGACATCCGCCGCAGTTCGGCCACCTTCGGCCGCTGGGTGGGTGTCGAGCTGTCGGCCGAGAACCATCACATGCTCTGGGTGCCCCCGGGGTTCGCGCACGGGTATATGGTGCTCAGCGACTCGGCGGACTTCCTCTACAAGGTCACCGACTTCTGGGCGCCGGAGCACGAGCGCGCAATTCGCTGGGATGACCCCACGATCGGCGTGCGCTGGCCGCTGCCCGCCGGAGTGCAGCCGGTCCTCTCGGGCAAGGATGCCGCGGCTCCCGCGTTGAGCGCAGCCGAGGTCTACCCGTGAGAGTGCTGGTCACCGGCGCTGGCGGCCAGGTCGGCCGCCTGCTGCGTGCGACCTGCCCCGAGGGCATCGAGCTCACGGCCTGCACGCATGCCGAGCTCGACATCGGCGATGCGCAGGCGGTTCGCCGTACAGTCGAGCAGGTGCAGCCCGCAGCCGTCATCAATGCCGCGGCCTATACGGCCGTCGACAAGGCGGAGTCCGAACCGGAAGTGGCGCGCCGCATCAACGGCCTGGGACCTGCGCACCTCGCGGCGAGCGCCGCGGCCTGCGGGGCGCGACTAGTACAGATTTCGACGGACTTCGTCTTCGATGGCACGGCCTCGTCGCCGTATCGTCCCGAGGCGCACCCCCATCCCCTCGGCGTCTACGGCGCAAGCAAGCGGGAGGGCGAGCTCGCAGTGCTCGAGGCGCTCCCCGAACACTCGGTCCTCGTGCGCACCGCCTGGGTGTACGCCGCAGAAGGCAAGAACTTCCTCAACACCATGCTGCGCCTGATGCGCGAGCGCGGCGCGGTGCGCGTGGTCGCCGACCAGGTCGGAACCCCCACGGCCGCGAGGCCGCTCGCTGAGGTGCTGTGGCAGATCGTGGCCCGGCCGGAGATCCGCGGGGTGCATCACTGGACCGACGCGGGTGTGGCCAGCTGGTACGACTTCGCCGTGGCGATCGCGGACGAGAGCGCGGCCCTGGGACTCTTGCCGTCCGGCGTGACCGTGACGCCGATTGCGACCGAAGAGTACCCGACGCCCGCGCGCCGGCCGGCCTACAGCGTGCTCGACAAGCGCTCGCTCGCGGCCTTTGGAATTCATCCCGCGCACTGGCGGCACCGCCTGCGCGACACCCTGAAAGACATCGCTCATGGCTAGACTCCTCGTCACCGGCGGCGCCGGATTCATCGGCGCGAATTTCGTCCATCACTGGCTCACCACGCATCCTGAGGATCGGGTGGTGGTGCTCGATGCGCTGACCTATGCCGGGAATCTCGCCAATCTCGAGTCGGTCAAAGACCGTGCCGAGCTTCGGTTCGTGCGTGGCGATATCCGCGATACGGCGCTCGTCGAACAACTGCTGCGCGAGGAGCAGCTCGACACGATCGTGCACTTCGCGGCCGAGTCGCACGTCGATCGTTCCATTCACGGGCCCGATGCATTCATCGAGACCAACGTGCAGGGCACGCATTCGATGCTGAAGGCGGCGCGCACCGTGTGGCTCACGGAGCGCTCGGTCGGCGAGCACCGCTTCCACCACGTCTCCACCGACGAGGTGTACGGCTCGCTCGGGCCCGATGATCCGGCGTTCACGGAGGAGACACGCTATGCGCCGAACTCCCCGTATTCGGCGAGCAAAGCCGCCTCGGATCACCTGGTGCGGGCCTATCATCACACCTATGGCCTTGCGACCACGATCAGCAACTGCTCGAACAATTACGGACCGTTTCATTTCCCGGAGAAGCTGATCCCGCTGATGATCGTGAACCTCCTGCACGGGCGGGCGTTGCCGATCTACGGAGACGGCCGCAACGTGCGGGATTGGCTGCACGTGTCGGACCATTGCCGCGGCATCGAGCGGGTGCTTAAGCGCGGCACACCCGGTGAGGTCTACAACATCGGTGGCGGCGCCGAGAGCGAGAACCTGACGCTGGTCGAGACGCTCTGTGCGGTGGCCGATCGGGCGTTTCAGCAGCGGCCGGAGCTCACCGAAACGTTCGGGTCCTCGCCGGCGGCGCGGGGGGAGCCATGTGCGAGCCTGATCCAGTTCGTCAAGGATCGCCCCGGCCACGACCGCCGCTACGCGATCGACTGCAGCAAGGCTGAGCGCGAGCTCGGCTACAGAGCCGAAGTGACGCTCGAGCGAGGACTTCAGGACACCTTCGCCTGGTACCTGGATCATCAGTGGTGGTGGCGCGGGGTGATGGATGGCAGTTACCAGCGCTGGATCGAGACGCACTACCGATAGGGCGTACTCCCACAACCACCGGCCGCGCAGCCGCTCTCCAGCAGCGCCGCGGTCCCCTCGGGCGCGCATGATAGTATTGGACGCATGGAACGGCGGATCCTCGATGAGCGCAATCCGATCTTCTGTACGCTGCGTGAGCTTCAGCCGCAGTTGCAGGCCGCAGGTGTTGCGCACGTATCGGTATTCGGCTCGGTGGCGCGCGGCGAAGATACGGCGAGTTCCGATGTAGATCTGGCGCTCGACTTGGCCCCTGGCGCCGCACCCGATGGATTCCAATTCATCATGTTCATCGAGCATCTTCAGCAGATGCTCGCCACGGCGCTGCGCCGCAGCGTGGATGTCGTGATAATGCCTGTGCGGCGCCGCGAGTTCGGGGAAGCGATCAGCCGCGACGCCATCGCTGTGTTTTGAACGTGACGAGCTCGAAACCCGCGATTCGCTACCGAGACATCCGACACAACGTGGCCAAGATCCGGGAGTATCTGACCTCAGGCGGTGGGCTCGAGCGCGTGTTGACGGATCAGGGGGTCGTCTACGACGCGATCCGGATGTGCTTTCTTGAAATATCCGAGGCTGCAATCAAACTGGGCGCACTGGCCGAGATGCACGAGCCGACGATTCCTCGGGGGGGCCATTCGCGGATTTGGCAATCACCTGCGCCATGCGTACGATGAGATGGATCTCAGAGCGGTTGAGCGGGCGGTGGCCGATTTGGACCGGCTCGATGCCGCATGCCAGCGGGCCTTGGCGATGCTCGAGAACGACGCTGAGTCGCGGTCCTGAGAGCCGATAACGGCGCCGGCCGTGCAACCATCCGCTGTGGCTCGGAACCCATGGATAGCCCACAAGTCGTTACGGCGTGAACGATGGCGGGGCGCTCCGGTTCGCAGCGGCGCCGGGTACCCATGAGCCTGAAACCCCTGCACAGGCGCGAGTCGCTGATGCCAGGCGACGGCAGCACGAAGCGTGGCGGGCTGCTGCGGTGGTGGTGGCCCTCTTGAAGTACCGAGCGCTGCGTCACGCGCGCGTTGGCGCGCGATGGATCCGGCTGTGCCGCCATGAGTGAGCGCACCGAGTGTGTCGTGATCGGCGCAGGCGTCGTGGGGCTCGCCGTTGCCCGTGCGCTCGCCGAATCCGGCCATGAGGTCCTGGTGCTCGAAGCGGAAGGGTCGATCGGCACTGGGATCAGCGCCCGCAGCAGCGAGGTGATTCACGCCGGACTCTATTATCCCCCGGGGTCGCTGAAGGGACGAGGGTGCGTGGAGGGCCGGCGAGCGCTCTACGCGTATTGCGCCGAACGTGGCGTCGGCCACCGTCGGTGCGGAAAGCTCATTCTCGCCACGGACCCGACGCAGCTTGCGCAGCTGGACGCGATTGAGGCGTCCGCTCGCGCCAACGGCGTACAGGATCTGCACCGGCTCGAGCCCTCTGAGGTCGCAGATCTCGAACCCACCGTGCGCTGCACCGCGGCGCTGTACTCACCCTCCACCGGCATCGTCGATAGCCACGGCCTGATGCTGTCGTTGCTGGGCGACATCGAGCGCGCGGGCGGTGTCGTCGTCTGTCGGGCACGAGTGCTGGGCGGGCAGTGGCGCGAGGGCGCCTGGCGGCTGCGCATCGGCATCGGCGCGCAGGAGGAACGCCTTACAGCATCCCAGGTCATCAATTGCGCTGGACTCGGTGCACAGTCGGTTGCGCGGGGCCTCGGCGTTCCCGAGGCGCGCATCCCACCGCTGCACTACGCGAAGGGAAGCTATTTCAGTTTGAGCGGCCGCCACACTTTTTCGCACCTCATCTACCCGGTTCCGGAACCTGGCGGACTCGGCGTGCATCTCACCCTAGATTTGGAGGGTCGCGTGCGCTTCGGTCCGGACGTCGAGTGGGTGAGCGCTGTGGATTACCGGGTCGACCCGGTTCGAGCGGGCCGTTTCTATGAGGCCATTCGGCGCTACTGGCCGGGACTGCCGGACGGGGCTCTGCAGCCGGCGTTTGCCGGGATCCGGCCGAAGCTCGCAGGTCCCGGCGCCGACGGTGCGGACTTCTGCCTCCAGGGTCCCGCCGAGCACGGTCTGCCGGGCCTGATCGGGCTCTACGGCATCGAATCGCCCGGACTCACGGCCGCGCTCGCCCTGGGGCGAGTCGTGTGCGCGCGAATAACGGCGGACGCGCGGGCCGGTTGACGTCGCGGCACCAAAATCAGCGCGGCAATTCAGCTCCCCCTAGGCGCCGTACCTCGCTACAATCCGCCCTTTAGCACGGGCCGACCGGGGCTTTTACGCTTGGGCATCCGACGGACATCCGGGGCCGACCGTGCGCTGGGCACTGGCGAAAAAGGGTATTTAATGCGCTTGCTGCGACGTCTCGGACCGCTGGCCGGTTCACTGCTCCTCCTTCTGGGCTCTGCGTTTTCCACCGTATCGTTCGCACAGTCGGCGCTGAATTCAGCGACCGGTCTGGCACTGCTGCACAGCCTCTCCTCGTCGCAGCAGCAGGCGATCATGAGCCGGATCGGCGCTGGCGGTGCCGGGTACGGTGGATCGCTTCTGCAGCCGTCCGGGCTGATGACGCAGAGTGAACTGCAGCAGCTCGAGCAGCAGCAGGCGGTCCAGTCGAAGCGTCAGGCGCTGACAAGAAGTGTGTCGGCGAGCCCGCAATTGAAGGGGGGCGACTGGGTGATCGTGCAGATCGGCGTGCACCTGCCGCCGGCTCCGGGGTCGATCTCCCCACAGTTGCAAGCGACGTCCGCCGGACTAGCAGCCCAACCGACGTCGCTAAGTGCGCTACAGAACGGATCTGCCGGCGCGGGCGCACTGAATATTCCGATTGCGAACATCCCGCCCACGACCAATGGACTCTCGTCGGAGGCGGTGCAGGAGATTCCGACGGCCCTCATGGATTTGAGTCCTTCCGCGCGAGCGCAGATCAACGACCTGATGCAAGCGATCCGAGATCACAATCCCTACCAGCTGACGCGTAACGGCACTCTGGATTTGCCGGGGCTTGCCCCAATCAGCCTGCTGGGACTCACTCCCGCCGATGCGACGCTGCGTCTCTCTGTGGTGCCGGCCCTGCAGAATCTTCAAGTCCGCCTCACTTTCTTGCCCTTGGAACGCACGGGTGAGCGGGCGCTGAAGCCTTTCGGCTACGACATCTTCCAGCAAGAGGCGTCCACGTTTTCCACCCTGAGCCCGCTCTCGAGCGTCCCGGTGCCGTCGAACTACCAGGTTGGTCCCGGCGATTCGATCGAGGTACAGCTCTATGGAAATCAGAACCGCAACTACCAGCTGACGGTCGGTCGCAACGGACAGATCAATTTCCCGCAGCTGGGGCCCATCTCGGTCGGCGGGCAGCTCTTCAGCACCGTCCAGGCGCAAATCGAGTCCCGCGTCGCCCACCAGATGATCGGGGTGCACGCCAGCGTCACGATGGCTCAGACGCGAGCGATTCAGGTGTTCGTGATGGGCGATGCGTTCCGGCCCGGGGTCTACACGGTCAGCGGACTCGCGACCATGACCTCGGCGCTGTACGCGGCGGGCGGCATCAGCAAGACCGGCTCGTTGCGCCGCGTGCAGCTGATCCGCGACGGCCAGGTCATCGACACGCTGGACCTGTACAACCTGCTGATTCACGGCAGCACCCGTCATGACGCCAAGCTGCTGCAGGGCGACGTCGTCTTCGTTCCGCCTGTGGGTCGGACGGTGGCGATCGACGGCGAGGTGCAGCGGCCTGCGGTCTATGAAGTCAGGAACGAAACGCGGCCGGCGCAGATCGTGGCCCTCGCCGGAGGGCTTAAGCCGAACGCCGACCTGGCCTCGGCCACCATCACGCGCATCCTGCCTAACGGGGAGCGGGTGGTGCTACCGCTGAAGCTCGGACCGGGTGGTGCTGTAGAGGGCTTACGAAACGGCGACTACATC
>JAJZSQ010000205.1 GCA_021849615.1 Pseudomonadota bacterium
GCGACGGGCGTGCGCGTCGGCTACGGCATCGCCCCGCCGGCGCTCACCGCGGAGCTGCGCAAGGTCCACCAGTTCAACACGTTCAGCATCGCGCATCCGCTGCAGGAGGCGATCGCGCGCTACCTCGATGAGCGCCCGGACACCGGTGTGGATCTGCCCGGGTTCTTTCAGGCCCGGCGCGACCGGCTGAGCGCCGCGCTCGGCGGGTGTGCGCTGCGATTGCCGCCGGCGGCCGGCACGTTCTTCCAGTTGCTCGATTTCTCGGCCCTCGCGCCACCGGGCGACGTCGCATTCGCCGAGCGGCTGCTGACCGAGGCGGGGGTTGCCTCGATCCCGCTGTCACCGTTCTACGCCGCGCCGCCGCCGCTCACGTGCGTGCGCCTGTGTATCGCGAAGCGAGAGGCAACTCTCGATGCGGCCGCCGAGCGGCTCGGCGCGTTCGCGCACCGTCTTGCGCGCGCCGGTGCCTGAGCTTGCGCCGCCTCAGCGGCGCAGGATCCACGCGATGATGGAGATTGCGAGACTCACCAGCAGCATGGTGGTGAGCGGAAAGAAGAACTGGAAGCCGGGCCGTTCGATGACGATGTCGCCCGGCAGTTTGAACAACGGCAACCGCCGTACCCACGGCCAGACGAGGCCGAGCACGATCAGCACCACTCCGAGCACGACGAGAATGCGGTTCATGGGAACGAGTCTACCGGGCGGTGCGGGCCGATCAATGGCCGCGCATCGCTAGTCGAACTCCGCCGGCAGGTCCCGATGCCGATGATGCTCGTAGAGCCGCACGATCTGCGGGGCGAGCACACGGCCGGTGGACAGCTCCGGCAGCGTCGCCACCGGAAAGAACCCGACGGCATCGGTTTCGCTGCTGGTCGAGGCCTGCCCGCCGGTCAGCTCGCACACGAACATCAGCTTGTAGATGTGGTGCACGCTCGGGGGATGCGGGTGTCTGCGCCGGTCGATCAGGGCGGCGAGCTTGACGGCCCGCGCCTCGTAGCCGGATTCCTCGCGGATCTCACGCTCCACCGCCGCGGCGGGCGAGTCGTTCACGTCCACCCAGCCGCCGGGCAGCGTCCACTTCCCGTCGGCGCGCTCGCGCACCAGCAGCACCCGATCGCCCGAGAAGACGCCGCCGCGCACATCCACCTTGGGCGTCGCGTAGCCCTCCTCGCCGCTCCAGAGCGCCTCAGCCCGCTCCGGCGGGATCTTGAGCTCCCCGGCGAGCAGTTCGGCCGCGAGGCGCTGCAGTTCCCGGTAGCGCTCGCGGTCGAACGGGTCGCGGGTGAACGTCAGGCCATTCTGCGCGAGCGCGCGCACCTTGCGCGCCCAGTCGAATATGGCCGCCGTGCGCTCGATGACCGCGCTCCTGCTGCGGGCCTCAGAGGTTGCGGATCAGCGCATCGCCGAACGCGGACGTCGACACCTCGGTCGCTCCGTCCATCAGGCGCGCGAAGTCGTACGTGACCGTCTTCTGGCCGATGGTCCTGTCCATCGCGGCGATGATGGCGTCGGCGGCCTCGGTCCAGCCCATGTAGCGCAGCATCATCTCCCCGGAGAGCAGCACCGAACCCGGGTTCACCTTGTCGAGGTTGGCGTACTTCGGCGCCGTGCCGTGCGTGGCCTCGAAGACCGCATGCCCGGTGAGGTAATTGATGTTGCCGCCCGGTGCGATGCCGATGCCGCCGACCTGGGCGGCGAGCGCATCGGAGAGGTAATCACCGTTGAGGTTCAGTGTCGCGATGACGTCGAATTCCGTCGGGCGGGTGAGCACCTGCTGCAGCGTGATGTCGGCGATCGCATCCTTGACGATGATCTTGCCGGCCTGCTTGGCGGCGTCCATCTCGGCGTTGGCGGCTTTCTCGCCCTGGGCGGCCTTGGTGCGCTCCCACTGCTCCCAGGTGTAGGTCTGCTCGGGGAATTCCCGCTCGGCGAGCTGGTAGCCCCAGTTGCGGAATGCGCCTTCGGTGAACTTCTGGATATTGCCCTTGTGCACCAGCGTGAGGCTGCGCCGCTGATTGGCGATGGCGTACTCGATCGCCGAGCGCACGAGCCGCTCGGAGCCCTCGCGCGAGACCGGCTTCAAGCCGATGCCCGAGGACTCCGGGAAGCGGATCTTGGCGAACGCCTTGGGGAAGTGCTGCTTCAGCAGGGCCAGGAACTGAGTGTTCTCTTCCGTGCCGTTCTCGAACTCGATGCCCGCGTAGATGTCCTCGGTGTTCTCGCGGAAGATCACCATGTCCACCTGGTCGGGGCGCTTGACCGGCGAGGGCACGCCCTTGAACCAGCGCACCGGGCGCAGACAGACGTACAGATCGAGCATCTGGCGCAGCGCCACGTTCAGCGAGCGGATGCCGCCGCCGATCGGGGTCGTGAGCGGTCCTTTGATCGACACCAGGTAATCGCGGCAGGCCGCCACCGTCTCCTCGGGCAGCCAGGTGTTGAATTGCTTGAACGCCTTTTCCCCGGCGTACACCTCCATCCAGTGGATTTTGCGTTTGCCAGCGTAGGCCTTGTGCACCGCGGCGTCGATGACGCGCACCGCAGCGCGCCAGATGTCCGGGCCGGTGCCGTCGCCCTCGATGAACGGGATGATCGGATTCTCCGGGACGGTGAGCTGGCCGTCGCGGATGGTGATCTTGGCGCCCGCGGCAGGGGGAACGAGCTTCGGGGCGGCGGCGCTGGACATGATGCGGACTCCTCGGATCGATTCGGATGAGCGGCCCGGGCCCTTCAGTTACCGGGCGGGGCCGGCAATCGTAGCACGGGCCCCGGCGCCACGGGGCGGTCTGCCCCACCGGGGCCGCGGGCAGTCCCGGCCCATCTATGCGAAACTTGCCGCCATAAATTTTGTTCGCGGGGGTTGCCGGGATCATGAATGACGCCACCGAAAGCGACACGCCGGGCGCGGCGCGCCATCCGCTGCTGCGCCAGCTGTTCGCGGTCCACCCCGTGGTCGCGCCCGAGCGAGCAGGCGCCGAGCGGCTGAAGCAGGCGCTGTCGGTGTGGGCGCTGATGGCGATCGGCATC
>JAJZSQ010000206.1 GCA_021849615.1 Pseudomonadota bacterium
AATTTCGCGAAAGGGCGGCACGGCAGGCTGCACGCATTGGAATCCGCATCGCCGATTCGGACTTGGCGCACGTGGTTGCCGATGAACGAGACCTCCTGCAATCATCCCGGCGCAATGGGCGAGTACCTCTCCCGCAGACTGAATCCCGGGACGGCGACCTGCAAATGGCTGACGTCAACTATTTCTTTCGTACGCGACAATAATTTCTTTCGGGTCATTCCCCTCGTCGGCGGTCCACCTTCACTGAGACTGGTGCGCTAGACACCGGCTCTGTGGTCTTCTTCCGGTATCCATTACTATCTCCTTCATCTTCCGCGCGACGGCGAAGCCGAAGCGCGGTCTGACTGGCCACCGGCCAGGCAGAAGGTCTTGATGGATACTCACGATGTTGCCGTCCGTGTTCGTTGCGCCTTGGCAGCGGTCTGCGCACGTCGCTCGGCCTGTTCGGCTCGGTAGCTCGGCCCGGTGAACTCGAGCACGGCGGCGTGGTGCACGACCCGATCGATCGCGGCGGCGGTGGTCATGGGATCCTTGAAGATCTGATCCCATTGCGAGAACACCAAGTTGGATGTGATCATCACGCTCTTTCGTTCGTACCTCTCAGCCAACAGCGTAAAGAGCACCTCCATCTCCGCTCGGTCCTGCTGAACGTATCCGATGTCATCGAGGGCCAGGCACTCGAAGCGATCCAGGCGCTTGAGTTCACGCGCGAGGCGCAGATCGCGTTTGGCGGCCAGCAGCTTCTCGACCAGAGCGGCCACGGTGGTGTAGTGAACGCTCGAGCCGCGCTCAACCAAGGCGCGGCCGATGGCGGCCATCACGTGGGATTTGCCCGTCCCGGGCTTGCCGACCAGGCAGACGTTGATGGCCTCGGTGAGGAACTGGCCGCGGCACAGCTCCTGGATCTGTGCGCGCATCGGCGGCGGATAGCGCGCCAACTCCAGGGCGGTGAGGGTCTTGCCGGCGGGCAGCTCGGCCTCATCCAGAAGGCGCTTGAGCCGCCGGTCAGACCGTTCCGCCACCTCCACGTCCACCAGTTCCGAGAGATACTCGATCGGCCCCCAGCCCTCGGCGATCGCGCGCTCGGCGAGCGGGGCATAGTGGGCGAGGAACGCCGGCAGCCGCAGACCCCTCAGGCGCAGCTGCAGGACCTCTTCGCGCACAGCGACGGCACTCATGGACTCACCCCCGCATCCGTGTTGTGGGAAGCGAGCAGCCGATCGTAGCAGCTCAGGTCGGGCGGCGGGATGCGCACATCCGGTACCCCGGTGCCGGTGCGCGGACCGCGCACCTTCTCGCGCACCGCTTCGTAGCGCGGCACGAGGCCTTCGGCACGCAACGCTGCGAGGGCCGCCTCGACCGCCCGCTCGCCATCCCGGGCGGCCAGGTGCAGGATGCGCACGTACTCGAAGTCCGCCCGGGCACTCTCCTCGGCCACCAGCGCATCGTAGGCGCGGCGGAACTCAAGGGTCGGATACAGCGCTTCGCGATAGGCGTAGCGGCGGAACGCGCCGGGTTTGCGCACCAGGGAGTGGATGATGTGCCGGTAGTCGATGTGCTCACGCTCGGCGCCGATGAGCCGCTCGAGCACCGTCACTTGCGCGCCCCGGTACTCCAGCTCCACGATGTCGGCGTGCACACGCACGGTCAGCTGCCGCCCGATCAACCGCGACGGCACCATGTAGCGCCGCTCCCCGACACGGATCACGCTGTTGCGCGAGACCCGGGCGTACAGCTCCCGGTACGCCGGCAGGGCCCGTGGCGGCAAGGGACGCAAGTGTCCACGCTCCTCGGCGAACCGCTCGGCGCGGGTCGCATTGCGCCTCGCCACGCACTCCTCGAGGAAGGCCGCATAGCTGTCCTTGCTGGGGAAGTCCCGTGATGCACGCAACCGCAGACGCTGATCGATCGCACTTTTGAGGTGGCCGTTGGCGGACTCGACGTCGCCGTTCTCGTGGGCATTGCCGGGGAAGTTGCGCGAGCCGCGCAGCCCATAGTGGCCCAGGAGCTGTTGGTAGCGCTTGGTGAAGTCCCGGCCGCGGCTCTCGTGCAGCTCGTGCGTCGCGGCCGAGAGATTGTCGGTGCGGTGTTCTTCGGGCACTCCCCCGAGCTTCCACAACGCCCCCTGCAACCCTGCGCTCAGGGACTCGAAGCTCTCGCTCGGACAGATCGCCACCCACTCCCAGTTCGAGTACGTCAGCACGAAGTGGTACAGCAGATGCGCAAACGGCTCTCCCGCAATCGTGACCTCGAGCTCGCGCATGTCGGTGAAGTCCGATTGGCCCTGCTCAGCAGGCTGATGCACCTGGGGGAAGAACACCTCCTTCGGTGGCCCGGACTGCGTCCGCCAGGCATGCACCCGGCGCTGCAGGGTCCGCAGCTGGCCCGCGGAGAACCGTCCGGGCTGACGCTCGTTCAGCGCCGTCCAGATCGTCTTCGCCTCAAGCCCCCCGTCGAGCTTCAGCCACCCCTCGATCTGCGGCCAGACCTCTTCGTAGGGGTCCAGCCGCGTCCGCCACGTCCGTGGCGCCTTCCTCGCCGAGGGCATCAGCCCTGAGCGTGCGTATTTGCGGGCCGTCGGCTCGCTCATCCCGGCGTTCGCCGCCGCCCGGCCCAAGGGATTGCCATCTTGTAATCGCTTCATCAGTCGCCTCACTTGCTGGTCTGTGATCACGCTCGTCCCCCGGGGATGTCCCGAGGGAGAGCCTAAACAAGACCGCCGTGAGGGGCTCAGACCCGAAAATTCTAATTGTCGTCGCCACCGTCTCGACCCAGCCGGCGTCAATTACCAGCCGCATCAATTACGACCATCGTCGTACGACAACTACCCGAAAGTTCTAATTGTCGCTAACCACACGCTCGGCGCCGATGAGCCGCTCGAGCACCGTCACTTGCGCGCCCCGGTACTCCAGCTCCACGATGTCGGCGTGCACACGCACGGTCAGCTGCCGCCCGATCAACCGCGACGGCACCATGTAGCG
>JAJZSQ010000056.1 GCA_021849615.1 Pseudomonadota bacterium
CGAGCTGCATTCCCATCCGGAGACCGCCGCCATTCTCAAATGCCTTTCGCCGGAGGAGTTAAAGTCGCTCGCACGCAAGCAGGCTGACCACGTTCGCGAACTGCTCAATGCCGAGGCGACCAGGCAGCACGTGCACGCCCGGGCTGAGCAGCTCGGTGTCGTGCATGCCCTGATCGGGGTGTCAGCTGCCTGGATGACCCGCATCATGGGTCTTTACCGGGATCTGCTGCGCACTCACCTGGATGCGGCGCTGCTCACCGCCCGGACGCGCTACCGGACGCTGCGCGCCGCGGAGGCCCGGCTGCAGCTGGATGTCGAGAGCCAGCTGCAGGCAATTCAGTCCGTGCTCGATCAATACCAGACTCTGCTGTCGCGGCCGATGGACGGTCGGGCGCTCGCGGCCGATTGGATGCAGAGCGAGCTGAACGCGGTGGCGGATTTACCCGGCGTACGCGCAGCGGTGGTGTTCCGGCCCGATGCCCAGAACCGGCTGGTCATCGAGCGCGCCGCCGGGCGGCATGCGGAGGCGCTGGTTGCGGCGCACCGCGAGCGCCAGTTGTACCCGGTGCTCGATCCCCGGGATGCCCGTGGCCGAGGGTTGGTTTCCTCGACCTGGATGAGCGATAGCCAGCAGGAAACGGCTGCCTACTGGCGCGATGCGCGCCTCGAACCCTGGACGGCGCTGCTGCAGGAGTTCGGCATCCGCAGCGGCGTGGCCATTCCGGTGCACCGTCATGGCGCAATTCACGCGGTGCTGCTGATCTATGGGGCGTATCCGCATCAGTTCTCCTCCGGTTGGATGCAGACCTGGCGGCTGTCGCTGCAGAATCGCTGGGATCAGATGACGCGCGCCTCGCAGAGCCGGGATCTGGCGATCGACAGCACTCACGCGACGCAGATCCGCTCCCTGCTCTACAGCGGCGGGGTGGAAATGTGGGTTCAGCCCGTCGTCGATCTGCGCGATGGGGCGCTGGTGAAGGTCGAGGCGCTGGCACGTCTGCGCGGCGGCGATGAGCAGTTGCTGAGCCCGGCGCAGTTTCTGCCGGTGCTCGGGGAGAGCGATCTCGATGCGCTCCTGCGCCAGGGATTGAGGCTCTCGCTCGCGTACTTGCGCAGCTGGCGCGAGGCGCAGCTGCCGCTCTCTCTCTCGATCAACCTGGCACCGAGCTCCCTGGTGCATCCGGACTGCGCGCGCTGGGTGGAGGAGGCGCTGCGCGAGGCGCAGGTGGCCCCGCAGCACCTGACGCTCGAGGTGTTGGAAAGCCAGGCGCTCGAGGCGGCTCTGGTGGACGAGGCCATCACTCGACTCGCGGCGGTGGGCGTGAAGATTGCCATGGACGATCTCGGTTCGGGCTTCAGCAATCTGAAACGCCTGGCGGATCTGCCGTTCGACGTGATCAAGGTCGACCAGAACATCATCAAGGACCTGGCGCGCGACCCGATCAAGGCGTTGAGCCTGATCCGCACCGTGGTGCAGATCGGGGAAGACCTCGAGCGCGAGGTGGTGGCCGAGGGACTGGAGGATGCCGCCATCATCGAGGCGGCGATCGTGCTCGGCTGCCGCTTCGGGCAAGGCTACGGGCTCGGGCGGCCGATGCCGCCGCAGGCGCTGGCCCAGTGGCTTGAGCAGCGGCCGTTTCGCCGCGGCGACGGCCGCACACTCAGCAGCTGGCTCGGCGCGCTCGCCTATCAGTGGCGGGTGATGCACGACCCGCTGCACGTGCAGCAGCCGGGCGCGCTCGCCGCCTGTCCGATCAGCCACTTTCTGCAGGCCCAGCAGGTCCACGACGAGCAGATTCTGTGGCTGCATGCCTGCAGCCACGAGCATCCGGGCGAGATCGAACGGATGCAGGCGATGCGCCAGATGATGAAGTGGATCGCCCGCCGGGTGTGCGAGCGCTGAGCGCACCGGAGCCTTTGCGATGAGCCGCTCGGCGGCGCTGTGATCTACGCGTATCGACACCGGCCCGCGCAGGGTGTATCGGTGAGGCGATGAGTTATCCGCCGCAGTTCAAGATCGAGCCGGGCTCGCCGGTGAAAACGCGCCGAGTTCGATCCGGCGTTCAAAGGCCACCACGAGGCGCACAGCGCCGCGGCGGCCGAGATCGAGCACTACAGTCAGCGGCTGCGCGTCCTGCAGGAACTGCTGTACACCGAGGGCCGCCGCTCCTTGCTGATCTGTCTGCAGGCGATGGACACCAGCGGCAAGGACGGCATCATCAACTACGTGCCCGCGGCGATGAACCCGCAGGGCTGCCGGGTCGCGCATCTCCGCAGGCCCTCCCCCGAGGAGGCGGCGCACGATTTCCTCTGGCGAGCGCACCGCGTGGCGCCGGCGCGCGGTGCGGCCGTGATCTTCAACCGCTCACACTACGAGGATGTGCTCGTGGTGCGCGTGCACCAACTCATCACATCGATGATGGCGCGGCAGATCGGGCGGAGTTTCTCTGGAACTTCCGTGCCGCGCGGCACAAACAAATGCCGATCCTTCAGCGCCTTCAAGCGCGGGCACAGATCAAACCCCAAGAGCTTCGCCAGGGCCATGGCGAAATCCGTGTACCCATGGGTATCCACGGCGAGCTGTGCGATCTCGAGTTCCTCGTGGCGCATGACGCCTTCGATGGCAGCTCCCGCCTGGCGTTGCTCGTTGAGCACCAGAGTCTGGGCGTGAAAGATACCCCAGCGGTCGCGCACGTGCGAGTAGATGCCGATCGAGGGGGTCTGCCGGCGCGGCTCCGGCCGAGCCTGCCACACGCGCTTGGCCGTCTCCAGGCTCATCATGTCGGAGGAGGCCAGATCCGGGCGGCCCCAGGTCGCGCAGATCGGATGCCGATGCATGAAGGACAGCACGGCACGGTGGGCCTCGGCGAGTCGACGTTCATCGGAGGCCCAGCGCATGGCTTGGCGCACCGCCGGGGCGCCCAGTTGCGGGATCATGCGTGCAGTCTCCGCAGCGGACAACGCCGTGCCATGCGCGAGGACGCCGGCGTAGACCATCAGCAGCTCGCTCGCCGAACGCGGCTCTCTCCCGAGCATGATCCAGCTGAAGCGCACCTCGGCATCAACGCCCAGGATGATCTCCGGCAGCTGCGCCTCCCCGATACGCCGGTCGAGCGCGGCGCGCAGCTTCACCAGCTCAGGGTCATCCTCGTCGGCCACGGTCGGGAGAGATGCAGTTCGGCTTCGATGCGCAGCTCACCGGCAGCCGCGGCGGTGGCGACGGCCTGCAAAGCCGCCTCGGCCCGTTCGGTCAGCGGCTCGAGGAAGGCTGCCGGCTCCTGGGGCAGGGTCAGGCGGCGGTAATGGGCGCGACGCTGCGAGCGCCAGGACTCGGTGGCAATGAAGAGTCTCTCACGGCTTCGGAACGCGCGACTGTGCTCGATCCACACGGTCCCGTTGCGCAACGCCCGGCGCACGTTCAGCAGCGTCGCCACTTCGGCGGCGGCAAAGGCGCGTTCGCGGTCTTCGCCGGCCAGTGCCCGCTGCCAGACGCGACCGAGCTGCGGGGCAAACGGGCACGGCAGCCGGTGCAGGTCATGTTCATACAGGTCGTGGAAGATACGCATCGCCTCGACCACCGGATGCGGCGCACTCGACCGCCACGGCAATCGGGTGAGGGCCTTGAGCAGCGTGAGCACCGGCCGCACGCCCGCGATCAATCGCTCGCGCACGATTTCGGCACGGCTGCGGGGACGGCGGGCCCGGTGCGCCTGCAGCAATGTGCCGAGTTGCTCGCGCACGACATCGCTTGAGAGCGTCGGATTGCTCACCAGCGCACCCAGCTCTCCGAGCAGTCCCTGGTAAAGGCGCGCCGGATCGGTCAAGGTGGCATCCGCCCCGACGCTGGCCGTGCGCCACAGTTCCGCCACCCGCCGCCGCACCATCAGCAACACTCTGTCGGTTGCGATCAGTAAGCCGTAGCGCAGAAAGCAGGCGGACTCGATACTGCGCACCGGCTCGCGGATCTGAGTGCCCACCGAGGGCGGCCGGCTCGTCCGCCGTCGTGCGTGCCGGCGCAATAGATCATCAGGAAACTCCACGAGATGCTCGTGCGCGCGCAGCTCGTAGAACGTCTCGATCCGTTCGATCATCTCGTCAATCTGACGAGAAGAGTGTTTGGCAGGTGCCGCCCACAGCCAGCTTTGCAGGCTGCAGCCAGACTTGTGCGCTCCGGTGAGCGCGGTGCGCCATCGCTCGAGCAGGTGCGGCTCGATCGAACGGCCAATCTGCATGGCAAGCTCCGCTTCGTGCTGGCCTCTGGCGACAGAAATCAAGGTACGTAGTCGGCGCTCGTGCACGATGAGCAATCGGTGCTCATAAAGCGAGCGCCGCGCGAAACCCAGGAGCCGTTGCCTGTCGTCGGTACGCACGATCGCCCCGCGCAGCACACTCACCAACGCGCGCCGCTGGTGCTCAGTCAGCCAGCGGAAACCAAGCGTCTCGCACGCCTGCTGTTGATGTTCAATCAGCGTGGGCGCACGCCGGTACATCGCCCGAAGCGAGGCCAGATCCGGGGCCGCAACAGCAAACTGTTCACCCAGATGCCGCCACAGCCGCGGCGGCACTATCCGCACCGCATCCAGCAGCCATCCGCTCATGCGCAGGAACCCGATCTGCAGCGCCAGCCCGAGCTTCAACTCCGTTCGCCGGCGTCCTTCGATCACTCGGCGCTCAGCAGCCGAGAACTGAAAGAAGGCCTCCCGCTCGAAGGCCGTGATCTCCCGTGGTAAGTGCGGCAGACCGAGAAACGTCGCGTGCCAGCTGTCCATCGTGACCTCCCCGTTTACCGTCACGACAGACCCGGCCCGCCGCCATCAGCAAGTCCTTGAATACACCTGCGAAATCCGGTTCCGCCGCTGAATCTATAGGTTTTCCCTACCGTATGTTATTGCACGGAAAACAAGGAGACCCCTTCCACCACAGCCGCAACAGCAACTTCGGCCTGGACGTGACCATGACGAACAGGTCGGGGTGGCAGCCCCTTCCGGCGAGCGACGCACCGGCCGCACGCGCCGCTTGAGAGATGCGCGCCAGGATGAAATCGCCGTCGTTCTTCGGCAGTCCAGCCACCAGAGGACAGATCGGCCGATCCCAGCGCGGGTAAGTATCGTGTCCGAACAGCACGAGCGGGGAAATACAAAGTGATCGACTGCGGCGCGCAGCGCATGCCGATCGCGCAGCGCCTGAATCGTCACCTGCCCGACCGACGCTGTTGGTTGTTGTGACGCCCCACCGTGAGCGAGCGCCTGCGCCGGCCGCGCCGCTGTGGCGCGCACACCGGCAAACGTGCATCCGGCGGCCACCCAGCCCGCGGCCAGCATGGCGCGAAGGCCAGTCATGGATGACGCCCGAGGGCGAACAACATGATCGGACCTAAAATGATCTTAAGGGTTTTTATGTTACATGCTGGACCAAGTCCAGATGCAACCCTTTGATTCGCAGTTCTTTTTGAACTGGCGGAGAGGGTGGGATTCGAACCCACGTGCCGGTTTTACCCGACCATCCGATTTCGAGTCGGCGCCGTTATGACCGCTTCGGTACCTCTCCCCGGGGTCGGTGATATTATAGCTGTATATTTTTGCCTCTGTGGAGTCCGGTTTTGGCGCGAAGACGCATCCATGCACGCCTCGGACGGACCGCATTCAGGATGGGAACAGTGGCAGCGGTCACGGCCATGG
The DNA here is from genome assembly GCA_021849615.1 of Pseudomonadota bacterium. Lineage (GTDB taxonomy): Bacteria > Pseudomonadota > Gammaproteobacteria > Steroidobacterales > Steroidobacteraceae > 13-2-20CM-66-19. The sequence continues at coordinate 5,679 of JAJZSQ010000056.1, forward strand.
CGCTTCTGGCGCACAGTTCGCGCAACCAGACGGTGCTCGAACGGATCCGCGCCCGGGGAGAATTGCGCGTCGCGACGCTGAATCTCCCCACCTGCTATTACATTGGACCGAAGGGTCCGACGGGCCTGGAGTACGATCTGGCCAAGGATTTCGCGCACGATCTCGGCGTGAAATTGAAGATCGTCTCCCTGCCTGACGAGGCGGCGCTGCGCGCCGCCCTCGCCTCGGGACGCGCCGACATTGCCGCAGCCCAGATCACCGCCGACGCCGCGTGGCGTGAGGTGGGTGAACCCTCTGCGCCCTACGCCGAGGTCCCGCAGCTGGTGATTTACCGCAACGGCGAACCGGCCCCGCAGAATCTGCCCCAGTTGCAGTATGCGAAGCTCGTGGTCCGCGCGCACAGCCCGCAGGTCGGGGTCCTCAACCAGCTGCGGCTCGTCGCGCCGTTCCTGCAATGGGCCGCGACTGAGACTGGCAATACGCCGCTGCAGGACGTCGCCTCGGGCGAAGTCGGCTACGCCGTGGTCGATGGGCGCGCCTATGCGTACGCGCACCACTTGTATCCGGACGTGCGCGTGGCATTCGCGCTGCCGCAGAAGCGCCCGATCCAGTGGGTCGTGCGCCCGGATGCCCCGGACCTGCTGCATGCGGTCAATCATTATTTCCGCGGGCTGCGCACCTCGGGGCAGCTCGCCGCGCTGATGCAACGCGAGTCGGGCAATACCGGCAATTTCCCCTACGAGCGATCGCGCCTGTTCCAGATCTATCTGGTCCAGCGCCTGCCCCTGTACCGCAAGTGGTTCGAGGAGGCCGCCAAGCGCTACCACCTCGAGTGGCGGCTGCTTGCCGCGATCGGCTTTCAGGAATCGCGCTGGAACCCGGCGGCCATCTCCACCACCGGAGCGGCGGGGGTGATGATGCTCACGTCGGATACGGCCCAGGAGATGGGCGTCGAGGATCGGGCCGACGCGAAGGCCAACATCTTCGCCGGCGCGCGCTATTTCAAGCAGGTCCTCGAGATGATTCCGAAACACATTCCGGAGCCGGACCGCACCTGGTTCGCGATCGCCTCCTATAACGTGGGGTTTGGCCACGTCGAAGACGCCCGTGTGCTGGCCCAGCGGATGGGCAAGAACCCGGACTCCTGGACGGCCGTGCGCCGGGTCCTGCCGCTGCTGACCGATCCGCGCTGGTACGACCAGGCCAAGTACGGCTACGCCCAAGGCTGGCAGCCGGTCCAGTATGTGGCGCGCGTGCGCGAATTCCTGCGCCTGCTCGAGTGGGCGCCCGAAAGCGGCGTGCTCGTGCAGACGGCCGACGCGAATGCGACCGCCCCGGTCGCCAATCTCTCCGGCAGTTGATCGGCGCCGCTAGGCGCGGCGTGCGGCGAAAAACGACTGCAGCAGCGCTGCGCATTCCTGCATCAGCACCCCGCCGAACACATCGACCCGGTGATTGAGCGCCGGCACGGCGAACAGATTCAGAATGCTGCCGGCCGCCCCGGCCTTCGGATCCCAGGCGCCGAACACCACTCGCCGCACTCGCGCGTGCACGATCGCCGCGGCGCACATCGCGCACGGCTCAAGCGTGACGTACAACGTCGTATCGGTCAGGCGATAACTGCCGAGCTCGCGTCCCCCGGCCCGCAGCGCTTCGATCTCTGCGTGCGCCGTCGGGTCGTGGGCGCCGATCGGACGGTTGGCGCCCGCCGCGATCACCTCCTCACCCCGCACCAGCACCGCCCCTACCGGCACCTCCCCCTCGCGGCCGGCCCGTTCGGCCTGCTCGATCGCAAGCCGCATGAACTCGATGTCGCTCGGCACGGCGGTCAGCCCTCGTCCTCAGACCCGAGCACGCGGCTGACCTGAGCCTGAAGGCGCCCGTTCGCGAGGCGCGCCTCAATCCGCTCCCCGGGCTTCGCGGACGCCGCATCCCGCAGCAGTGAACCATCGGCGCGGGTCACGATGGCGAACCCGCGTGCGAGCGTCGCCAGCGGACTGGCCGTCTGCAGCGTGCGGTGCGCGAGCATCACCCGGTGCTCCATCCGCGCCAGCTCCGCGCTCATCTGCCGCTCGAGCCGTGCGGCGAGGGAATCGATGCGCGCCCGCAGCTCGCCGGTGCGCCGCTGCGGGGAGTGCGGCAGGAGCCTAGCCTCGCAGCGCGTCAGACGATGACGGGCCTCCTGCACCGCGCTGCGCACCGCCAGCGTCAGACGCTGCTCCAGGTCATCGAGGCGCTGCGCCTGATGGGCCAGCCGCAGCCCCGGATCGGCCCGGGTCAGGCGCGCCGCCGCCGCGTCGAACCGCGCCACGGCCGCGCGCAGCTCGCGATTCATGGTCGCGCCCATGCGGGCGCCCGTGCGCGCCAGCGCCTCGAGCAGCGCCTGTCGGTCCGGCGCGACCAGCTCCGCGGCGCCCGAGGGGGTCGGCGCCCGTGCATCGGCGGCGAAATCGGCAATGGTGAAGTCGATCTCGTGACCCACGCCGCTGACAAGCGGCACGGCGCAGGCGCGGATGGCGCGCGCCACGCGCTCGTCGTTGAAGGCCCACAGGTCCTCGAGGGAGCCGCCGCCGCGGGCCAGGATGAGGACGTCGCAATCGGCCCGCTGAGAGGCGAGCGCGAGCGCGTCGACGATCGCCGGAGCGGCGGCCGCACCCTGTACCGGAACCGGATAGATGCGCACTGCCGCCGGCGGGAAGCGCCGCGCCAGAATATGCAGCACGTCGCGGATCGCCGCCCCGGTGGGCGAGGTCACCACGCCGATGCGCCGGGGAAAACGCGGCAGAGCCCGCTTCGCCTCGCGCGCGAACAGTCCCTCGGCGGCAAGCTTCGCTTTGAGCCGCTCGAATTCGCGTTGCAGTGCCCCGACACCTGCCTCCTCGAGGTGCTCGACGATGAGCTGATAGTCCCCGCGCGGCTCGTACAGACTCACCCGTCCGCGCGCCAGGACCTGCTGCCCGGCCTTCGGGGTGAAGGCGACGCCAGAGGCCCGCATGCGGAACATGGCGCAGCGCACCTGCGCCTCGCGGTCCTTGAGCGAGAAATACCAGTGTCCCGAGGCGGGCTGGGCGAAATTGGACAGCTCCCCCTCGACCCACACCACACCGAGGCCCCGCTCGAGCAGCGTGCGCACTTCCCGGTTCAGCCGGGCGACGGTGAATACGGCGGGGGTGGGCGCTGCGGCGCTCTCACCCATGACATCGGCGCTGGACATGGGCGAACCATACCACCGAGGTTTACCGGCGGGCTGCCGATGCGTAGAATTAGCTATGCGAATTCTCGAACAAGCCCTGACGTTCGACGACGTCTTACTCGTCCCCGCCTACTCTGAAATCCTGCCCCGCGAGGTGGATCTGTCCACCCAGCTCACGCGGCGCATCCGCCTGAACCTGCCGTTGCTCTCGGCGGCCATGGATACCGTGACCGAGGCGCGCCTGGCGATCACCATCGCTCAGGAAGGCGGCATCGGCATCGTACACAAGAGCATGAGCATCGAGGCCCAGGCGCGCGAGGTCGGCCGGGTCAAGAAGTTCGAAAGCGGCCTGATCAAGGACCCGATCACCGTCCCGCCCACGATGACCATTCGCGAAGTGCTCGATCTGACGCACGCCCGCGGCATCTCCGGAGTACCGGTGGTGCTCGGTCGCAAGGTCGTCGGGATCGTCACGCACCGCGACCTGCGCTTCGAGCTGAAACTCGATGCCCCGGTGTCCTCGGTGATGACGCCGAAGGAGCGCCTGATCACGGTGCGCGAAACGACGCCGAGAGAAGAAGTGCTGGCGCTGCTGCACAAGCACCGCATCGAGAAGGTGCTGGTGGTCAACGGCGAGCAGGAACTCGCCGGCATGATCACCGTGAAGGACATCCAGAAGGCGAAGGAATTCCCGCGCGCCTGCAAGGACGAGGGCGGCCGGCTGCGCGTCGGCGCGGCCGTCGGGACCACCGCCGACACCTTGGACAGAGTCGCTGCGCTGCGCGAGGCCGGCGTCGATGTGGTAGTCGTCGATACGGCGCACGGTCATTCACGCGGCGTCATCCAAACCGTAGCCCAGATCAAGAAGCGCTGGCCCGATCAGCAGGTCATCGCCGGAAACATCGCGACCGCAGAAGCGGCGCGCGCATTGGTCGATGCCGGTGCGGATGCGGTCAAGGTCGGGATCGGACCGGGATCGATCTGTACCACGCGCATCGTTGCGGGCGTGGGCGTTCCGCAGATCTCCGCCGTGTCCAACGTAGCCGAGGCGCTGCGCGACAGCGACGTGCCACTGATCGCCGACGGCGGCATCCGCTTCTCCGGCGACATCGCCAAGGCCATCGTCGCCGGGGCGCACACGGTCATGATCGGCAGTCTGTTCGCGGGCACGGAGGAGTCCCCGGGCGAAGTGGAGCTGTACCAGGGCGCCTCCTACAAGTCCTATCGTGGCATGGGTTCCCTCGGCGCCATGGCCGAGCGTCACGGGTCGGCCGATCGCTACTTCCAGGACGCGGCGAGCGAGCTCGAGAAGCTGGTCCCCGAGGGCGTCGAGGGGCGTGTGCCGTACAAAGGCAGTGTCGTCGCCATCCTGCAGCAGCTCGCCGGCGGGCTGCGCGCGGCAATGGGCTACACCGGCAGCCGCGACATCACCGAGATGCGCACCCGGCCGGTGTTCGTGCGGGTCACCACCGCCGGGATGCGCGAGAGCCACGTTCACGACGTCTCGATCACCAAGGAAGCGCCCAATTACCGGGTGTCCTGACGCTGATGCTCCGCATACGATCGACGAGAACCGCGGCGAAGCCGCATACGGCATGAACACATCTGCTCCGGCCGCCGCGCCACACCGGGACATCCACGCCGACCGAATTCTGATCCTCGACTTCGGCGCTCAGTACACGCAGCTCATTGCGCGGCGCGTGCGTGAATTCGGCGTGTATTGCGAGATTCATCCCTGGGACGTCACGGATGCGGAGGTCCGGGCATTCAAGCCGCGCGGGGTCATTCTCTCCGGCGGACCGGAATCGGTCGTCGCTGCCGGCTCGCCCCGGGCTCCGGAGCTGGTCTACACCCTCGGGGTGCCGGTACTCGGCATCTGCTACGGCATGCAGACCATGGCCCACCAGCTCGGCGGGCAGGTCATCGGCTCCACCGAGCGGGAGTTCGGCTATGCCGAGGTGACCCTCACGGCGCCCTGCCGGCTGCTCGAGGGTATCGAAGACCGGAGCGATGCAGAGCGCCGCCCCGTGCTCGATGTGTGGATGAGCCACGGCGACCGCGTCGAAGCGCTGCCCGCGGGCTTCAGCGGATTCGCCGCGACCGGCAGCATCCCCTACGCGGGCATGTGCGACGAACAGCGGCACTTTTACGGAGTGCAGTTCCACCCGGAGGTCACCCACACGCCCCAGGGTGCACGGCTGCTCGAGCGCTTCGTGCGCGAGATCTGCGGCTGCGCGGCGCTCTGGAGCACCGGGAACATCATCGACGACGCCATCGCGCGGGTCCGGGCGCAAGTGGGTACCGGGAGCGTGCTGCTCGGCCTCTCCGGCGGCGTCGACTCCTCCGTCGTCGCTGCCCTGCTGCACCGCGCCATCGGCACACAGCTGGTTTGCGTGTTCGTCGATCACGGCCTGCTGCGCCTCGGCGAAGGCGATCAGGTCATGGCCACCTTCGCTGAGCACCTGGGCGTGCGCGTGATCCGCGTCGATGCCGAAGAGCGATTTCTCAGCGCGCTCGCTGGCGTCGCCGACCCGGAGGCCAAGCGCAAGATCATCGGGCGTACCTTCGTCGAGGTCTTCGACGAAGAGGCGCGCAAGCTCACGGGCGTCGAGTTCCTCGCCCAGGGTACGATCTACCCCGATGTCATCGAGTCGGCCGGTGCACGCACCGGTAAAGCGCACGTCATCAAGTCGCATCACAACGTCGGCGGGCTGCCGGAGAAGATGCACCTGAAGCTCGTTGAGCCGCTGCGTGAACTGTTCAAGGACGAGGTGCGGCGGCTCGGCATCGAACTCGGGCTGCCGCGCGAAATGGTCTACCGGCACCCCTTCCCGGGCCCCGGACTCGGGGTGCGCATTCTCGGCGAGGTGCACAAGTCGTATGCAGACCTGCTGCGCCGCGCGGATGCGATCTTCATCGAGGAGCTGCGCCGGCACGATCTCTACGACCGCACCAGCCAGGCCTTCGCGGTGTTTCTGCCGGTGCGCTCCGTGGGGGTGATGGGCGACGGACGCCGTTACGATTTCGTGGTGGCGCTGCGCGCCGTGGAGACCATCGATTTCATGACCGCGCACTGGGCACGGCTTCCGTATGAGTTTCTCGACCTGGTCTCCCGCCGCATCGTGAACGAGGTGGACGGTATTTCCCGTGTCGTGTACGACGTGAGCGGCAAGCCGCCCGCGACCATCGAGTGGGAGTAACTCGGGAGCTCGACGCCTCGCATCGTGTGCACTGTGCGCCCCCTGGCGGCAGACCGAGCCCTCACCCGCCGAACTGCCGCGGCCCGACCCGTCACAACCGCCTTCTGGACGACGTGCAATGTACCTAATTAGGTTCAATCACAGGCAGTCCCCAAGGACGCGTGCGTGAACCTAGGGCCCGAGGGCAGCGAACCTGCGGCTCCCGGGGCGCCGCAGGTGTGCCCCGTATGCCTCGCCGCCTCGCCTGAGGCGATGCTGTCGGTCGACGGGCGAGACTATTGGCGATGCGCACGGTGTGCAGCTCGCTTCCTCGATCCTCGCCAGCACCCCGCCCGCGACGTGGAATTCGCCGAGTATTGCAAGCACCGTAACGCGGTGGATGATCAGGGGTATCGCCGCTTCCTGCACAAGCTCGCCGGCCCGCTGCTGATCCGACTCGCACCCGACGCCCACGGGCTCGACTACGGCTGCGGCCCGGCGCCCGCGCTTGCTGCACTGCTGCGCGAGGCCGGACATACGGTGGCCCTTTACGACCCGTTCTTCAATCCGGATCCCGAACCGCTGCGCCACGACTATGATTTCGTGACCTGCACGGAAGCGGCCGAGCACTTCCACCGGCCTGCGCAGACCTTCGCGCTGCTCATGGAGCGCGTGCGCCCCGGCGGATGGCTCGCCGTCATGACCTGTTTCCAGACCGACGATGCGCGCTTTGCCCAGTGGCACTACCGGCGCGATCCGACACACGTCGTCTTTTATCGCGAAGCCACCCTGCGATATCTGGCCGGTACACACGGCTGGTCGTGCGAGATCCCGGCCAAGGACATCGCGCTGCTCAGGCGCCCGCACCAGAACGGGCGACGCTGACGGGCCGACCGGCGCGGCCGTGCGCCCGGGCGCCGCGACTCACCCGCTCTGCCCGTCACGGCAGCTGATTCGCCCAGCGCACAGGGGTATGCTCCCCTCACGGCGGGGCGCGCCTCCGCTCACCGAGGACGTGGACTCGCCATGCATTCAAAGATGATCATCCCGATACTCATCGTCGCGGTCGTGCTCTGGCGCGTTTACGTGCGCACACGGCGCTCCTTTGGCCGCCAGCGCGTGCGGCCGCGACCGATGGTCGTGCGCATCGGTATTCTCGCGGTGTTCGGGATCGTGCTGCTCGCGATGTCGGCTCGAGCGCCGTGGTCGCTCGCGGGTGTCCTCGCCGGCGCTGGCTGCGGCGCGCTGCTGTCGCTGTTCGCACTGCGCCATACACAATTCGAAGCGACGGACGAGGGCCGCTTCTACGTCCCGCACACGTACCTCGGCCTGACGGTCACGGCGCTGTTCCTCATCCGGCTCGTCTACGATCTCATGCTCTTCAGAGCGGACGCCTCGCTCCCCTCCGCCGGGGTCAGCCCGGCCACCTTCCACGAGAGCCCGCTGACGCTGGCCGTTTCGGGGGCCTTCATCGGCTACTACATCGCCTACTATCTCGGCGTGCTGCGCCGCAGCCGTCTGCCGGCCCGCGAGGCAGCCACGGCGATGCCCTCAGAGCTGCAGTAACGACGGGTCGACAACCCCTCCCGTCAGATCCCGAGCTCTTCGGGCGCGAGTTCCGCGTTCAGCGCCGTTCTCGGCGCAGTCGCACGCAGCCGGGCCCGCAAGAGCGTCCAGGCGGCTGCGGAGAACACCAGCACATTTGCAACGATGACCGGTGCGGCCCCAATCATGACGCCATAAAGAATCCACAGCGCGGCACCCACCATCTGCAGGCCGCGCAGCAGGGCCGGTGCGGAGAAGAAGTACGAGGCGACGAACACGCCGGTCGCGGTCCACCCGAGCAACTCGTTCGGTGCGAGCGTCACGGCGCTCACGCCGCCGCCGGCGACGCCGGCGTCTCCCGCAGCAGCACCCGATCCGTACGGGCCTTCTCCCAGTCCTCGAGCCGCAGACCGTTCGCCTCGAGCACCCGACGGATGTCCGCCGTGCGCATCCCGAGCACCTGATCGAACACCGGCACCAGCACGCTGCAGGCGTTGTCGCTGAGTACGGTGCAACGGGCGATGCGCGCGAGCTGCCGGTTTTCCGACACCGCGATGGTGAAGCCGTCGCCATTGTTGACGTGCAGCATGACGTGCACGTCGGAACTGCCGTCACCGACGTAAATGATCCGATCCGTGTGGATGTCGTGTTCGCGGCTGAGCTCATCGAGCACAGCCACCTTGCCGTAACCGGCGACCACGCGGCGGATGCTGCTGACCTCTCCGGAGACCGCGTCGTATTCGAACTCGGTGCCGTGAATGTGTTCCGGCGGCACGATGCCCGAGAGCGCCGACACCACCACTTCGCGCGGCGCCGCCGACACCACGAAGAACGAGAACTGGTCGGCACCGACCCCCTGGCCGAGCACGCTGACCAGCGCCGGCAGCGCATTCTTCAGCCGTACGCGCCGCCCGGCCTCGATCAGGTGCTCGCGGCGGACGCCGCGAAAGTCCGGATCGTGCCGGATCAAGTAGGCGAGCTCCCCGCCCTGCTGGACCAGATTGCTGCGCGCAAGCCCTGCGACCTTCGCCTCGAAGTCCCTGACGCCGAGCAGTTCGGCGAGCACGAAGCCGGAATCGTTGAAACTCAGCGTCTGATCGAAGTCGGACGCCAGCATGAAGTGTCGGTTCATCGTCGGCAGCATATGCAGTCAACTCCTGATGACGGCCCGCCGCGGCAGGGGCGCCAAAGCGTCCATCGTCTGGACGCACGTTAGCAAATCAATCCGCGCAATCAAGCGAACTCAGTCACGGGCGACGTTGATAATTTTTCACGTCAGTGACACAAAATGGTCATTCGCGAGTCATAAGCGGCGCATCCGGCACCGCAACCACGGTCAAAACCGCAGTCAGACTGCTGCATAGGATGCGAGTAGTGTTACCCAATGGTCTCGTCGAGTCCTCTCTCTTGCGAGAGAACTCGGCGGGCGCATAAGGATGTCCTGGTGACGCGCAAGCGACGTTCGCTGGCGACAGGAACTCGCCGAGCTTCAGGAGCGCGGTGCTTCACGCCTGCTCCATGCTGTCCGGCATGACCGTCACCGCCTCGCCGCGGACTCGGGTGCCGATGTACACGCTCAGCAAGGTTGCCCCGCCCACATCCTCGAAAATAATGACTGTCAGCCCTTCGAGAACAGTCCAGCTGTCGGCACCGAATGCGATCGCGCTTCAGGCGAGACGCACGGGTATCTCGATCCGGCGCGGCCTGGATCCCAGGTCCGGATCCGCCAGCCGTTAGGTGCCCCGCCGAGGGGGCCGGCGCGCTGGCGCCGGCAGCGGGAACACAGTCCGGGCGCGCTCGGCCTCGGCTCGGATCACGCAGGCCGTCGCATGATCGTTCACCACTCCCGTGGCCTGCATGAAGGCGTACATCGTGGTCGGGCCAACGAACCGCCAGCCCAGGCGTTTCAGATCCTTCGAAAGTGCCACGGATTCCGGGGAGGTCGACGCCGTGCTCGGGCCGCGCCGGGCGCGATCCGCACGGTAACGCCAGATGAACGCGGCCAGAGAACCTTCGCGGCCGATCAGCTCGCGCGCACAGCGGGCATTGTGGATGACCGCTTCGATTTTGCCGCGGTGGCGCACGATACCGGGATCCCGCAGCAGCCGCTCGACGTCCCGCGCACTCAACCGGGCAACCCGCTCGATCTCGAAGTGATGAAACACCGTACGGAAGCGCTCACGCTTGGCGAGGATGGTCCGCCAGCTCAAGCCCGCCTGGAATCCTTCGAGACTGAGCTTCTCGAACAGCCGCCGATCCTCGAGCACCGGGAAGCCCCACTCGGTATCGTGGTAGGCGGTGTACTCCGGGGTCACGGTGCACCAGCCGCAGCGCCGCCGGCCATCGGCGCCGATCCGGGTCTGGCCCGTCATCGCCATCCCCCGGTCACCTGCCCCGCCCCGCCGTGCCGCGCCGGCACGAGACCCGATCGCCGCTTGGAGCAGTCGCAAAATGTTTATAAGTCATTGTTTTTTAAAATTTTAAGGCAAGACTCGGCACCTAGATTCCCGCGTCGTCATACCCTACCG
>JAJZSQ010000057.1 GCA_021849615.1 Pseudomonadota bacterium
TGACCTCATCGGGCGCCGGATGCGCACCGCCGGGTTCCCCGGGGTAGTGCAAGCGCCGCCCAGGGGTCATGACCGCTCCGGTGTCGATGCCGAACACGCGCAGCGGGTGCGCGCCGTCGGCGTGATATTCGTCGGCCAACACGCCGATCAGCGCTTCCTGTGCGGCCTTGGCCATGGCGAAGCCGCCCCAGAACGCCCGGTCAGCCGCATGCAAAGAGAAGCCGACGGCCGGATCGGGCGATTTGTGCAGCAGCGGCATGCACCACTGGGTGAGGAAGAAGGGCGCCGCCAGGTTGATGTTCATGACCTTGGTCCAGGTCGCCGGCGGATAATGCTCGAAGGGCGTCAGCGCGCCGATCCAGGCCGCGTTGTTGAGCAGTCCGTCGAGCCGCCCGAAGCGCTCATCGATGCGCGCAGCGATCTCGCGCAGACCAGCGATCGTGATACCGGACAGATCCGCAGGACACAGCAGTGGTTCAGCGGCCCCGAAGCCAGTCAGTTCCTCGTCGAGTGACTCGAGCCCCGCGCGGTCCCAGTCGAGCAGGACCAGTTGCGCGCCATGACGCGCATAGCGCAGTGCAACGGCACGGCCGATGCCCTGTGCCGCTCCGCTCAACAGGATGATCCGTCCGGCGAGCAGATCCGCGCCCGCGTCATAACTCAACAGGCTGCCGTAATCGGCCGCACTCCAGTCGCTCGAGTCCATCGCACTCTGTCGTGTGAAAAGGTGCGCGCACTATACGGCAAAGCCGACTGCCTCGCGCAGTTGCACTCCGGTGCGCTGCATGGTGACGAATATCAGAGTTTCACCGTCGGCGTTGCGGTGAGTACGTATGAGCGTGACGCGATGCGGCCGATACCATCTGCACGCAGATGGAATCGAACGCGCCCATGGTCACGCCCGAACGCAGTACCGCTGCGCCGGGCGGCACCGGCGGCCGGGATGCATGCCGAGGGTGCTGATTCTTGTCGATAAAACCCAATTTGTTTCTCCCGCTGGCGCGCTGCACGGCCGGCCGCCGCGCCGCGCGGCGCCGCCCACCCGGTGCGGCGCGTCGCTGCGCGCGCAGCCGGTGGAGCCGACCGTGCGTGCACGGCGGTCTCGATCCGGCTCGATTGCAGCTCACCGTACAGCAGAACCGACGGCAGAAAGGCGCAAGCCATGAGAGATGATGCGAAGCAGGCACAACAAGACGTGGTCATGGATTCGATCCGGCCCGCGCCACCGACCGACAAGGCGCGCCGGAACTTTCTGATCTCCACCGCCGGAGTGCTCGGCGCCGGTGCGGTCGGGCTCCTGGCCGATGCGTTGATCGACAACATGAACCCCGGCAAGGCCGTCGAGGCGCTCGGGGCGCCGATCGAAGTCGACGTCAGCCGCATGGAGCCCGGGCAGCTGATTCTCGCCGAGTGGAAGAAAAAACCGATCTGGATCCTCAGGCGCGAGCCCTGGATGCTCAAGACGCTCGAGGACGCCTCGCTGCTTGAGCGGCTGAAGGATCCGCACAGTACCCAGAACCAGCAGCCGACCGCCCAATTCGTGAACGGCAACTACCGGGCACTTCGCCCGGAGTACTTCATTGCGGTGGCGCTGTGCACCCACATGCAGTGCATTCCCGGGTACCGGCCCGCGCCGCACACCCTGACGCCGTGGTGGCCGGGCGGATTTCACTGCGCCTGCCACGGCTCGATGTACGACTTTTCCGCACGCGTGCTCGAGGGCTCCCCGGCACCCTCGAACATCCCGATCCCGCCGTACTTCTGGAAGTCCGCGACCGTGGCTCGCATCGGCGAGGTGGACGCGTCCGGGGCGAAGAAGAACTGGACGCCCGATATCTGGTGAGTGCGCCGCCGCGCTGCACATCGCAATCCATCCACGAAGGAAACGACCGCAATGAAATCCGCGTTGGCCGCACTCCTGATCGCCGTTGCCATTCTCCCCCCGGTGTACGGCAAGGACGATTACCACGGTCTGCCGCCGGCGGGCGCCGCAACGCAGGGGGCGACCCTGCTCGCCGTGTGTGCCGCATGTCACGGCATGAATGGCATCGGCATGAGCCCGACGCATCCGAATCTCGCTGGACAGGGATACAACTACATCCTGAAGCAGCTGGAGAACTTCCGCAGCGGGGCGCGCAAATCGAGCGTCATGAACGGCATGGCCATGACCATCCCACCGTCACCTGCGCATGCGAACCTTAAGGCGATCGCGGCGTATTTCTCACAGCTGAAGCCGATGTGGACCTATGCCGCTGCGGTCCCGGTGCCGGCGACCCCGGAGCAGCTGCGGCTCGGTAAAGTCATCTACGAGCAAGGGGTTGCCGCCGAAGGTCTTCCGGCCTGCGCGGCCTGCCACGGCCTGAACGGGGAGGGCAACGGTCCGATGGCGATACCGGCGCTCGCCGGACAGCATGCCCCGTACATGCTCGGGGAGCTGCAGCGCTTCGCGAGCGGCCGACGGACCAACAGCCCAGGTCAGGTCATGTACACCATCGCCCGGACGATGACGGCGGATGAGCAGAATGCGGTCATCGCCTACCTCGCGACATTGAATCCCGAGCAGGTGCTCGGCACGGGTCCGAAGAATTTCACCGCTTATGCGCAGTTGCACGGCGCGACGGGGGCGCCGAAGGCGCACTGAATGCGCTGCGGTGAGCCGGCGCCGCTCGCGCGCCGCGGCACCCCGACACGGCGGCAACGTACGTACTGCAAGGTCTTCAAATCCATGAACAACAGCAAGCCATCTAAATCGAGCGGTGTGTTCGGCTGGTTCGATCAGCGTCTGCCGATCTCCGCCACGTGGCGCAGCCAAGTCGCGCGCTATCCGGCGCCGAAGAACTTCAATCTCTGGTACTTCTTCGGCTCGCTCGCCATGCTGGTGCTGGTGATGCAGCTGGCGACGGGGCTGTTTCTCGCGATTCACTACCAGCCGAACCCGCACCTGGCGTACTGGTCGGTGCTGCGCGGCATCCAGCGCGACTCGCGCTGGGGCTGGCTGATCCGCGACATGCACGTCGTCGGTGCGTCGGCCTTCTTCCTTCTGGTCTACCTGCACATGTACCGGGCCGTGATGTACGGCTCGTACAAGAAGCCGCGCGAGCTGCTCTGGCTGGTCGGGATCTTCATCTACCTGGCGCTCGCCGCCGAGGCGTTCCTCGGGTACCTGCTGCCCTGGGGGCAGATGTCGTACTGGGGCTCGGCGGTGGTGACGAACTTCGTGACCGCGCTGCCGGTGATCGGCAAGCCGATCGCGACCTGGATGCGCGGCTCGTTCGTCGTCGATCTGCCGACCTTGAACCGATTCTTCGTGTTCCACGTGTTTCTGATGCCGATGCTGCTGCTCGCGCTGGTGCTCGTGCATCTGATTGCGCTGCATCAGGTCGGCTCGAACAATCCCGATGGCGTCGAAATCCACGACAACGTGAATGAAACCGGCTGGCCGCGCGACGGCATCCCCTTTCATCCGTACTACACGGTGAAGGATCTGTTCGGGGTCAGCGTGTTCTTCGTGGTCTTTTTCTGGTTCGTGTTCTACAACCCGGCTGGCTGGGGTCTGCTGCTCGATAAGCTGAATTACACGCCGGCGAACATCCTGCATACGCCCGCGGACATCCATCCGCTGTGGTTCTTCCTGCCGTTCTACGCGATGCTGCGCGGCGTGCCGGATAAGCTCTACGGGATCATGGCGTTCGGCGGCTCGTTCGTGCTGCTTGCATTCCTGCCGCTGCTCGATCGAAACCCGATCCGCTCGATCCGCTACCGCTCGGTGCTCTACAAGTTCAACGTGCTGATGATGGCCGCCTCGTTCCTCTGGCTCGGCTGGATTGCGCATGGATTTGCGACCGAGCACAACATGGTGTACGGCCTGCACGTCACCGAAGTGTTCTATGCGACCTTCCTCGTGCTGCCGTTTTTCAATCGGCAGCGCTCGGTACGCGCCAAAGTGCTCTGGCTGGTGATCGCCGAGGCGCTGGTGTGGCTGATCGACGTGTGGATGTATTCGATCAACGCACACGGTTGGGGGCTGATGCTGCTCACGGACTGGATTCCGACGCTGTACCTGCTGGTGGTCTTTGGCGGTGCGCTCGCCTTCCCAGCCATGACGCGTGATGCGGAGAAACTGCCCGAGCGGCTCACCGCCGGCGGGATCTTCCACTGAGTACAGTCCGGCATGCCTCCTTTCAGGGGGCGCGCCGGCTACGGACGCAACACAGACGAATTCATCTCGGCAGGTTCATGCAATGACACAGAAATATTCTCCGCGCCGGCATCGTCCCGTCGTCTCGGCGCTGGCCGCGGTTGTGCTGGCCGGCGGCGGCGCGGCCTTTGGCTCCGTGGCCACTACTGCGCCGCCGCTGCGGCCGATCACGGTCAACCTGCAGGATAAGGCGGCGCTGCGCAACGGGGCGCTGTACACGGTGCATATGTGCGTCGCCTGCCATTCTCTGCAGGGCGTGCGTTACAGCTCGCTGCCGAAAGTGCTCGGTCTGAGCCGTGAGCAGTTCCTCGCCACGATCGGCACGAACGGCAGTCACTTCCACGACACCATCACGAGCAACATGCCGCCGGCGATGATGGAGGCGTACGTGAAGATCGCCCCGCCGGATCTGACCGTGATCGCCAAGCGGCGTTCGGCCGCGTGGTTGTATACCTATCTCACATCATTTTATGTGGATCCGTCACGACCGACGGGTGTAAACAATACGGTCCGATACAACGTCGCGATGCCGGATGTGTTCGCCGCGATGCAAGGACTGCAGAAACCGGTGATGGTCGAGGGTCTGCGTTTCGGCAGTCCGGCCCAGGTGGCCGTTGGCGTTCAGCCGCTGACTCAGGGGAGCATGACTCAAGCCCAGTTCGATCAGACGGCACGGGATATCGTGACCTTCCTGTATGCGGTGGCCCATCCGCATCAGCAGCAGCGCGCACGCCTCGGTCCCTGGATCCTCGGGCTCTTCCTGGCGCTCTCGGTGCTGACCTATCTGATCTACAGGCTCTATTGGCGTCGCGTCATTACGAGTGAGGAGCGTTGGTGGAGAGTCGGGCGATGATCGGGGCGCTCGGCGCCGATGCGGCGCTCGCGGCTCCCGCTGCCGATTTCGCGGCGCGCGATTCTCGGCGCGCGTATGCGGCGCTCGCGCTCGGCGCGGTGCTGTTCGTCTTCACGATCTGGTACGAGGTGTACCGGGACACGCGGCCGGATGCGGCCGCGTGGCGCGATGCGCTACTGCAGAGTCATCGTCAATGGCGACTGCGCACCTCGTTCCTGTTTCTCATCTGGTCGATCCTGGCGGGATTCTGTGCGCCGTTCGGGTTCGCTTCGGTCGTGTTCGTGCCGGTGTGGATCTGGTTCGTGTACCGCGTGGTGCGCGGTGCCGTGCAGTTCGCGCGTCACCGGGTCATCTGACGGTACGCCGGGGTCGCCTCGAGCGCCTGCCGATCGCGCCGGGCGGTTGCGATCAGCGGGTCTGCGCGTCGACGGTTCGCGCCAGCGCGGCGAGTGCCGGCGCGACACTCACCGGGTAGGCGGTCTCGGGGGTGAGCGCCCGCAGGGCCTCAGGCAGTCGGCGCAGTTCCTCGGCGGCGAAGGCGCGCACCGCGGCCAGGGGCGGCGAGGGCGCCAGACGCCGGCCGGCGGACATGACGGGCTTCAGCAGCGCCTCACCGGGTTGCGCATCCTGCTCGAGGGTGAGGGTGTCGCGGGCCATGCGGCCATCGGCGTCATAGCGGCGCCATACCTGCTTGCGGCCCGGCCAGGTGGCCTTGCCCTCGGAGCGCTTGCGACGGGCGATGCCACCGTATTCCTGCAGCTTGTAGACGCATTCGAGGTAGGGCTGGTCGGCCGAGGTGTTCATGCGGGTGCCGACGCCAAAGCCGTTGATCGGTGCCCCTGAGGCGACCAGCTCGGCAATCGAGTATTCATCGAGACCGCCGCTGGCGAAGATCTCGATCGAGCCGAGACCGCCGGCATCGAGGATCTCGCGCACGCGCCGCGCGTGCGTCCCGAGGTCGCCGCTGTCGAGGCGCACGGCGCCGATGTGGATGCCGTCGGCCGCGAGCTTCCGGGCGAGCGGCACGATGCTCAGAGCGGCTGCTTCGGTATCGTACGTGTCGATCAGCAGCGTGTTGACCTGCGGGTGGGAACGGGCGAAGTGCTCGAATGCAGTCAGTTCATCCGTTTCGGCCTGGATGAACGAGTGCGCCATGGTGCCGTAGAGCGGAATATCCCAGCGCATGCCCGCGAGCACCGTGGCCGTGCCGTCGAATCCGGCGAGGTAGCTGGCCCGCGCGGACAGCAGGCCGGCCTCAGCCCCGTGTGCACGGCGCAGACCGAAATCCACGAGCAGGTGCTGCGGCGCGGCGAGGCGTACCCGCGCCGCCTTGGCGGCGATCAGGGACTGGAACTGCAGCAGGTTGATGATCCGGGTCTCGACCAGCTGCGCTTCGCGCAGCGGGGCCACCACGCGCAGGATCGGCTCGTTGGGGAAGAACACCGACCCTTCCGGCATCGCGGCCACATCGCCGCTGAAGCGCAGGTCGGCGAGCGAGGCGAGGAAGCCCGTAGAAAATCGCCCGCAGCGCTCCAGCCAGGTGAGCTCCGCATCGGTCAGGCGCAGCGTCTCGAGGTACTCGAGCACCTGCTCGAGCCCCGCGGCGACCAGGAAGCCGCGGGCCGGCGGCAGATCGCGCACGAAGAATTCGAATACGGCGGTGTCGTTCATGCCCTGATCGAAATAGGCCTGCAGCATCGTGAGCTGATACAGGTCGGTGAGCAGGGCGCTGGTCTCGGGCATGGTCGAACTTTCTGAACACGAAGGGGGTCGTTGCGCCCGCCGGTGCGGCATCCGTGCGGTGCCGGGGTGCTTCGGGGGGTGCTCCGGAGCCGGATCCCGCCACCTCCGCAACTGCCGCGAGGTGTGGGGTGGACAGGCGCGGCTTCGACCGAACGGCGTGGCGCCGCGACATCCGGCGGAAAGGCGGCGGTGTAGCAAAAATGATAGCACGCACCGCCGGCGCGCCGCCGTATTCGACCGGCACCTCGCCGCGAGACGGCGTCGGCCGGCGCGGGGCGAGGGGTGTCGGACGGCTGCGCCGGCCCCCGAACCGAGCCATCGAGGCACGCTGCCGACCCTTCCCGACTGGGTGGGGTGCCGGTGCTTGCCGAGTTGCGCGCGCCGTGGTATCTCTAGCGCGTGCCTAAGTCTCACCCCCATCGCGCTGCATCCTATCGATTTTATTGGCCGCGTTCCCAGGCGGTGGGTGGGCTGTTGTCGGTTTCATGACCTAGTCGAGACAAGAAACAACCCCGAAAACCGCCAGTCCCCTGGCGGTTTTTTTTCGCCCCGGGGACTCGCCACCGGAGCCCAGTATGCATACTCAGACAGACGATCTGCGCATTCGCGGAATGACCGAGCTCGCGACCCCCGAAGAGGTGGTTCGCGAGCGCCCCTGTTCGGACCGCGCGGCCGGCACGGTGAGCGAAGCCCGTCCGGCGTTGCAGGACATTCTGCACGGCCGCGACGATCGGCTCGCCGTCGTGATCGGCCCGTGCTCGATCCACGACGCCCAGGCGGCCCAGGAGTACGCGGCACGCCTGGCGAGTGAGCGGGCACGGCTCGCGGACTCGCTCGAGATTGTGATGCGCGTGTATTTCGAGAAGCCGCGCACGACCGTGGGCTGGAAGGGTCTGATCAACGATCCGGATCTCGACGGCAGTTTCCGCATCAACGACGGCCTGCGACTGGCACGCGGGCTCCTGGTCGAGATCAATGAGCTCGGGCTGCCGGCCGGATGCGAATTCCTCGACATGATCACGCCGCAGTACATCGCCGATTTGGTCTCCTGGGGCGCGATCGGGGCGCGCACGACCGAGAGCCAGATTCACCGCGAGCTCGCCTCCGGCCTGTCCTGCCCGATCGGCTTCAAGAACGGAACGGACGGCAACGTGCGCATCGCGGTGGACGCGGTGCGCGCCGCTTCGCAGCCCCATCATTTCCTCGCCGTCACCAAGCAGGGCCGCAGCGCGATCGCGGCGACCGCGGGCAATCCGGACTGTCACGTCATCCTGCGCGGCGGACACGTCCCCAATTACGATGCCCCGAGCGTCGAGGCGGTCTGCCGGGAAACGCTGGCCGCCGGCCTGACGACGCGGTTGATGATCGATGCCAGTCACGGCAACAGCGGCAAGCGCCCCGAGCGCCAGCCACTCGTCGTCGAGGATATCGCTGCGCAGATCGAGGCCGGGGAGCGGCGGATCGGCGGCGTCATGATCGAGAGCAACCTCGTTGCCGGGCGGCAGGATCTGGTCCCGGGCAAGCCCCTCGTTTACGGCCAGAGCGTCACGGATGGGTGCCTGGACTGGACGAGCTCGGTCAAGGTGCTCGAGCGGCTGGCGGCGGCCGTTGCGCGCCAGCGCGAACGGGTCGGGCGCAGGCGAGGCGCCTCGGCGCTCGGCGGGTGCTGAACCTCAGGGGAGTGCGGCCGCGGCGCAGGGCGCGCAGCGCGACGCGGGGGGCAGGCTGAGACAGTAGGGACAATCACGGATGATCCTCAGCGTCTGATCGCTCAATCTTGCGGGCACTGCCTCACGGCTCGGCCCTGAAGGAGTGGGCGGCATGAAGCGCATCATCCTGTTCGCTGCGGTCAACATCGCCGTGCTCGCGGTGATCACCGTCGTCGTCGAACTCCTGGGACTCGATCGATATCTAGCCGCCCGCGGCGTCAGCCTCACCGGTCTGTTGATCCTGAGCGCGGTGTTCGGCTTTGGCGGCGCGTTCGTCTCACTCGCGCTCTCCAAATGGATGGCGAAGCGCGCGATGGGCGTGGCAGTGATCGGCGCACCACAGAATGCCACGGAGCACTGGCTCCTCGAGGTGGTCAGCGCGCATGCCGCGCGGCTCAAACTGGACATGCCCGAGGTGGGCATCTTCGAGTCGCCCGCCATGAACGCGTTTGCGACCGGAGCGCGGCGCAATGCGGCGCTGGTCGCCGTCAGCAGCGGATTGCTCGAGGGCATGGCGCCCGAGGAGGTGCGCGCGGTTCTCGGGCATGAGATGACTCACGTTGCCAATGGCGACATGGTCACGCTGACGCTCCTGCAGGGCGTGCTCAACACCTTCGTGATCTTCCTGGCGCGGGTCGTCGGCACCGCGATCGACGGCGCCATCGGCGGACAGCGCGACGAGCGGGCCGGCGGTGGGATGTTCTACTTCTTTACGGTGATCATCCTGCAGATCGTGTTCGGGGTGCTGGCGACCCTGATCGTCATGGCCTTCTCCCGTCACCGCGAATACCGGGCTGACGTCGGGGGCGCGCAGCTCGCCGGACGCAACAGCATGATCGCGGCGCTGCAGGCGCTGGAGCGAACCGAGGTGGCGACGCTGCCGGGGCAGTTCCGGGCGTTCGGCATCGCCGGGGAGCGCATGCACGGACTGATGAGCCGGCTGTTCATGAGCCATCCACCCCTGCCGGAGCGCATTGCAGCGCTCCAGAGACTCCCCTTCATCGGTTGAGCAGCGTTCCCCGCACGCCGATGTGGAGGCGCGGCTGATCTGGCCGGGCAGCTCAGCGGCCTCGAGTCACGCCAGAGCCGAAGGGCGGCGCATCGTGTCGCGGCTCCGGGGCAACAAATAAGGAGTGACCGCACGGCGTGCGCTGCTGCGCAGATGCCGGCAACGCCGGAACGCGGTAAGCTCATGTCCCTCGCCGGCACGAGGTGGTCTCATGCGCTTACTCGGGAACATTTTGTGGTTCATCTTCGGCGGTTTCATCACCGGTCTGGGCTGGTGGGTGGCAGGTCTGTTCGCGGCCATCACCATCGTCGGCATCCCGTTCGCCATCGCGGCATTCCGGATCGGAACGTTCACGTTCTGGCCGTTCGGACGGGAAATCATCGACGACCCAACCCGCAGCGAAGCGGGAAGTCTCCTGACGCTGATCGGTAACATCGTGTGGATCATCCTCGGGGGACTGTGGCTTGCGCTCGGACACCTCGTCTGCGCGCTGCTGTTTGCCGTGACCATCATCGGGATTCCCTTTGCATTGCAGCATCTGAAATTGGCACACTTGTCGTTGACGCCGTATGGCAAGCGCGTCGTCTTGCGGCCGTGAGAGTGCACCTGCCATTCTGAGAGACAGCTGGCGGGAAGAATCAAGAAGCCGCGCAGAGGCATGCGCGCGAGGGGAGGGTCCAATGCGGCGGATTTTTCGGGCAGTCACGCGCACTGTGCTCCTCGGTGTGCTGGCCGGATGCGCCAGTACGAATCAAGCTGCGCTCCGCGGGCAGGCTGCCCGCGTCGCACGGGTGCCGACGCGATTCGCGGGGCATCCGGCGCCTCGTCTCATCGCGCCGACTGACGCGCAGTCGCGAGGCGGGTTCGCAGCGGCGCACGCGGCGGCCATGCACGGTGACGCGGCAGCGGAGTTCGTCGTAGGTTCAGATTATCTGCGCGGTGTGGGCGTGCAGGAAAATGACCCGAAGGCGGCATTCTGGTTGCGCAAAGCAGCACATCAGAACGTGGGTCCCGCACAGTGCGATCTGGGCTATCTGTATGAAAACGGACGGGGTGTTGCCCAGAATGACGCCCGGGCCGTGCACTGGTATGCGAAGGCGGCCGCGCAAGGCATTGCCAATTCGCAATACAACCTCGGGCTACTGTACACGCAGGGTCGTGGTGTGCCGCGCGATTACACGGCCGCGTTGCGGTGGCTTCGGTCCTCGGCCAAGCAGGGCGACCCGGACGCAGAGGCGCTCATCGGCTTTCTGTATCGAAAGGGCTGGGGCGTGCCGCTCGATGACAGAAAGGCGCTGCTGTGGTTTCGCAAGGCGGCTGCTCAGGGCGATGCCTACGCCGATGAGAACATCGGCGCGCTGTATGAATACGGTCTGGGCGTGGCGCAGAGTGACGCCCGCGCCGACCGATGGTTTAGGCGTGGCGCGGAGGGCGGAGACGCGCTGGCTCAGGCCGTGCTCGGCCTTGCGTATCTGCAGGGAGCCGGGATCCCGCGTGATGCTGCGCGGGGGCTGTTCTGGCTGCGGCAGTCGTCCTTGCGGGGCTATGCGAATGCTCAGAACTTTTTGGGAGACATCTACCGTCAGCAGGGTCACTTCGTGCGTGCGGTCAAGTGGTACCGGCAGGCTGCTCTCGAGGGAAACCCGCGCGGGGAGTATTACCTCGGCACCGCGTACGCCGAAGGGCAAGGAGTGCCGAAAAACCTGCGCACTGCGGTAGCCTGGTATCACAAGGCGGCCATTGGCGGGGAAGCGCAGGCGCAACTCATGCTGGGTCTGCAATACATGGTGGGCCGCACCGTGACGAAGAACATTGAGCTCGGGTATGCGTGGATCGCCGTGGCGGCGGAATCACCACAGCCTGCGAAATACGCCGCGCTCGCGCGTGACAAAATTGCATCGGAAATGACCCCCGCGCAGCTCGCGCAAGCCACGCAGTGGGTGAGAGCGTGGAGGGTGGGGCGCGACATCGACTGATAGATGACACTGCCGGCCGGCCGGCAGCGCACCGCAACGGCGCGCATGAATCAGGCCGGGCCTCGATTCAGACAGCCCTCGCTCTCAGAAGAGCAACCGGATTGTTGCGCCGCCTTCCGGCGTCCATGCGATATCGACGCTTGCCTCGTGGGTCGCAACAAATTTGCGTACGAGGGTCGGACCGATGCCGCTGCCGTGTCGTTTTTTGGGAAATGCGTAAGTGAGTGACAATTTTTGCGCTGCTTGCGGTCCAAGTACCCGGAATGGTTACATTCGCGGTACTGATGAAGCATTCAGAGAAGCGCAAGGAGCTGGAGCGACGCCGACGACGCGGGGCGAGGCTGCTGGCTGCGGGGCACCCGCAAGCGCAGGTCGCACGGCAGGTGGGCGTCTCACGCCAGACAGTGATGCGCTGGTAGAGGCTGCGCCAGCAGGGAGGACTGGAGGCGCTGCGTCGCGCCGAGCACTTCGGACGCCCGGAACGGCTGTCCGAATCGCAGCGCGAGGAGCTGGTGCGATTGCTGAAGGCAGGGTCGCTGGCCGCCGGCTTTGCGACGGAGCTGTGGACGCTGCCGCGGATCGCGCGATTGATCGAGGAGAGATTCTCGGTCTCGATGGTGCCCTCCTCAGTTTGGCGGCTGCTCGGAAGACTCGGCTGGAGCGTGCAGCGCCCGAGCGGCCAGGCGCGCGAGCGCGGCGCACGGGCGATTCGCACCTGGAAAGCCAAGAGGTGGCCCGAATTAAAAAAATCGCTGCCCGACAAGGCCGAGTAATCGCCTTTATAGACGAGTCGGGTCTGTCCGAGATACCTTGTCGCGCGAGAACCTGGGCTCCCAAGGGTGACAGGCCGGTGCTGCAGTACCGCTTAGGCTGGAAGCAGCTGTCGGTGATTGCCGGGATCAGCTATTGGCGCTTCTACTTTCGCCTGTTCAACGGCTCGATCAAGAGCCCGCAGATCGTCGAATTCCTCAAGGCCCTGCAGACGACGAGCGGCAAGAAGCTGCTGATCATCTGGGACGGTCTGCAGGCCCACCGCTCGAAGTTCGTGCGCGCCCATATGGAGGCGCAGCGTGGCCGCATCGTGCTCGAGCGTCTGCCAGCCTACGCCCGGAGATGAACCTCGTCGAATGCATCTGGGGTTACCTCAAGCATCACGCCATGCCCAACTACTGCGCCACGAACTTCACCGATCTCGCCCAGCGCGCTCGGCGGAACCTGCGCTCGATGCAGCGACGCGCCACGCTCGTGACTGCATTCTGGAAACAGGCAGAGATGTTTTGAGAGCGTCACGGACTTACGCAAGACTCAATAATATGCTCATGCGACCGGTGGCCTGTGCCTATGCTGCCAGCGGTGGCGAAAACTGCGTCTGGTTGCCCGGTCGGGTCACGTACATCACCAGATAGCGCGCGACCGCGAGTGACATCGCTGCGCCGAGATCTTCCTCGACCAGGGCCAGTGCCAAATCGATGCCGGCAGTCAGGCCACCTGAGGTCGCAAAGCGGCCGTCGCGCAGGAACAATTTCTCCGGTTCGACATGGATCGCCGGGAAACGCCGGGCCAGGTCCTCTGCATATTGCCAGTGTGTGGCAACGCGACGGCCGGCGAGCAGACCTGCGGCTGCGAGCAGGTAGGCGCCGGTGCACACCGAAACCACACGGCGCGCGCTTTTGGCCTGCAGGCGCAACCAGGCAAGCAATTGTGGATCGGTATTGCCGATGCGACTGCCGATGCCACCGGGGATCAGCTGCGTGTCGAGCAGCGGCGTCTTATCGATGCTGCGTGCAGGAACCACCGCCAGGCCATTCTCGGTGCGCGCGGTGCCGGTGTGCACGCCGATGACGTGAAGGCCGTATGGCGGCATTCCCGAGGCAAGTGCATTGGCCGCGTCGAACACGTCCAGCGGGCCGGTCAGGTCCAGCGCCTGCATGTCGTCGTAGGCGAGCAGGCCGATCGTTTTTATAGGGTTTGGCGGATTCATCGCGCTGCATCCTAGCAGCCTGGCTTTCTGTGCCACGGAAATGGTGATCCAGGATTGGCCGGTGGCGTAGTCATCGTACGTAAATGCCAGATCCGTCTGAGTAAGATCTGCCGGTTCGCCAAAGCGTTCCACGGGGAATCCTGCCGGCCGCGGCGCGGGGGATTTGCTCGCGCACCCCGAAGGTGGAGCCGACCGTAAACATGTACGGCAATCCGGTCGGAAGCTTCACCTAAATGGTCAGGAAAATCGTTGCGGCAAGAAATGACGGCAGAGTCTGAACAGCCATCCGCGACCTTTTATCTCATCGGGCCTCGCGAATACGATGTAGACATTGTGCTTGCGCGTTAGCCCGTAGGCTGTTTCAAGAAGTCCATTTGCCAGGCCGCTCAGGACGCCCCCCGCGTTATCGATGAGCAGAAGTCTTGGCGTGGCTCTGTCTGAGAGATACATCTCAGTTGTGATTTGATACATCACCAACGGCAGGATCACTGCCTGCAAGAGAGGGTCGTTCTTCAGTTCGCCGAGCTCGATCACAACCAGAGGATTGTCGAACGAGACAGTGCGCTGACCCGAAAACCATTTCTGGTACTGCCCGCTGGTGAACTGCTCGAGCTGAAGGGCAAGATCCTCGCCTCTGTTCGCCCCGTCGTCGAACTGCTCAAGCCAATGTGCAACGTCTGACAGTTCCGTGTCATCCTTCTTTTTCAGCCAGCTTTCCCGAATCGCCTGCGAGATGAGCTTATACTCAAATGCCGGCGCGCTTTCTTCCTGCGTGAGCGGGTAAGCCAAAAGACGTACCACGTCCTGAAGCATCGGCATCATGTTGTCGAGCTGTTCCTCTGTGCGCAACCCCGAAAAGGGATTAACGCTCGTGGGCCGATCATGCTCGAATACGACGGTTTGCCCCCCCATCTTCTCGCAGAAGCGAGTGTAGGAGCGACCAACATCAATGACCCGAACGCGCCCCTCCTTGGAGAGAAATTCACGCAGGAGTTTGTTCGAGACTGCATCGCTCATACTGTTTCACCTCGAGAGACAGGTAAACGTAACGGTAAGGATGGCATTCAATTTTAATGAAGGTGGACACCTATGACCGCGCCCGCAGCCAATCCCAAGCGAGGACCGTTACGTAGCGGTCCGTCAACAGGGTCTTCGCGTGACGCCTACGAACGGCTGAGGGTGCTGAGCGGAAAGCGTTCAGCCTTCTGCTGGGATGGGGCGCCGTGATACTGGGCGGGTCCCGTTGACCGCTCTCTGGGGGTGGGAATTCGATTCCGAATTTCCGGCGATTGCCGGAAAAGTTTTTTTATCAGTAACTTATGGCTCCCCGGGTTGGACTCGAACTGCTGCATAAGCTTCTGATTGCTCGCCTGTTTTTGCGGATCGCCGCACAGTTACCCCCAAAGGCTATCCCGGATATCGTGGGCTGCGGTGAGACGGTCTGATACGCGCTGATATAGATCGCGTCCAGGACTGGATGACGGGAGGGTCGCTCGCGGATTGAGCTGCCCGAAGCAATGGCATAATATGCCAGTTCAATGCAATCTTGGGGTCGCGAGCATGCCGACGCGCAACGTCGTTCTTACAGAGCATCAGGCTGAGCTTGTGGAGCGCCTCGTGAGGGAGGGGCGCTATCAGAACGCCAGCGAAGTGATGCGGGAAGGTCTCCGCCTGGTCGAGGACAAGGAGGAGGACGGCAGGGCGCGTGTGAAAGCTTTGCGGGAAGCAGCTCGTATCGGCATAGCCGATATCGAGAATGGCCGTTATCGGACATTCGAAAGCGCGGCTGATCTTGGTCGCCACCTCGGAACTGTTCGAGATCGAGCTCTGGCGAAGAAATCAGACCGATAGGGATTCTCGTGAGTGCAGAGGCGGGCACATGGACCGTGCGGCTGGCCGGGACCGCAGAGTCGGATTTTGAATCCATCCTGCTGTGGACTCTCGACCAATTTGGAGACGTTCAGGCGGAGATTTATTCTGAGACTCTTTCTGCCGCTGTCCAAGCATTGAGTGCTGGCCCTGAACAGCCCGGAATCAAGGCTCGACCGGAGATCGGGAGAGGCCTGTTCACCCTGCATGTCGCGCGCAATGGTCGAAGGGGGCGGCACTTCGTGCTTTTCCGTGTCGATGCCCGTCCTGCCAATCGACAGATCGACGTTCTGCGCATTCTCCACGACTCAATGGATCTCGCGCGTCATGTGCCGGAGGGTGAATGAGTTCGGCGGTCGCGGGACAGGGACTCGCCGGTGTTTCGAGGAGATCAGGATGCGAGCTGTCTGATCGAACGGAGGAGGGCGCGACTGGCTGGCCCTCGCGGGTCCGCTGGGGTGGAGCTATTGCGTTCCGAATGCGAGGGGAGCGCAATTGGGGGCGCTACCCGCAACCGGCCACTATGCAGATTTATGCATAGCGGCCACGAGCCGCCGGTCAGTCAGTCAGCGGTCCTGCATTCCTTCAGAGCGGTCATTGGGCACCGAGCTGCGGCACCAATTCGATCACCGCACAACTAGCCCACACTATGCGCGAAGGCTGTGATTTTGGCGGTTGTGGGTTCGAGTATCGAGGTGTCGGGCCGTGACGTCCGTGCTCTGCGGTGGTATTGACCCTCGATCCGCAGGACTGCGTGGAGTCTT
>JAJZSQ010000058.1 GCA_021849615.1 Pseudomonadota bacterium
GTCTGGACAGTGTGCGTGGCGGAGGAGCCGCTGCTGGCGCGTGCGGCGCTCCCGGTGCTCGGTGCGCAGGGCTAGGCGGATTGCGCCGCGCGGGTGAGGGCACCGAATGCCCAAGGGGGCGCGCTTGCCCTGGTAGAGGCTCTGATTGATCCAGACCATTGCATACGGTTCAAGGTAGCGCGCTTGGATCAGGTTGCCGGCGTCGAGGGGTTCGAAGCCGAGATCGGCCAGCAGGCCCGCGACGGTCGTCTTGGCCTCTGCATGATCCGAGGCCATGAACATCACCGGGGGTGTTGCAAATCCTGAGGTGTCGGCCATCACAGCGGCGCCGACCTGGTTCAACGTTTTCACGACGCGAGCCGCGGGCAGCCACTCGGCGACCGTCTCGCCGGCTGAAGTTGCAAAGCCGCGCTCGAGGAGGAGCACGCCGTCGCGCAGCGCCAGCGAGTTCATGCATTCGATGACGATCTTGCCGGCGAGCGGGCCGAGCGTCGGAACCGCCTCGGCGGCCTCAGTCCACGGCAGCGCGAGCACGACCACGGCCGCCGCGTCCGCCGCTTCGCGCACGAGCCGCGCCTAGGCGCGAGTGTCCTGACAGAGCGATTGGACGGCGCGGTCCGAAGGATCGCGCACACCGAGTAGGAGGTTGTGACCCTTGCGGGCCCAGCCGCGAGCGAGGGCGCTGCCGACACTGCCGGCGCCGATGATGGCGATCTTTATGGTCGCCTCGCGAATGCGAAGAGGGGCCGGCGCGTCTAGTCGCCGTATGCGCGCCGCGGCAAGCATTGCCCGAGGAGGGGGCGGGGCCGCGCCAGGCGGCCCCGCCGCTCAGGCCGTTACAACTCGAATTTGATCCCCTGCGCGAGCGGCAGTGCACCGCTCCAGTTGATCGTGTTGGTCTGCCGGCGCATGTACGCCTTCCAGGCATCCGAGCCGGATTCGCGTCCGCCGCCGGTGTCCTTCTCGCCGCCGAACGCGCCGCCGATCTCCGCCCCGGAGGTGCCGATGTTGACGTTGGCGATGCCGCAGTCGCTGCCGCTCGCCCCGAGGAAGCGCTCGGCCGCGCGCAGCCGCTCGGTGAACAGTGCCGAGGACAGACCGTAGTGGCTCGCGTTCTGCTCGGCGATCGCCGCCTCGAGCGAATCGACCGGGATCAGGTACAGGATCGGCGCGAAGGTCTCGTTCTGCACGACCGGCCAATCGTTGCGCGCGCGGATCAGCGTCGGCTCGACGAAATGGCCGGGCCGATCGAGCACGTTGCCGCCGGCGAGCACCTCGCCGCCGGCCGCGCGGGCGGCCTCGACCGCCGCCTGGAAGCGCTCGCGGGCCGCAGCGTCGATCAGCGGACCCATGAGTGTCGCCGGATCGAGCGGATCACCGATGCGCACCTGGCGGTATGCATTCACCAGACGCCGCTGCAGTTCCCCGATGATCGAGCGGTGCGCGAACACCCGCCGCGTCGTGGTGCAGCGCTGACCGGCGGTGCCGACCGCGCCGAATACGATGGCGGGCACGGCGAGCTCGAGGCTCGCCGACTCATCGACGATGATCGCGTTGTTGCCACCGAGCTCGAGGAGACTCTTGCCGAGCCGGGCCGCCACGCGCTCTCCGACCTTGCGCCCGACCGCCGTGGAGCCGGTGAAGGAGACGAGCGCGACGCGCCGATCGTCGACGAAACGCGTGGCGAGCTCGTTGCCGGCATCGATGAACAGCTGGAACACCGCCGGCAGCCCGTGTTGGCTCAGCACCCGGTTGACGAGCTTCTGCACCGCGATGGCGGTGAGCGGTGTCTTCGGCGAGGGCTTCCAGACCGACACGTTGCCGCAGATCGCTGCCAGACACGCGTTCCACGCCCAGACGGCCACCGGGAAGTTGAACGCCGAGATGATGCCGATCACGCCGAGTGGGTGCCACTGCTCGTACATGCGGTGCCCCGGGCGCTCCGAATGCATGGTGAGCCCGTAGAGCATGCGCGACTGGCCGACGGCGAAGTCGGCGATGTCGATCATCTCCTGCACCTCGCCAAGCCCCTCGGCGAGGATCTTGCCGTTCTCGAGCGACACGAGCGCACCGAGGTCGTCTTTGGCCGCACGCAGAGCTTCTCCGAGCAGCCGCACGGCCTCGCCGCGCTTCGGCGCCGGAACGTTGCGCCACTCGGCGGCGGTATCGACCGCCGAGCGCATCACCGCCTCGTAGTCGGCCGCATCGGCGCTGCGCACGGTGGCGATCGGAGTGCCGGTGGCCGGGTTGTGGACGGTGAGCAGGGCGCCGCCGCCGCGCCACTCGCCCGCGCCCGCGCAGGCCCCCAGGTTCTCACCGGCGAGCTCAAGCCGCGCCAGCAGCGCCGGGATGTTGATCGAGGTCCCCATGACTCAGGCCGCCTTGTGCGGGCCGTGCTTACGCTGGTGGCCGACTTTGCCCGAGACGATCACCTCGCTCGAGAGATCCTTGGTGCCGCCCGGAGCGTAGTACTGACCGAAGCGGTTGGCGAGCACTTCCGGCAGGCGGAACTGTTCCTGGGCGACGAAGCCACTGAAGCGCTCCGGCCGCCCGAGCACCAGATCGACTACGGCGGTGATGCCGGCAGCGGTGGTGACCTGGATGGCCGACCACAAGCGCCCGGCAATCAGCTGCGGGTAGATCTTGTTGACGTAGTTTTCCTCACGCAGCTGACCATCCTGCATGCCGGTGACTGCCACATAGACGATGATCACGTCCTGCAGCGTCTGCGGTACGGCGTTCTCCAAGATGTGCTTGAGGGTACCGCGATCCTGATTGAGCTTCAGGTCGTTCATCAGCAGGCGCATCTGCTCGCAGTGCCCGGGGTAGCGGATGGTCTTGTAGTTCATCGACTCGACCGATGCGCCGTGGGTCTCGGCGAGCGAGCCGAGGCCACCGGAGGTGTTGAATGCCTCGTACAGCGTGCCGTCGATTTCAATTTCCTCCAGGCCCTCGAGTGGCGCCACTTCGACGCTGCGGCCGTCGACGATCGCCTGGCAGGGGTTGCCGTACTCGTTGATCAGCCCCTCGGTGGACCAGGTGAGGGAGTACTTCAGCACGTTGTTCGGATGCTGCGGCAACGCCCCGACCCGCAGCTTCACCGCGCGCAGCGACTGGAAGTGCGTGATGAGCTCGGCGGCGGCGATGCTGATGAAGCCCGGTGCGAGCCCGCACTGCGGGACGAACGCCTTGTCCGAGCCACTTGCGATGGCGCGCACCGCACGAGTGACGGCGACGTCCTCGGTGAGGTCGAAGTAATGGATGTTCGCATGCCGTGCGGCCTCGGCCACCGTGACGTTGCAGTGAAACGGCAGGCTCGAGATCACCGCATCGACCGGGTGGGCGGCGAGGTGCCGGTCGAGCGCCTCGCGGCTCTTCGCATCGAAGCCATAGGCGCTCATGCCCTTGAGGTCGTGTGCCTTGACCACAGCCTCGGCCACGGAGTGGTCGACGTCGGCGAGCGATACCTCGTAAGCGCCCGAGCTGGCCAGGAGTCCGGAAATCAATGCGCCGATCTTACCGGCGCCCAAAATCAAAACGCGGTGCATGTCGCCCCCGGGAATAAGAGTGAAACCGACAATTCTGGACCTGCGGGTCGATCCGCGCCAGTCCATGCTAGGATCATTGTCACGTATGCACTCCCCCGAAAGCACCTCCTGGCATCCGGCGAGCTGGCAGGGCCGTGCGGCCCAGCAGCAGCCGACGTACGAGGATCCGGCAGCCCTCGCCCAGGTCGTGGCCGAGCTGTCGCGGCTGCCCCCGATCGTCGTGTCCTGGGAGATCGAGGCGCTGCGCGAGCGCCTGGCGGCCGCCCAGCGCGGTCAGGCTTTTCTGCTGCAGGGCGGAGACTGTGCCGAGACGTTCGCCGACTGCGAATCGGACTCGATCGCCAAGAAACTGAAGATTCTGCTGCAGATGAGCCTGGTGCTGCTGCACGGGCTGAAGAAGCCGATCATCCGCGTCGGGCGCATGGCCGGGCAATATGCCAAGCCGCGCTCGGCCGAGACCGAGACGCGCGACGGGGTGACGCTGCCGAGTTTCCGCGGCGATCTGGTGAACCGCCCGGCGTTCACGGCCGAGGCCCGCCGGGCCGATCCGCAGCTGCTGCTGCGCGGTTACGAGCGGGCGGCCCTGACGCTGAACTTCGCGCGCGCGCTGGTCGATGGGGGCTTCGCCGACCTGCACCACCCGGAGTACTGGGACCTCGGGTTCGTCAAGCACGCGCCCCTGAAGGACGCCTACCAGCGCATCGTGCAATCGATCGGCGATGCGCTCGATTTCTTCGAGGGCATCAGCCGGCGGCGGGTGCACGAGGCGACGCTGGTCGACTTCTATGCCAGCCACGAGGGACTGCATCTGCTGTACGAGCAGGCCCAGACCCGCTTCATCCCGCGCCAGAGCCGCTGGTACAACCTCTCGACCCACATGCCCTGGATCGGTATGCGCACCGCCCAGCTCGACGGGGCGCACGTGGAGTTCTTCCGCGGCATCAGCAACCCGATCGGCATCAAGATCGGTGCGGCGATGGATGCGGCGTGGCTGCAGGGTCTGATCGGCACGCTTAATCCGCAGAATCAGCCGGGACGGCTGACCCTGATCCACCGCTTCGGGGTGAAGGAGATCGAGACGGCGCTGCCGAAGATGATCGATGCGGTGCGCGAGAGCGGCCAGACGGTGCTGTGGGTCTGCGATCCGATGCACGGCAATACCGAGACCAGCACCGCGGGCCTGAAGACCCGACGATTCGAGAACATCCTGAAGGAAGTGGATCTGGCCTTCCGCATCCACGCCGAGCACGGCTCGCGCCTCGGCGGGGTGCACGTGGAGCTCACCGGGGATGACGTGACCGAGTGCACCGGCGGGGCGCGGGGGCTCACCGATACGGATCTGCAGCGTGCCTACCGCTCGACCGTTGATCCGCGCCTGAATCACGAGCAGGCGCTCGAGCTGGCGATGCTGATCGCCGAACGCAGTCAGAGCCGCCGCCTGGTACACCTGTGAGATCCGGCGCGCCGGACCCGGGGCCGGCGGGCTGATTCCTCATACTGATTCACGATCGGCCCCGGGTTTGCCGGTACAATGCGCCGATGCAGTACCAGCACATCACCGTCCCGACCGAGGGACGCAAGATCTCCGTCAACCCCGATCATTCGCTGAATGTTCCGGACACGCCCATCATCCCGTTCATCGAGGGTGACGGCATCGGCATCGACGTCACGCCGGCGATGCTGCGCGTGGTCGATGCGGCCGTGCAGAAGGCCTACGGCGGCCGCCGGCGCATCTGCTGGATGGAAGTGTTCTGCGGCGAGAAGGCGAATGCTCGCTACGGGGAGTGGTTCCCCGAGGAGTCGCTGCAGGCGCTGCGCGAGTTTGTGGTCTCGATCAAAGGGCCGCTGGCGACCCCGATCGGCGGGGGGATCCGCTCGCTGAACGTGGCGATGCGCCAGAACCTCGATCTGTACGCCTGCGTCCGTCCGATCCAGTACTTCCCGGGCGTCGTGAGCCCCATGGCCGATGCCAGCCTCACCGACATGGTGATCTTCCGCGAGAACACCGAGGACATCTACGCCGGCATCGAGTGGCCGGCCGGTTCCGCCGACGTGCACAAGCTGATCGCCTTCCTGCACAAGGAGTTCGGCGTCACCGGCATTCGCTTCCCGTCGAGCTCCGCGATCGGCATCAAGCCGGTGTCCAAGGAGGGCAGCCAGCGCCTGATCCGCAAAGCGATCCAGTACGCGATCGAGCACGATCGGGTCTCCGTGACGCTGGTGCACAAGGGCAACATCATGAAGTTCACGGAGGGGGCGTTCCGCAACTGGGGCTACCAGCTCGCCCAGGAGGAGTTCGGCGCCGAGCCGATCGACGGCGGCCCGTGGATGAAATTCCGCAACCCCCTGACCGGCAGTGACATCGTGATCAAGGACGTGATCGCGGACAATTTCCTGCAGCAGGTGCTGCTGCGGCCCGAGGAATACGACGTCATCGCGACGCTGAATCTCAACGGGGATTACGTCTCCGACGCGCTCGCCGCGCAGGTCGGGGGCATCGGCATCGCCCCGGGCGGCAACATCGGGGACGGACTGGCGGTGTTCGAGGCGACGCACGGCACGGCGCCGGGCTTCGCGGGCAAGGACCGGGTCAACCCCGGCTCGCTGATCCTCTCAGCGGAGATGATGCTGCGCTACCTCGGCTGGAAAGAGGCCGCGGACCTTATCCTCAAGGGCGTGAGCCTCACCATCGCCCACAAGGAACTGACTTACGATCTGGCCCGTCTGCGCGAGGCAATCAAGGCGCCGAAACGCGAACTGGCGGCGCGCAAGAACGTCGAGGAAGACCTGCAGCGGCTCATTCCGGGCGCCACGCTCATGAGCTGCTCGGGATTCGCCTCCGCCATCATCCGTCACATGGATGACTGACCGCTCGCAGTACGATCCGGACTGCAGCCGCTGCCCGCGCCTCGCCGGTTTCCTCGGCGAGGTGCGCGAGCGCTATGCGGACTATTGGGCGCGGCCGGTGCCATCTTTCGGGGCGGCCGACCCGCGCATCGTGATCGTCGGCCTCGCTCCCGGTCTGCACGGGGCGAACCGCACCGGACGGCCGTTCACCGGCGATTACGCCGGCATCCTGCTGTACCAGACGCTCTACGAGGCCGGACTGGCGAACCGGCCGCACTCCGAGACGCGCGACGATGCGCTGAAGCTGCGCCAGGCACGCATCATCAATTCGGTCAAATGCGTGCCCCCGCAGAACAAGCCAACCCCGGCCGAGATCCGCACCTGCAACGGGTATCTCGGCGCCGAACTCGCTGGTCTCGGCCGGGTGCGCGTGGTGCTCGCGCTCGGGCGCATCGCCCACGAGGCGTTCCTGCGTGCCTCGGGCCTGAAGCCCTCGGCATTCCCCTTCGGCCATGGCCGCGAGCATCCGCTCGAGGACGGCCGGACGCTGCTCGACTCTTACCACTGCAGCCGCTACAACACCTCGACGCGCCGGCTGACGGCCGAGATGTTCCAGCGCGTGGTGGCCCGCGCCTGTGCGCTCGCAGACGTTTAAAATGAGCGGGTGAACGCCGCCTTCGACGCCAAGTCCTTCGTCGCCGCGCTGCCCCGGCGGCCGGGCGTCTACCGCATGTTCGATCGCCGCCACGAGCTGCTCTACGTCGGCAAGGCGAGGAGCCTGAAGGACCGGGTCGGCAGCTACTTCAATGCCGGCAACGTCAGCCCCAAGGTTCAGGCGCTGGTGCAGCTCATCGCCGACATGGAGGTCACGGTCACGCATTCGGAGACCGAGGCGCTGCTGCTCGAGTTCAACCTGATCAAGGCGCACCGGCCGCGCTTCAACGTGGTGCTGCGCGATGACAAGAGCTACCCGTACATCCTGCTCGGCACCGGTCACGCGTTTCCGCGTCTGTCGCTGTATCGCGGGGCGCGCGCCCCCGGGGCGCGCTATTTCGGGCCGTTCCCAAGCAGCACGGCGGTGCGTGAGACGCTCAATCAGCTGCAGAAGCTCTTTCGCATCCGCAACTGCCGCGACAGTTTCTTCGCGCATCGCAGCCGGCCGTGCCTGCAGCACCAGATCGGGCGCTGTTCCGGGCCGTGCGTCGGGCTGATCAGTCCCGAGGCCTACGCGCAGGACATCGAGGCGGCGGTGAAGGTGCTCGAGGGACGCAGTGACGAGGTCAATACGCTGCTGCGCACCCGCATGCAGGCGGCCGCCGAGCAGCTAGAGTACGAGCGGGCCGCGCAGCTGCGCGATCAGCTGGCGGCGCTGCGTGAGATCCAGGCGCAGCAGGTGGTCACCGCCGAGAACGAGCGCGACGTCGATATTTTCGCGATCGCCGGGGAGCCCGGCGAGTACGCGGTGAGCGCCATGCTGGTGCGCGGCGGGCGCAACCTCGGCACGACGAGCAGTTTTCCGCGGGCGGCATTTGCTGAGCCCGAGGAGGCGCTGTCGTCCTTTCTGATGCAGTACTACGCCCATCACGAGCCGCCACCGGAGGTGCTGGTCGGGCGGCGGCTCGAGGACGCCGAAGCGCTCGCCGAGGCGCTCGCCGAGCGGGCCGGCCATGCGCTCGAGGTGCGCTGCCCGGCCCGTGGCCTGGGTGCACGCTGGGTGGAGATGGCCCACGAGAACGCCGAGCAGGCCCTGAGGATGCGCCTGGCGCGCCGCCAGGGCATGGAGGAAATGCTCGCAGCGCTCGCCCATGAGCTCGAGCTGCCCGCACCGCCGGCCCGGATGGAGTGCTTCGACATCAGCCACACCGGCGGGGAGGGTACCGTGGCGTCCTGCGTCGTGTTCGGGCCCGAGGGCCCGCTGAAGAAGGAGTACCGGCGCTTCAATATCACGGGCATTACCCCGGGGGATGATTACGGAGCGTTGCGCCAGGCGCTCAAGCGCCGCTATACGCGGGTGCGCAACGAGGAGGTCCCGGCACCCGATCTGCTGCTGATCGACGGCGGTCTGGGCCAGATCGAGGGCGTTCATGCCGAACTCACCGCCCTCGGCGTCTCGGGTGTGGCGCTGGTAGGGGTAGCCAAGGGACCGGACCGCAGGCCCGGCCAGGAGCGATTGTTCGTCTACGGGGAGCCTGCGGCGCGCATCCCGGCGGCCCATTCCCCGGCCTCGCGCCTGATCCAGCGCATCCGCGACGAGGCGCACCGGTTCGCGATCACCGGCCATCGCCGCAAGCGGGCCCGCCGCTACACCGAGTCGGTGCTCGAGACCATCCCCGGCCTCGGTCCGGCCAAGCGGCGGGCGCTGCTGACGCATTTCGGGGGGCTGCAGGGGGTGCTGCGCGCCGGGGTCGCCGATCTGGCCCAGGTGAACGGAATTGGAGCAAGCCTCGCCCGCACCCTTTATGATCATCTGCATCCCGGATCATGAGCTGCGAATGCCCTGGAACGTGCCGAATACGCTGACGTGGCTGCGCATTGGAGCGATCCCGCTCATCGTGCTGCTGTTCATGCTGCCGTACCACTGGGCGTCTCCGGCCTCGGGGCTGCTGTTCGCCGCGGCGGGCATCACCGATTCGCTCGACGGCTACTTCGCGCGCCGGCTCGGGCAGACCTCACGGCTGGGGGCGTTTCTCGACCCGGTGGCCGACAAGCTGATCGTGGCCGCAGCGCTGGTGCTGCTGGTGAGCCGCGATACCCGGCCGCTGATCGTGCTCACCGCCGTGGTCATCATCGGGCGCGAGATCACCATCTCGGCGCTGCGCGAGTGGATGGCCGAGATCGGTGCGCGGCGCAAGGTCGCCGTGTCGCAGCTCGGCAAGGTCAAGACCGTGCTGCAGATCGTCGGGCTCTCGATGATGCTCTACCGGCAGCCGATCCACGGGCTGCCGATCTACTCCTCGGGCGTGCTGATGACCGAGCTCGCGGCCGCTGCGACGCTGGTGTCGATGGTCGCGTACCTGCGTGCGGCCTGGCCCGAGCTCACGCAATGACGCAGATGCCTTGACTTCGTCCGGCGGGCCCCTAAAATGCGCGCTCGCCTTGAAGTGCGGGAATAGCTCAGTTGGTAGAGCGCAACCTTGCCAAGGTTGAGGTCGCGAGTTCGAGCCTCGTTTCCCGCTCCAATAAATTCAAAGACTTGCGAAAGCTCTCCTGACTCCCGGGTGCGGGTAAGTGTCCAGTGTGGGCAATCGGCGGACGCTTCTCGTGAGCCCGGCATTGCGGTCGCGCTGAGCCAGTCGGAATTCGTTACGCTCTACCCAGGGCGAGATAGCCTCTGCGCCAAGGCTGAATGACCGTTCGCCCGTGAGAAGGTCGCCACGCTCGATACTGCCATGCCGACATTTGCAGGCCACGAATGGCTCGGTATGCCCGATGACGTATCGGCGGCGCTGCTGATGCTTTCAGGTGCGTTTCTCGTGACTTACGAGACTCGTAGGAAGAAGCCATCGTCGGGCACGCCGCCTAAATTCCGCAGCAGTTCCTGGGCCACCGAAAAGATTTCAAGCTGTTCGCCGGAATCGACTGCGTTAACCAATCGGCGGGCAAATTCGTCTCCTTGTGCGAGATCCTTCAGCGAACGGTATGTCCATAGTAACGACGCACTGGTCCAGGATCGCCGCCACTGCAAAGTCGTGCTCATCAATAGCCCGATCAACTCAATGTGGCTCAGCCGGCATTCCGCCGCGTCCCCACCGGAGCGCGCGTCATTCAATACGCTCAGAATCTTGCGCCTCAGAAAATCGACGGCGGTCTGAGTAAGAATACCCGGGCCTGCCTGAAGAATTCGCCGGGCGTGATCCCGCAGCGGTCCGGCCACCCCTAATTCGTCCTTGAGAGCCAACATGCCGAGTGTGAAGTCGACGAACTTCGCGCTGTGCGCGTGCGCCGCCATATCCAGCAGCTGGACGAAGCGGAAGTACGGCATGAAAGTCACGTCCAGAAGCCGATTTTCACACGACGGACATCTAAGTAACACGTTGTTGTGCGCACTCTCTCCATTTGCATGTAGAACCAGTACATCTATGTCCGATCCTGAATTGAATCGTTCCGTTAGCACGCTTCCGCCCACGCCGATAAAGTGGGTTCCTTGAAACCGTTCCGTGATGCGTTCCACAATTCGCGTTTGCCACAGGAAAAGCCGCTCTCGCGCGACCTCGGCCAGTATCGGCCCGTCAGACGCTTGCCATTGTTCTCGTTGGCTGTTCATCACGGCACGCTCCCGCTGATATCCAGCGATGCTAAAAGTGATCACGATCGTATCGAGAGACGCTCTGACATCTCGACGTCCGGTGACAGGGGTCTGACTCGATGCGTTTCCCGGGCCCATCATTCAATTCGGCAATTGGACTCGGTTTTACGGCATTCATGTGAGTCACACGAACGGCTCGGCTGGCCCAAACGGTGCTCCACGTCCCACGATGCTCGCACGACCGCCAACAGCCGCTGTTGGCATTGCTCCGTCGGGCACGAGATGAACGCCCGCGTATGGCAAATCGTGACATCGACCTTTCCAGCTTGTCGTGCCGGATAGCCTCCGTAATGGATCAGGTGCCGCCGACGCTGGCGGCGTCGCCGATCCGAGAGGTTCCTTGCCCGAGCACGATCACCCGGTCAGCGCTCGCCAGAGTCTCTGGCCGGTGCGCGAGCACCAGCCGCGTGATCTTCAGGCGTTTGATGAGCATGTTGATCTCGCGTTCTCTCGCCACATCGAGATGGCTCGTCGCCTCATCGAGCACCAGGAACTTCGGGTTCCGATACAGTGCTCTCGCCAGCAGCACCCGTTGCCGCTGTCCTCCGGAGAGACTCGAACCCATGTCGCCGACCAGGGTCTGGTAGCCCATGGGCAGGGCGGCAATCTCCTCGTGGATACCTGCCAGAAGGGAAGCTCCCGCCACTGCTTGCGGGGTCGCCTCGGGGTCGAACAGGCTGATGTTGTCGGCAATGGAGCCGGCAAAGAGCTGATCGTCCTGCATCACTGCGCCGATCAGGGTGCGGTAGTTCGCAAGACCGAGCTTGCGGATATCGATCCCGCCGAAGCGGATTTCACCCTCGGTCGGCTCGAGCAGCCCCAGGATCAGCTTCGCCAGCGTTGTCTTGCCCGCCCCCGAAGGGGCGGCGATCGCGACGCTCTCACCCGGCTCGACGGTGAGATTGAAGTGCTCGAGCACCCAGGGCTCCCCTTCGGCATAGCGGAAACTCACGTTGCGCACCTCGAGCCGGGTGTTCTCGATCTCCTCGGCGTGCACGCTTTCGAGGTGGTTTTCCGGCTCGCTGAGGGCGATATCCGCCACCCGCTCGGCATGTAGCTCAAGCATCCGGAACTCGTTCCACCGGTCGACCAGGGCTGCGCCCCGGCGATGGAACTGATCCGCATAGGCGATGAACGCCACCAGCATCCCGGCGCTGAACTGCCCCTTGAGCACCAGCGCTGCCGCCCACCAGATGAGGCCCACCCGGGCGAGGCCAAAGAGCAGCCCGCTGCCGGCCTGGGCACCGATCCCGAGTCGCTGCAGGGCGATCTCCCGATTGGTCGTGTCCACCTGCGCATTGGCGTAGCGCCCCTGGCGATGGGATTGCTGGTTCGCGAGCTTGATCGCCTGAATGCCCCGGATCGACTCCAGCAGATCGCTCTGCTGCCGCGCGGCATACACGATGTGATCCTCGGTCGTGCGTCGCAGCGGCCGGTAGAGCAGCCAGCGCAGCAGGCCGTAGAGGGCGAACGTACCCACCACCAGCAGCGTCAGCGGTACGCTGTAGAAGGCCATCAGTACCAGGGTCAGGATCGAGACCATCCCATCGAGCACCGCGCCGACGAACTGCGTGGTGAGGGTCTTCTGGATGGTCTGTACCGAGCCGAAGCGCGAGACCACATCCCCGATGTGCCGTTTCTCGAAGAACGCGAGCGGCAATTTGAGCAGATGCCCAAACAGGTTGTTCACCCACTGCACGCTCAAGGTGGCACTGATCCAGGTGATGCACCAGGCGCGCAGCGCCGTCACCCCCACCTGAAAGACCGTCAGCATCAAAAAGCCGATCCCGAGCACGGTGAGCAGCTGATGATCGGCGCTGGGGAAGATCTGATCGAGCACCCACTGCATGTAGAGCGGCCCTGCGAGCACCATCGCCTCGAGCGCGAGCGCCAGCAGCAGGATCTGGGTGAGGGCGCGTTTCAGCCCATGCACCTCCCCGCTCAACGCCCGCAGCGAGATGGCCTCCCGCACCCGCTCGCGCTTGAAGCGCGCCGACGGCCACAGCTCGAGTGCCACTCCGGTGAAGTGCTTCGACACCTCCGCTAACGTCAGCCGCTGCACCCCGCGGGCCGGATCGTGGATGACGACTTCCTTGGCGCCAGCATGCTTGAGCACGACGAAATGATTGAGATCCCAGTGCAGGATGCAGGGCGTCTTGAGCGCTGCAAGATCCTCGAGCTCGAGCCGCAGCGCCCGGGTGTCGAGATTGAGCTGCGCAGCGATCTCCATGACCCGCTTGAGCGTCGCGCCTTTCAGCGATATCGAGGCTTTGCGGCGCATCCCCGGCAGGTCGATCTCGTAGCCGTAGTAGCTCGCCACCATGGCGAGACACGCCAGACCGCACTCGGCCGCCTCGGTCTGCAACATCACCCGCAGACGCTTGCCGCCGCCGAAGCGCAGCCCCGCGAGCACGCTCTCGGCGGCCGCACTCACGTGCGCACCCCCGCTGCGGCACGTTCTCGAGCGGCGGATACCGTCGAGGCCGGCGGTGCGCTCGCCAGCATCCGCCGGCTGAACCCATAGAGCGGCTCGAGCACCCACTCGATCAGCCGCCGCCGATCAAGCAGGATGTCCGCATGCAGCGCCATGCCGGAACGCAAGGCGATCGGTTGCCCGTACGCCCGCACGGTCTGCCCCCGCAGCCGCACCATCACCCGGTACCGCGGCACGGTGCTCTGTCGACCGACCAGCGCGGCCACCTCCTGCGGAGAGAGGGCGCTGCGCGAGACTTGATCGACCTCACCAAAGTGCAGCCCGAACCGCTGGTAGGGAAATGCCTGATAGCGCAGCACCACACGCTGGCCGCGGCGCACAAAGCCGACCGCCGCACTCGGCACCAGCAGCTGCGCTTCGAGCCGCGAACGTCTCGGTACCACTGTCAGCAGCGGCTCACCGGCGCTCACCGTCTCGCCGGGCTTGATCAGCAGGGTCGCCACGATCCCCGCCCGGGGCGCCTTCACCACCCACTCGCGCTGCGCCTCGTTCTGGGCGAGCGCCTGCTCGAGCTGTGCGAGCTTGTTACGCGTCGCATTCTGCTGCGCCGCAAGCGTCAGGGGCACCTGCGACAGCTGTTGTTCCGCTTGCGCGAGCTGCTGCGCGAGACTCAGCCGCTCGCGCCGTAATGCTTTGACCTGCAGTTCCGCGTTGAAGGTATCGGCCTGCTGCTGCTGATAGTCGTAGACCGAGACGATGCCCTGCCTTCGCAGTGGCATGATGCTCTTCAGCAGCGCCGCCATGTTCGCCGCCTCCTTGCGCTGCAGCACCAACTGCGCATCGATCTGCTGAAGTTGCGCTCGCAGACTCGTCACGCTCTGGCGCAGCGTCGCGCTCTGGCTCGCCGCGAGCGCCTGCTGCGTCGCGAGGTCCTGCTCGAGCCCTTTGCGCTCGGTGTCGAGCTCCGCGGTGATGAACGCCAACGTGTTGCCGAGCGCGGCGCTCTCGAGCGGGTTGTCGAAGCTCGCGAGCGTTTGCCCGGCCGACACCCGTTCGCCCTGATGCACGTCAACAGCGAGCACATTGCCGGCTGCAATGGCATTCAGCGTCACCAACCCGGATGCGGGCACCAATGTTCCCTGCACCGCGGCTCGTTGCGTGT
The DNA here is from genome assembly GCA_021849615.1 of Pseudomonadota bacterium. Taxonomy (GTDB): domain Bacteria; phylum Pseudomonadota; class Gammaproteobacteria; order Steroidobacterales; family Steroidobacteraceae; genus 13-2-20CM-66-19. The sequence goes on from JAJZSQ010000058.1 coordinate 14,298, forward strand.
AATGGCCGAGAAAGAGATAGGTCACCGCCGCAGCCACGAACGCCACGGCTAGCAAGCTCACCGCCCAGAACGCCGGCGGGGTGTTGATTTGAATCCCGCCGAGCGAGGCATGGCGCTGCGATTGCAGCGCCTCGGGTCGGAACAGGGATGTCGAGTCGATTTCCGTTCCGTCCGCCTCCGACCGGTGTGATGGTCGCATCACGGTGGGGATGGGGACAGCCGCCTCGGGCCGATTTCCGTCACTTGCCCGCACCGCGGGACCGGAATCTCGTGATCTCGATGATCGAGGCTGACGCTTCACCGACCGCAGCCCTTGCGAGCGCCCTGTCGAACGCGCGACAGTCTGTCGGACGGACACCCGTTCTCCGCTGCGTACGTCCGCCTGGAGCACATTGCCTGCTCCGGCGGCATCCAGTTTCTACGTTCCTGTCGGCTGTACAAACAGACAATTGATCACCCCATGACCACGGAAGAGATGCGAAGTCAGCGCCGGACTCGGGGAGCGCGCCCAGGTACGGATGGTATGGACTTGCGCAAAATGCTTGTAACGCCGTCATGCCCAGATGGCGCTCCGAGAGCGCGCCTCGCCGCAATCCATGACTCGACCGCGAGCGCTCGTCTCGCGACGGTCGGGATCTCAGGCGAGGCTGTCGCGGCGGGCGTGCCCGTCGGAGTTTTGTCTCAATGGCAGAAGGACGGTGCCCAATGTCGCAACAGCGATTTCGGACCAGCCGATCGCAGGCATCCCCGCGGCAACGTTAGTTGCGCCCAACACCGCGAATGCCAAGGTCGAAAGTGTGAACATCATGCGCAGTAGCCTTGGCTGCCAACGCGGAGGCGCCTTGAATCTCCCGGCAAAAACCACGAGGTCCGCCGCGAAGATGACCATCGTGTAAAGCAGCAGCCACCGATTCATACGTGCAACTCCGGGAAATGTGGTCGGCCGGCTGGAAATCCAGGTCCGCCGAATTCATGAGCGACGATTGTCCATTTCGTTTTAATTATGAACCGCTGATATAACCCATGCTGATCGCGAATTCAATGCCGGCCCCGGTCAAACCGGTCACTACCGCTCCGGCAGCCAAGAAGCTGGCGAGAGGTGGCATTTCGCTTGTCCAGTATGCACCAAGCGCCAGGCCGGTTGATGCAAACTGCATTCCTGCGGCTGCTTCAGTCCAGGTCAAGCCGCAGGACACTTGATTGATTTCTTCAAAGGTCAGCTCGCGCATGGAATTCTCCTTGCCTCCGTTGTCGAATTTGTACTGCCGAATAAACCTCGGGTGCCTTGTCTTTACTATGGGGGTGATATTATCAGGCAGTCATTAAAGATTGATTGCAAGTCTATTCATATTCGGTCCTCAGCGAATGTGGGGCCTCAAGAATGGCGCGCCAGTTGCTGTTCACGCTGCATTTTCCGGCTCCACGGCGCTGTGCAGAAATTACGGACTTGGTGGATCGAGTCTTCCGAGTTCCATCATCACGTGCTTCACCGGGAACGCATATCCGCCTCGGTGGAGATGGCGTTCTCGGAGGTATGATCTCACCTGGGAATTCGATGTAAAGCGCATGCCGTTCATGCCGCTCCCATTTGCGAACATAAAGCTCAGCGCATGCATGATGTCATCAATTGATTTCGCGCGGACATAGGTGGTGATTTCAGATAGTGTGGTCTTGCGGCTCTGTTGAAAAACGAGTGGGTTACGCGGTGACGTAAGGGTTGATGTGGGAGAAGTCGAGCTTGCCGGCGATGAGGAAGATGACGGTGCGGATGGTGCGGAAGCGCCCGTATCCGCGCGCCTTGC
>JAJZSQ010000207.1 GCA_021849615.1 Pseudomonadota bacterium
AGCGCACGCTTCAGTTCGAGCGGCTTCTCCCCGTTCACCTCGCTCGAGAGCGTGTGCGAGGGGAAGTATTCCATCGAGATGGCGTAGTTGCCCTGGATGTAGAGGAAGTCGTAGATGCGGATCACGTTGTGGTGCGTGATCTTGCGCGAGTAGCGCAATTCGTGCACGAAGCGCTTCATGACTTCCTCGTCCGTCGCCACGTTCGGGTTGAGGAACTTCAGGATCAGCCGCTCGTCGACCACCGTGTCTTCCATCAGCAGCACGGTGCCGAAGGCGCCGCGGCCGATGCGCTCGACGTACTTGTAGCGGCCCTCGATGACGTCCCCGGGACGCAGCGTCTGGATGTCGAGCCGCTCGACGGCCGCGGCCCGCGCCGCGACGCTCGGGGCGGGCGCCTCGGGCGCCGCCTCGTGCGCCGGTTGCGGCTGGGTCGCGCCCAGGGCCCCGCCGGCCAGAGTTGCACCCGAGAGGCGTCGTTCCAGGCCCGCTAGCGCCGCCTCGGCGGCCCGCGCGATCGTCTGGTCTGCGGTGCTGATCTGCGCCTTCAGCTGCGTGCGCAGCGTGTCGGCGCTCGCCGGGTCGGCGATCGTGGCGAGCGCCTGCATCACCTCGATGCGCACTTCGCGTTCGGGACGATCCAGCAGCGGCGTGAGCACGCCGGCGACCTGTCCATCGCCGAGCTTGCCGAGGGCGCGCACCACCACCGGGAGCATTTTCGCATTGCCGCCGCGCAGCATCTCGACGAGCCGCGGTACGGCGCGCTTGCTGCCGATTTCCGCCAGCGCATCGACCGCGCGCTCGCTCACCCACCAGTCCGAGTCGCGGGTGGCGTGCACCAGCGAGTCGACGGCCCGCGGGTCCTTGGTCTGGTTGAGGATCTCGATGGCCGCGCGGCGGATGTCCTCGTCCTGGTCGCGCACCAGCTGCAGCACCGCATCGATGACTCGGGGTCCGCCGATCCGGCCGAGCGCATCGGCAGCGCGCGAGCGTACCCACCAGTCGCTGTCCTTCAGCGCCTCGAGCAGGTGCTTGACGGACTTCGCGTCGCCGACCTCGTTGAGCACCTCGACCGCGGCGCGCCGGGCGTTCTCGCTCTCGTCCTTCAGCACGCCGATGAGGTAGCGGATGGTCTCGGGGTGATTGGCCTTGATGACCACGTCGATCGCGCGGTTCTGCACGTCGATCTCCGGGTCCTTCAGCAGCTCGCAGACCCGCTCGACGTCGATCTGTCCCTCCATGCGCTGCAGCGCCGAGAGGGCGGCGCCGCGGATCAGCTTGTTCGGATCCTTCAGCAGCTCCTGCAGTGCGGTCATCACCTCCGGGAGGTTGAAGCGCGAGAGCAGGTTGATGATGTGCACCCGGGCGATCGGGTCTTTGCCCTGCACGCGCTGCAGCAGCTCCGGCACCGTCGCCGGCGTGACCATTTCCCCGACGATGCGAAACAGGGCCGCCTTCTCGTTCGGCTCCTGGTTGTATGCCGCGGTGAGCAGATCGCGCATCGTGAAGCGCGCCTTGTGCGCTGCGATCACCTCGAGCAATGCCGGCTTGGCGATCCCGGGGGCGGCGAGCGCCTCGAGCAGCAGGGGGGCCGGGTAGTTGCGGCTGCTGGTGAGCGCCCAGGCGATGCCGGCGATGACGCGCGGGCTGCCCTGCACCAGGCCCTCGACGAACTGCGGGAAGGTCTTGGCGCTGACCAGCGCCGAGAGCACCTCGACGAAGGCGACGGTGGCGTTCTTGTCCGCCTCCGGGAGCGAGGCGAGTACGGGGGAAATGGCGCCCGCGCCCAGGTCTTTCAGCCGTGCGACGGCCTTCTGGGTCTCCTGGCTGCTGGGGTCCGCCGACGACCGGATCGCCGTGATCAACCGGTCGGCGCGCAAATTGGTCAAAAAGGTCATTCAGCCGATCCGCCGGGGCCCGTGGGAGGCCCGCTTGCATGCCTTAGCTTCCTCGCCTTCCGGGGCCGCCGTCCGCACGTTCGGCTGCATCCCGCAGCACCGGGGGACAGCTGGGCATGGGCCGCTCCCGGAAGCGCCCGAAGTATGCCATAGCCGGGGCCGGGACAGGCCGGTGCGCGCCGCGGCGCTTGCCTCTACAATTGCCCTCTTCACCGCGAGACCTGCGAAGTTCCCATGTCCGATGATTCCACACTCGATGCGCTGCGCGCGGCGATCGAGAGCTATGTCGAGCCGTTCCTGCACCAGACGCTGCGGGAGGCCGGGGCGCTGCGCGAGCTGAGCGCAGTCCCGGACGGCTACGCCGCACACGTCGTCCTCGGCTTCCCGGTCGGAGGCTACCAGGAGCATCTCGCCGCCGCGCTCAGTGCGCACGTGGCGGCCGCCGGCCTCTCCGCCCCGGTACGCTTTAGCATCGAGGCGCAGATCCGCCCGCACAGCGTGCAGCGGCCCCTGCAGCCGCTCGCGGGCATCAAGAACGTCGTGGCGGTCGCCTCGGGCAAGGGGGGGGTGGGTAAATCCACCGTGGCGGCGAATCTCGCGCTTGCCTGGGCCGCCCAGGGGGCGAGCGTCGGGGTGCTCGATGCGGACATCTACGGCCCCAGCCAGCCGCTGATGCTGGGGCTGGCCGGCGAGCAGCCGACGTCCCCGGACGGCAAGCACATCCTGCCGCTGCGCAATCACGGTGTGGCGGCGATGTCGATCGGGTTCATGGTCGACTCCGAGCAGCCCATGGTCTGGCGCGGCCCGATGGTGACCCAGGCGCTGCAGCAGCTGCTCTCCCAGACGCAGTGGGGCGAGCTCGACTACCTGGTGGTGGATCTGCCGCCGGGCACCGGGGACATCCAGCTTACTCTGGCGCAGAAGGTGCCGGTCGCCGGCGCCGTGATCGTTACGACCCCGCAGGACATCGCGCTCGCCGATGCCCGCAAGGGGTTGAAGATGTTCGAGAAGGTCTCCGTGCCGGTGCTCG
>JAJZSQ010000208.1 GCA_021849615.1 Pseudomonadota bacterium
TCGGCCAGCGAGAGCATGCCGAGCAGCCCCCCATCGTGATCGATCACCGGTAAGCGGCGCACGCGCGAGTCGCGCATCACGCGCTCGGCCTGCGCCAGAGAATCGGACGGATGCAGACTGTGCACCGACTTCGACATGGCGCCGCCGACACTCAGTTCGGCGAGCGATTTGCCGCCGAACAGTGCGTGCATGCAGACGTCGCGGTCGGTGATGATGCCGACGAGCTGCTGGCCGTCGCCGCGGCTGCAGACCGGCAGCGCACCGCAGTCGTGGCGCCACATCAGTTCGGCCGCATGCGCGAGCGTGTCGTCCGCCCGGCAGCAATGGACGTCACGGGACATGATGTTCTCGACGAGCATGTTCGGAACTCCTCTGTGCGATACGCCGCGCTTCGGTGAGGTCTCTAAGTCTTCTCGCTCGGCTCCGGGTGGCGGCGCAGCAGAACCGGGATGTGCGTGTGCCGTATGATGTATTCGGCGTCGCTGCCCAGCACCAGGCGACGTACGCCGCGCCTTCCATGCGTGCCACAGACGATCAGGTCCGCGGGCCAGCCCTCGGCATGGCGCAGAATGGCCGCGCCCACCGGCGTGCCCATCTGCTCGATCAGCGCCGTGGTCGCTTCGACCCCGGCGGCGCGGGCGCGCCCGTCTGCTTCATTGAGCAGCGCATCGCCGCTGCGGCGCATCTCGTCCTGGATGTCGCCGATGTTGATGCCGGCGGTGTCCGGAGTGATGAGCAACCACTCGTTGAGCACGTGCAGGATGCGCAGCTGCGCATGCTGGTCCTGTGCGAGTTTGATGGCCTCGTCAAACCCGAGGTTCGAGGCCGGGCTGCCGTCGATCGAAACCAGAATTTTCTTGTACATCCGCAGGCTCTCCGCGTCGCAGTGGCGCGCCGGAGCGGGTGTCAGATCCGGCTTGCATCCACGGCGCAAGCATGGGCCGCAGGGCGCTTCGCTCACAATACGTAGTTGCCTCGCCACGAAGCCCTTGTCGATCGATCGGTACGTATTGTCCGGCGCGCGCAGGAGACTACAGTGAGCATGTGCGGTCGAACACGGCCGGATGAGGCGATCATGCTCGATGAGTTTGTGACTTTGCCGCGCGTGGCGTACTTCTCGATGGAGATCGCGCTGCGCAATGAGATCCCGACGTACGCCGGCGGTCTTGGCGTGCTCGCCGGCGATACGCTCCGTTCCGCGGCCGACCTGTCGCTGCCGCTCGTTGGGGTGACGCTGGTGAGCCGGGCCGGATATTTCCGCCAGGAGATCGGTGCGGACGGGGCACAGATCGAGCGCCCGGCGGGCTGGGATCCGTCCCGCTGGGCCCATCCACTCGATGCCAAGGTGGCGGTGCGCATCGAGGATCGCCCAGTGTGGGTGCACGCCTGGCTCTACGTCATTGAGGGCCGCATCGGCGGCAATGCGCCAGTGCTGCTGCTCGATACGGACCTCGCCGAGAACACGGTCGAGGACCGCCAGATCACCCACTATCTGTATGCCGGTGACGATGCCTATCGTCTGAAGCAGGAGATGGTGCTCGGACTCGGCGGCGTGCGGATCCTGCGGGCGCTCGGGTTTGAGATCACCGCCTATCACATGAACGAAGGGCATTCGGCGCTGCTCGGCGTCGAGCTGATGCGCCGCTTCGCGTATCGCGCCGATGACGTTCGTCCCGGAGAGGCGCTGTACGACCTGCCTCGGGTGCGCGATCTGTGCCGGTTCACCACCCACACGCCGGTCGAAGCGGGCCACGACCGCTTCCCCTACGCACTGGTCAAGCGGCTCTTTGCCAGCAGCGTCTACGGCTACAACAACCACAAGGTGCCCGAGCCGGAGGCGCCCGGTGCCGAGCACGGGCCGATCGACTTCAAGACCCTCACCGCGCTCGGCGGTGCGCACGAGCTGAATATGACGCAGCTCGCCCTGAACGTCAGCGATTTCGTCAACGGCGTGGCCAAGCGGCACGCCGAAGTGTCGGCGCGGATGTATCCCGGGTATGCGGTGCGGGCGATCACCAATGGGGTGCACCCGTACACCTGGAGCGCGCCGAGCTTCCGTGAGCTCTATGACCGGCACATCGCCGGCTGGTGTCACGAGCCGGAGCTGCTCGGGCGGGTGCACGGCATTCCGGCCGCGCAGTTGATCGAGGCCCACGCCAAGGCGAAACAGGCGCTCGTGGCGGCCGTGAAGACCCTGACCGGCATCGGGCTCGATCCCCAGGTGGCCACCCTGGGACTGGCGCGAAGGATGACCGCCTACAAGCGTCCCGAGATGCTCTTCACCGACCTGGATCGGCTGAAGGCCATCGCGCAACGTCATCCCCTGCAGATCGTGCTGTCCGGCAAGGCCCATCCGCACGACGAGGAGGGTAAGCGCCTGATCGTGCGGCTCCACCAGTTCGCCCGCGAGTTGGCCGGAACCGTGAGCGTGGCCTATCTGCCGGATTACGACCTGGATGTGGCGCTGTTGATGGTCTCCGGGGTCGACGTGTGGATCAACACGCCGCTGCCGCCGCTCGAGGCGTCCGGCACGAGCGGGATGAAGGCGGCATTCAACGGGGTGCCGAGCCTCTCGGTACTCGATGGATGGTGGATCGAGGGATGCATCGAAGGCGTCACCGGCTGGGCCATCGAGGACGCCGAGTCGCTGTATCAGAAGCTCGCGCAAGTGGTGCTGCCGCTCTATTACGAGCCGACCGGCGAGCGGCGCGAGTGGGTACGGATCATGACCAGCGTGATCGGTGCCAATGCGGCCTATTTCAACAGCCAGCGGATGATGCGCCGCTATGCGACCGAGGCCTATCTGCGCTGAGCCACTTCGGCAGGCCACTCTCGCGAACCCGAGGGGGCATCAGGGACAGTGCGGATGGTGCGCTGCGCGCGCCTGTGCCACTTTGACGTCGTGGCACGAGCGGGTT
>JAJZSQ010000059.1 GCA_021849615.1 Pseudomonadota bacterium
CCTCGATGCGGCTGTAGCCGGTGCCGGGGGCGTCGATGAACACCAGGTCAGTGGCGTCGAGCAGACTGTAGTGATTCTTCACCAGGCTGTAGGGCGCGGCGGGGGTGTGCGTATCGTTGTTCGTCACGACGCGCACGGGTCCAAAGGCGCCCATGTGCAGCCACACGGTCGAGGAGCCGGGACCGCCGTTGTAGAGGAAGGTGATCGGGCGGTTGTGCGCCGGGACGCCGCGCTTGAAGTAAGCGACATAGAACACCGAGGCGACGGGCGGGCCGTCCGGCATGCCGAGTGCGTGCTTGCCAGTGCCCGGCGTGGCGGCATCGTCCCAGCCCTTGGGGTGCACGATGATCGTTCCGGCGACCGCCTCGTAGGCGATCTTGTGGCCGTCGACGGTGACGCTGCCGTAGCTCTTCACCGCCTGGGGTGTGAACAGTGCGGAGGCCGTCGCGGCCGTGGGGGCCTGGGCCTGGGGACCCGCGGCGAGCGCGGGGGGAATGCAGGGGTCACACGCGGCCAGCGAAAAGACTGCCGCGAGCGCAACAACGTGCTTCATTTCGGGTGCTCCTCCTGCGCACGGCACGAGTTTTGGTGGACTGATTCGCGGGGCCAGGCGCCTCGGTATCATGCCCCATCCTTCCGTCGCGGGGGCGCAGGCGCCCCGGACCACGGCGCCATTTGCGGCGAACGCCCCGGGCCGCGCGACGAAACGAATGACGCCGCGTCGATCGGTGAAGCGGACACCAGCGTGTGGTCGAGCGAGCCTGACCCTCGTCTCGGCGGCGGGTGCCGCCGGGGGAGGACCGGCGGCACCGCCGGCCCACTCCATTCCAACTGTAGGTGTGCCGCAACACCTGCGCGCCGCGGGCGACGGCCCCCCCGATGTGCTTGTCTGGCCTCTGCAAGCGGACTAGCGTAGCCGCATGTTTACGATGCTCCTGTGGCTCGTGCTCTTCGTGGTGTGCTGGCCGATCGCGATCCTAGCGTTGATTCTTTGGCCGCTGGTGTGGCTGCTGCTGCTGCCGCTGCGCCTGGTCGGCCTCGTGTTCGAGGGCGTGTTCGAGTTCCTGCGTGCCCTGGTGCTGTTGCCGGCGCGGATCCTCGGCGGTCGCGTGTAATCGGTGCGCCGGCTCGGCGCCCATTGGACGGGCGCGCCGCTGTGCGGCTAGACTCGTCGCTTCGCCCCTGAAGCCACGAAATCGCCATGAGTTACGTGTTTGCGCCGCCGCCGCTCGTCAGTGCGCCGGTGGTTGGATTGTCCGCGCGCTTCCCGGTTCACCGCATCTACTGCGTGGGCTCGAATTACCGGGCGCACGCACAGGAGATGGGGCACACGGGGCGGGAGCCGCCGGTGTTCTTCATGAAGCCTGCCGATGCGCTCGTGCCGGTCGAGGCCGGGACGACGGGGGATCTGCCGTATCCGAGCCTCACCCACAATTTTCATCACGAAGTCGAACTGGTGGTCGCGATCGGCAGCGGCGGGCGGGACATCCCGGCCGACCAGGCGCTGGGGCACGTCTTCGGCTACGCCGTCGGGCTCGACATGACCCGCCGCGACCTGCAGGCTGAGATGAAGAAGCGCTCAGCGCCCTGGTGCATCGGCAAGGGATTCGATCACGGCGCGCCGCTCGGGCCGATCACGGCGGTGGCACAGGCAGGTGCGCTCCTCGAGGGGCAGATTTCCCTGAGCGTCAACGGCGCTGAGCGCCAACGCAGTGCGCTGCGGGATATGACGTGGAGCGTGCCCGAGATCATCGCCCACCTCTCGGCGGCCTGGGCGCTCGCGCCGGGCGATCTGATCTACACCGGAACGCCGGCGGGCGTCGGCCCCGTGGAACGGGGTGATCTGATTGAGGCGGTCGGCACCGGACTCGAGCCGCTGCGCGTGCGGGTCCGCTGAGGGCTCAGACCCGCTCGAGCAGCAGCGCGATGCCCTGACCGACGCCGATGCACATGGTGCACAACGCGCGCCGGGCGCCGGTGGCCTCGAGCTGACTCAAGGCGGTGGCCACGAGACGCGCACCGCTGGCGCCGAGCGGGTGGCCGAGCGCGATCGCACCGCCGTTGGGATTGACGTGCTCGGCATCATCCGGCAGGCCGAGCTCGCGCAGTACCGCGAGCGATTGCGCCGCGAACGCCTCGTTCAACTCGATCACATCAACGGTCCTGAGGGCGATACCCGTGCGCTCCAGGAGCTTGCGCGTGGCCGGTGCGGGGCCGATTCCCATGATGCGCGGCGGTACGCCGGCAACGGCACTGCCGAGGACGCGAGCGCGCGGTGTCAGGCCATAACGCGCCGCCGCAGCTTCGCTGGCGAGCAACACCGCAGCGGCGCCATCGTTGATCCCCGAGGCGTTGCCCGCCGTGACCGATCCGTCCGGGCGCACCACTCCCTTGAGCTTGCCGAGGGTCTCGAGCGAGGAGTCCGGACGCGGGTGCTCGTCCGCGTCGATCCGCAGCGCCGGCTGTTTGCGGCGCTCGAGGGTCACGGGAACGAGTTCGCGGGCGAAGAATCCGCGTGCCTGGGCGCGCGCGTAGCGCTGCTGGCTGCGCAGGGCGAAGGCGTCCTGGTCGGCGCGCGATATGCCGCGCTCGGCGACCAGGTTCTCCGCGGTCTGCGCCATGGAGTCGATCCCGAAGCGGCTCTGGATCAGCGGGTTGATGAAGCGCCAGCCGAGCGTGGTGTCCTCGAGCTTCGCGCTGCGCTCGAAGGGCTGCTCGGCCTTGCCCATCACGAATGGGGCGCGGCTCATGCTCTCGACGCCGCCGGCGATCATCAAGTCCGCTTCGCCGGCGGCGATGGCGCGCGCGGCGATTGCGATGGCATCGAGGCTCGAGCCGCACAGGCGGTTCACCGTGGAGGCCGGGACGCTCTCGGGCAGACCGGAGAGCAGCACCGCCATGCGCGCCACGTTGCGGTTGTCTTCGCCGGCCTGGTTGGCGCAGCCGAGGTACACGTCATCGAGCCGTCCCCAGTCCAGTCCTGGATGGCGCTCCATCAGCGCCCGCAGCGGCAGGGCCGCCAGGTCGTCGGTGCGGACCGAGGCGAGCGCGCCGCCGTAGCGGCCGAACGGCGTACGCAGCGCCTCACAGATGAGTGCATGGGTCATCACAGTTACCCAAGTATTTGAAAAACAAGGCGTGACACACTACTGCATCCGGCAGGGTTTATCCACGGCGACGTACGGCACCGATACAATGGCACCCTCCGAGCCGCCGCGGGAAGCGCCCATGTCCTCGTTCAAAGCCCTCCGTGTGCATCAGGGTTCCGCCGGTGTGAGCGCGGTGCTCGAACCGGTCGCGTTCGAGCCGCTCAGCCCCGGGGCCGTGCGCGTCCGGGTGGCCTATTCCGGGCTCAATTACAAGGATGCGCTCGCCGTCACCGGGTGCGGCGCCATCATGCGCACCTACCCGCGTGTGGCCGGTATCGATCTGGCCGGCGTGGTCGAGGCGAGTGAGGATGCTGCCTTCAAGCCGGGGGACCGGGTGCTCGCCACCGGCGCCGGTCTCGGCGAGTGGCTCGACGGAGGATTCGCCGAGTACGCGCACGTGCCCGCCGACGCGCTGCTCGCGCTGCCGGCGGGCTTGAGTCTGTTCGAATCGATGGCCCTCGGCACCGCGGGGTTCACCGCCGCATTGGCGCTGCGGCGCATGCTCGAGAATCATCAGGATCCGGCCCAGGGGCCGGTCCTGGTGACCGGCGCGACCGGCGGGGTGGGCAGCATCGCACTGACCCTGCTCGCCGGGGCGGGGTTCGAGGCGGCGGCCCTCACCGGCAAGCCCGAGGCGACCGCGTACCTGCGCGCACTCGGCGCCACGACGGTGCTCGAGCGCGCCGGACTCGATCTGGGTGCCAAACCGCTCGAGAAGGCGGTGTGGGGTGGGGCGCTCGACAATCTCGGCGGCGAGGTGTTGGCCTACCTCACCCGCACGGTCAAGCCCTGGGGCAACATCGCGTGCATCGGGTTGGCGCAATCCGCGCAGCTGCACACCACGGTGATGCCGCTGATTCTGCGCGGCGTGAGTCTGCTCGGCATCCATTCGGTCCAGGTGCCGCGCCCGTGGCGCGAGGCGTTGTGGGGGCAGCTCGCCGGACCCTGGAAGCCGCCACAGATCGCCTCGCGGCTGGTCCGCGCCGAGATCTCTCTGGAGCAGGTGCCCGAGGCGGCCCGCGAACTCATCGCCGGCCGGGCGAGGGGACGCTACGTGGTGCGGATCGCGGGGGACCTCTGAGCGTGCGGCGTTCCCGGATGCACGGCGTCCCGCCCGCCGTTATGCTTCACGCCACCGCGCCGTCGCTCGGCGCATACCGATCCATCGGCAGGCGGAGCAGATGAACAGGGCAGTGACGGGGCGATTCGCGCAGCAGCGGTGCGGTGGGCTGTGCGGTGCACGGGCGGCCGGACGACCCGGCGCGAGTGGCCGCTGAGCGCGCCGATGGCATCTACGGATTCCCCGGTCCGCGCCGGCGCGTCGGGCGAGCGGCTCAATACCCGGGCGGCCGGAGTGGTGGCGCTGGCGGTGCTGTGCAGCCGCATTCTCGGGCTGGTGCGCCTGCAGGTGTTCGCAGCGCTCTTTGGTGCCGGGCGTCTGATGGATGTCTTCTTCATCGCCTTTCGGATCCCCAATCTGCTGCGCGACATGGTGGGCGAGGGCGCGCTCTCGACGGCGTTCGTCACCACCTTCAGTAAGACGGCGGCTCGCGATGGCGCTGCGAGCGCCTGGCAGCTCGCCAACAAGGTCGTGACGCTGACGGCAGTCGTGGTGAGCGCCCTGGTGCTGCTCGGGATTGTGCTCGCGCCCTGGCTGGTGGCGCTGCTCGGCTGGGGGTTCGGACCGGCCAAGGCGGCCCTCACCGTAGAGCTGACGCGGATCATGTATCCGTTCATCTTGATCGTGTCGCTCGCGGCGCTGGTCATGGGAATGCTGAACGCGCGCAACGTCTTCGGCGTTCCGGCGCTTGCCTCGACCTTCTTCAACCTCGGACTGATCCTCACCGGGGCAGGCCTCGGCTGGTGGCTCGATCCGCATTTCGGGCCGAAGGCGACCGTCGCGCTCGCGGTGGGCGTTCTGGTCGGCGGGCTGCTGCAGCTCGGCGTGCAAATCCCCTCCCTGCGCCGATTCGGCTATCGCTACCGGCCGGATTTCCGCTGGCGCGACCCGGGCGTGAAGGCCATGCTGCTGATCATGGGCCCCTCGGTGATCGCGGCGAGCACCGTGCAGGTGAATGTGGTGGTGAACTCCGCATTCGCCTCGATGCTCGGCAATGGGCCGATTTCCTGGCTGGGGTACGCGTTTCGGCTGATGCAGTTCCCGATCGGGATGTTCGGCGTGGCGCTCGGGACCGTCTCGCTGCCGATGCTCTCGCGCCTGGCGGTGGCCGGCGAGCACGATCGGTTTCGCAGCGAGCTGGCGCGCGGACTGCGCATGGTGTTCTTCATGACGATTCCGGCGGCCATCGGCCTGATGGTGCTCGCCGGGCCGATCGTCTCGGTGCTCTATCAACACGGCCGCTTCAACCCCTACGATGCGCGCCAGACGGCCGCGGCACTGCGTTTCTACTCCCTTGGACTGTGCGGTTATGCGGCGCTGAAGGTGCTGGTCAATGCGTTCTACGCCATCGACCGGCGTCGCACCCCGATGGTCGTGAGCTTGAGCGCCATGGGACTGAACCTGCTGCTGTGCTGGTTCACGACCCAGGTCCTGCGTTGGGGTGTGCGGGGGCTTGCGCTCTCGGTCGCCGCCGTGGCGACGGCGAACTTCTTGGTGCTGTATGCGCTGATGCGCCAGCACCTCGGCCGGCTCGCCTCACGGGAGATGTTCTCGATGCTCGCGCGCCTCGCCGTCGCCTGTGCGGCGCTCGCGCTGATCTGCTGGGGCGGCCTGCACTGGCCGCTCGCGCATTGGCAGTCTGGGCCGTTCTGGCCGAAACTCGGTGCACTGACGCTGGTCATCGCAGCCGGCGCCGGTGCGTTCTTTGTTTGTGCGCTGGCGCTCGGCATCGCAGAGATGCACGACATCGCACAGATCGTCAAACGCAAGCTGCGCGTGGCCTGAGGGCGCAGCGCGGCGAGCGGCGCAGTGAGGCGCCCGGGGGCGCCCTAAGGAGTCCGTCCCGTGAAACGTCATCTACTTCCGCTCGTCCCGCTGGCGCTGCTCGGCCTGTCCGGCCGCGCCCTGGCGCAATCCTATTACGACCAGACCTTCGCACCGGTCGAGCCGGTGCACTGGCATCTGCAGATCGGCTACAGCCCGACGGTCGGCTCGACCTCGTCGTATTTCCAGGGTGGCTTTACCTTTGGCGGGGGCTTGAGCTGGAAGCCCGACCCACAGACGCCGTTCGCGCTGCGCGCGGATTTGGAATACAGCCGCTTCGACGCCACGCGCAATCTGATCGCCATCAATGAGCTCGCCGACCAGACCCAGATCGACGGCGGCTACGGCGAGGTGATCGGCCTGAACGTCGATGGGGAATTCAAGCGGCCCATCACCCCGACGGTGAGCGGCTTCGCAGTGGCCGGCGTCGGGATCGATCACATGCACGTCGCACTCACCCAGACCGTCGCGTACGGCACGTACGTGTGCGACCCCTGGTTCGGCTACTGCAACTACGGGCTCGTGCCCGGGGACATCGTGGTGGCGAGCGGCAGCTCCACCCGCTTCTCCTGGAATGCCGGGGTGGGACTCGATTTTCTGCTGCGCAACGGGCAGACGTTCTTCATCGAAGCGCGCTACCAGCGCATCAATACCACGCAGCCGACGGTCTTCGTGCCGATCACGGTGGGTCTGCGCTTCTGAGGCGCCGCACACGGCCCGCACCACCCCCGGCCGCCCGGGCGGCCGGGGGTGGTAAGTGCGCATGCGCGCCGGCGGGAAGCTGCTAAAATTCTTCTTTTTTATTGTGCGCCCGGGGTGGACCGGGCACGAAGGGCTTCCATGGCACTTAAGATCATGATTCTCGGCGCGAATGGGTTCATCGGCAGCGCGCTCACCGGCGCGATCCTGCGCGAGCGCGACTGGGAGGTCTACGGTATCGACCTCTCGGACAACAAGCTCGGCGATCTGCCGAAGGACAATCGCTTCCACTTCGTCGAGGGTGACATCACCATCAACAAAGAGTGGGTCGAGTATCACGTCAAGAAGTGCGACGTGGTGGTGCCGTTGGTCGCGATCGCCAATCCGGCCCAGTACGTGACCCATCCGCTGAAAGTGTTCGAGCTGGATTTCGAGGCGAACGTCGAGATCGTGCGCCACTGCGTGAAGTACGGCAAGCGCCTGATCTTCCCCTCGACCTCCGAGCTCTACGGCATGTCCCCGGATCCGGTGCTCGATGAGGAAACCAGCCCGCTCGTGTACGGGCCGATCAACAAACAGCGCTGGATTTATGCGGCCTCGAAGCAGCTGCTCGATCGGGTGATCTACGCCTACGGCGTGCGCGACAGCCTCGACTACACGCTGTTTCGGCCGTTCAACTTTATCGGTCCGAACCTCGACAACATCGAGGAGCCGAAGGAGGGCAGCTCGCGGGTGTTCACCCAGTTCCTCTCGAACGTGCTGTACCGCCGGCCCATCAAGCTGGTCGACGGCGGCAACCAGAAGCGCTCCTTCACGTACATCGACGATGCGATCGAGTGCCTGCTCACCGTCCTCGAGAACAAGGACGGGCGGGCGACGCGCCGGATCTTCAATATCGGCAACCCCGACAACTGCGTCTCGATTCGCGATCTCGCTGAGCGCACGATCCGCATCGCCCAGGAATTCCCGGAGCTGCGCGATGCGGCCAAGGGCACCGAGATCGTCGAAGTGTCGGCCGGGGAGTACTACGGCAAGTATTACCAGGACATCCAGGTGCGCGTACCGGCGATCGAGGCGGCCAAGCGCGATCTGGGCTGGCGCCCGCGCACCGACATGGACACTGCGATCCGCCGCACGATCGATTTCTACGTCAAGCTCGGCAGCTTCAATTCTCTGAACGCCTCGGCGTCGGGGCTGTGAGCGGCCGCCGGCGGCGGTGACTGGGGGAGTGTGTCAATGAGTGCGGCGCAAGCGCGGGCGCAGCGGCTGCGATGGTGGGCCTGGGTGCTGATGGCGGCCGTCTGGTTCGTCACCCTACAGGTGCGCCCGATGTTCGACCCGGACGAGGGCCGCTACGCGGAGATCCCGCGTGAGATGGTGGCCAGCGGCAACTGGGTGACGCCGCGGCTCGATGGACTGAAGTACTTCGAGAAACCGGTGCTGCAGTACTGGGCGACGGCCACCGTGTACTCGGTGGTCGGGCTCAGCAACTGGTCTTCGCGCCTGTGGACCGTCGGGCTCGGTTTCGGCTGCCTGGGACTGATCTACGCCTGGCTGGCACGCCTGTACGAGCGGCGCGCCGCCATCCTCGGCGTCGCGCTGCTCGCGCTGAGTCCGTATTTCGGCATCATCGGCCACCTCGACCTGCTCGATGCGGGACTGACGTTCTGGCTCACCGCGATGGTGCTCTCGTTCACGCGTGCCCAATGTTCGCCGGAGGGCTCGGGCGCGGAGCGCAACTGGATGCTCCTCTCCTGGGCGATGGCGGCGCTCGCGCTGCTCACCAAGGGACTGGAGGTGTACGTGCTCGCGGGGATGGCCCTCGTCGCCTACACGGTGATCGAGCGCGACGTGCGTCCCTGGCGGCGGCTGCATCTGCTCCTCGGGATCCCGCTGATGGTGCTCATCGCCGCGCCGTGGTTCGTCGCGGTGTCGCTGCGCAACCATGTGTTCGCCGAGTATTTCTTCATCCACGAGCACTTCCAGCGCTTCCTCACCGACGAGGCGCGGCGGGTCGAGCCGTGGTGGTACTTCATCGCGCTGCTGGTGATCGGGGCGTTCGCCTGGCTCGTTCCGCTCGTGCGCGCCGCGCGCGAGGCGTGGCGCGTGCCGGGCCCGGTCGCGCACTTCAAGCCGCTGAAGTTCCTGCTGCTGTACTCGATCCTGACGGTGATCTTCTTCTCCATCTCGGACTCGAAGCTCGCCACGTACATCCTGCCGGTGTTTCCGCCGCTTGCGGCGCTCACCGGGGTGTATCTGACACGCCGGCCGCGTGCGCTCGAGCGCTCGGTCTGGGCCGCAACGGGGCTCGCGGTGTTCGTAGCCGCCGGGCTGCTCGTCTATGCGCATCACCGCGACGGGTTCATCCCGCCGCATGCGATCGGCTGGGGCGCCGCAGCGCTCGCCGCCGTGCTCGCGGCGGTGGCCGCCTGTGCCTTCGGCGGGCGCGAGGCGCCGGCCGGGGACGAGGCGGGCGCGGTCGCGGGTATCGCCACGCCGCTGATCGTCACGCTCGCGTTCATCTTTGCCTGGCAGGCGCTGCTCTGTCAGTACGCGGTCATTCCGCCCTCGCGCTCGGCCTATCAGCTGGTGCAGCAGATCAAGCCCGAGATACACCCCGACACGAAGCTCTACAGCGTGAACCAGTACCGTCAGACCATCCCGCCGTATCTCGGCCGGCTGCTGACGCTGGTGAATTACTCCGGGGAGCTTGGTCCCGGGGAGCGCTGGCAGCCCGGACTGATGACCGCCACACCGGCGCAGTTCGTGCAGCAGTGGGACGCCAGTTCGAACGCCGTGGCGTTCTTCCCGCCGGCCGTGTGGCGACGCTATCACGCCCAGGGTCTGCCCGGGCGGGTGATCGGCGAGGACAGTTTCACGGTGGCGGTGGCCCGTAAATGAAGTGGTCGGTGTATGGATTTCTGCTCGCCGGGATTCTGCTGAATCTCGCCGCGCAGCTCGGCCTGAAGGCGGCCACGGATGCGACCGGGCCGCTGTTCGGCGGCGACGTGGACGTGCCGAAGCGCATGGTCCAGCTGCTGACGGTGCCGTGGCTGTGGCTGGCGCTCGCCTGCTACGGCATCTCGGTCATCGCCTGGGTGGTGGGGCTCTCGCGCATCCCGGTGAGTCAGGCCTACCCGATGCTCTCGATGAACTATGTGCTGATGGTGCCGCTCGCCTGGTGGCTGCTGGGGGAAGCGCCGAACGCCCAGCGGCTGGCCGGCATCGTCGTGATCATTGCCGGCGTGTTCCTGGTGGCTCGCTCATAACCCTATGAACTCCTTCCTGCCTTTCACCCGTCCCAGCATCGATGAGCAGACGATCGCCGAGGTCGCCGACGTGCTGCGCTCCGGCTGGCTCGCCAGCGGTCCGAAGGTCAAGGCATTCGAAGCGGCGCTCTCGCAGTACTGCGGCGGTCGCCCGGTGCGCAGCCAGACTTCCGCGACGGCCAGTCTCGAACATGCGCTGCTGGTCTGCGGCATCGGCGCCGGCGATGAGGTGATCGTGCCGGCGATGAGTTTCGTTGCGAGCGCCAACGTGGTGGTGCGCACCGGTGCGCGGCCGGTGTTCGTCGACGTCGATCTGCACACGCGCAACATCGATCTGGCGCAGGCCGAAGCGGCGGTGAGTGCGCGCACCCGCGCGATCATGCCGGTGCATCTGTGCGGCCTGCCGGCCGACCTGGATCGCGTCTATGCGCTCGCCGAACGGCACCAGCTGCGGGTGATCGAGGATGCGGCCCAGGCCATGGGCTCGAGCTATCGCGGCCGGCGCATCGGCAGCTTCGGCGACCTGGTGTGCTTCAGCTTTCACCCCAACAAGAACATCACCAGCATCGAGGGCGGTGCGGTGGTGGGCGGCTCCCCGGAGGAGGTCCACGAACTCGAGCTGCAGCGCTTTCACGGCCAGGAGAAGTCGGCCGCCGATGCGTTCGAGACGTACTTCGCCGGCGGCAAAGCGAATCTGTCGGACGTTGCCGCCTGCGTCGGTCTCGGGCAGCTGCGCCAGCTTGAGGCCTTCAACCTGCGCCGCCGCGAACTGGCGGCGCGGTACTTCGAGCTGTGGGGCGAGGCGGCGCCGCTGGCGCTGCCGGTGCGCGGTGACGAGGGGCACAACTGGCACATGTTCGCCGCCCGGCTGCCGCTCGAGCAGATGCGCATCAGCCGGCTGGAGTTCATCGAGGCGATGGCCGCGCGCGGCGTCGGCATCGGCGTACATTATCCGGCCATGCATCTGTTCAGCGCGTATCGGGCCCTCGGTTACCGCGAGGGGCAGTTCCCTAACGCCGAGCGCATCGGCCGCGAGACCGTGACGCTGCCGCTGTTCCCGGCGATGAGCTTCGAGGATGTCGAGCGCGTCGTGAACACGGTGAACGAGGTGCTGCGCGGGGCGATGCGATGAGCGCGACGCTCTCGATCATCATTCCCGTCTACAACGAAGAGGCGGGTCTGGCGGCGCTGTTCGAGCGGCTGTATCCGGCGCTCGATGCGCTGGCGCGCGAGTACGAAGTCATTTTCGTCGATGATGGCAGTCGCGACCGCTCGGCCGCGGCGCTGCGCGAGCAGTTCGAGCGTCGCCCGGATCACACCCGCGTCGTGCTCCTGACGCGCAACGCCGGTCAGCACATGGCGATCCTCGCCGGCTTCGCGCACGCGCGCGGGGATTACGTCATCACGCTCGATGCGGACCTGCAGAACCCGCCCGAGGAGATCGCCAAGGTGGTCGCGGCCATGGATCAGGGCGCGGACTATGTGGGCACCGTGCGCGCCCGGCGCCACGACGTCTACTGGCGCAAGGTGGCCTCGCGGCTGATGAACCGGATCCGCGAGCGCACCACGCAGATCCGCATCACGGATCAGGGCTGCATGCTGCGCGGCTATCACCGCACGATCGTCGAGGCCATCAATCGCTGCGTCGAGGTGAGCACGTTCGTGCCGGCGCTCGGTTACACCTTCGCCCGTCATCCGACCGAGGTGGAGGTCGCGCATGCCGAGCGCGCTGCCGGCCAGTCCAAATACTCGCTCTACCGGCTGATCCGCCTGAATTTCGATCTGATGACCGGCTTTTCGGTGGCGCCGCTGCAGTTCTTCACGATGTTCGGCATCCTGATTGCGCTGGTGTCGCTCGGCTTCGTGGTGGTGCTGGCGATCCGCCGGCTGTTCATCGGGCCGGAAGTGCAGGGTGTGTTCACGCTGTTCGGTCTCGCTTTCTTCTTCATCGGCGTGCTGCTGGTGAGCGTCGGGGTGGTCGGGGAGTACGTCGGACGCATCTACGAGCAGGTGCGCCAGCGCCCGCGCTACACCGTCTCGGCGATCCTCGAGGGGGGCGAGAGCCTCGCGCCCGGTGAACGCCCGGCGCGTCCGGCGCTCGTGCTGCCGCCGGCCGTGCAGGCGGAGATCGATCACACCGAGATGCTGCGCGCCGAGCACGAGCCGGGTGGCGGTCGGTGAGCCGCGGACCGCGAGCGGTCGTCTTCGCCTACCACGACGTCGGTGTCCGCTGCCTGAAGGCGCTGCTCTCGGGGGGCGTCGAGGTGGCGCTGGTAGTCACCGTCGCGGACGATCCGAAGGAGACGCAGTGGTTCGCGAGCGTCGCTGAAACGGCGCGCGATTACGGGCTGCCGGTGGCGATGCCCGAGGATCCCAACAGCGCGGCATTCGTCGCGCAGCTCGCCGCGCTCGATGCGGACTTTATCTTTTCCTTCTACTACCGCTCCATGCTCGGTGCGCCGTTGCTCGAGTGCGCGCGGCGCGCAGCGCTCAACATGCACGGCTCGCTGCTGCCGAAGTATCGCGGCCGTGCGCCGGTGAACTGGGCGATCCTCAACGGGGAGCGCGAGATCGGCGCGACGCTGCACTACATGGTGGCGCGCGCCGACGCCGGGGACATCGTCGATCAGCAGGCCGTGCCGATTCTCGCCGATGATGATGCGCGCGAGGTGTACGCCAAGGTGACCGCGGCGGCCGAGATCGTGCTGGTGCGCGCACTGCCGGGGCTGATCGAGGGTAGCGCGCCGCGGCGCTCGCAGCCGATCGTGCCGGGTCAGTACTTCGGGCGGCGCGGACCCGAGGACGGCCGCATCGATTGGCGATGGCCGGCCGAGCGCATCCACAACCTGGTGCGTGCGGTCGCCCCGCCATTCCCGGGAGCCTTCGGGGACGTCGGCGCGGAGCGCTGGTGGCTGCACCGCACGCGCGTCGCGCCGCAGACGCTCACCCCCGGGGAGCCGCGCCTGATCGGTGCCCACGGAGAGTGCCAGCTGGTCTGCGCCGACGGATCGGTACTGCGGATTTTGCGCGCCGCCACCGCGTCCGGACCGCTCGACCTGGCGCGCCTGGCGAGCGATTTCGAGCGCCGTCCGGTGACGCTCGGCTGACCGCGCCGCGTCCGAAATGGGGATGCCGTGAGCACCATTGCCCTTAAAATCGATGTCGACACGTACCGCGGGACGCTCGAGGGCGTGCCGCGGCTCGCCGCAGCGCTCGAGCGCTGCGGGGCGCGGGCGACGTTTCTGTTTTCGCTTGGCCCGGATCACACCGGCCGGGCTCTGAAGCGCGTGTTCCGGCGCGGCTTTCTCGGCAAGGTGCGTCGTACTTCGGTGGTCAGCCACTACGGTGTGCGCACGCTGCTCTATGGCGTGCTCCTGCCCGGCCCGCGCATCGGCCGGCGTTGTGCGGGCGAGCTCAAAGCGATCGAGGCTCGTGGTTTCGAGGTCGGCGTGCACACCTGGGATCACGTCAAATGGCAGGACGGCGTGGCGCGCGCCGGCGCGCAGTGGACACGTCGGGAGTTCGAGCTCGCCTGCGAGGAGTTCGGGCGGGTATTCGGGCATGCGCCTGCGACGCACGGGGCGGCCGGCTGGCAGATGAACGCCCACGTGCCGCAGCTGCAGGCCGAGCACGGTATGCGGTATGCGTCCGATACTCGCGGGCGCGGTCCTTTCATTCCGCTCATCGAGGGGCGGGAGGTGCCGGTGCCGCAGCTGCCGACCACGCTGCCGACCCTCGATGAGCTGATCGGGCGTGAGGATCTCGGCGATACCGATCCGATCGAGCATCTGTTGCGCGTGAGCGCCGACGGCGCCGATCACGTCTTCACGCTCCATGCGGAGCTCGAGGGCGGGGCCTACCTGTCGGGATTCGAGCGGCTGCTCGGCGCGTGGCGCGAGCGCGGCGCGATTCTGACGGACCTGGCGACGTACGCCTCGGGTCTGAACCCGGCAGCGCTGCCGCGCTGCCCGATCGAGGCCGGCAGCGTGCCGGGGCGCGCCGGGACACTGGCCGTACAGGGGAGGGCACGCTGATGAATTCAAAGCCCGAGAGCATGCAGGTCATTGAGATCACCGCGCCCGGCGGCCCCAAGGTGCTGCGGCTCGCCCGGCGCGCGCGCCCGCAGCCCGGTCCGGGCGAGGTGTTGATCCGGGTGCGCGCCGCCGGTGTCAATCGGCCCGACGTGTTGCAGCGGCGCGGGGCGTATCCGCCGCCGCCCGGTGCGAGCGACATCCCGGGACTCGAGATTGCCGGCGAGGTGATCGAGTTGGGAGCCGACGTCACTCAGTGGCGGCGCGGGGATGCGGTCTGCGCGCTGCTCGCCGGGGGCGGTTACGCCGAGTACGCGCTCGCTCCGGCCGTGCAATGCCTGCCGGTGCCCCGGGGGTTCAGTCTCGAGCATGCGGCGGTTCTGCCCGAGACGGTGTTTACCGTGTATTACAACGTCTGGGAGCGCTCGCGCCTGCGCCCCGGCGAGTGGCTGCTGGTGCACGGCGGCACTAGCGGCATCGGGACGACTGCGATTCTGCTGGCCAAGGCATTCGGCGCGCACGTCATCGCAACCGCCGGGAGCGCTGAAAAATGCGCTGCATGCCTGCGCCTCGGTGCTGACGTGGCGATCGATTACAAGGCCGCGGACTTCGTCGCCGGGACGCTCGAGGCGACGCAGGGACGCGGCGCGGATGTCATTCTCGACATGGTGGGCGGGGAGTACGTGGCCCGCGACATCGCCGCAGCCGCCCCGGAGGGGCGCATTGCGATCATTGCGACGCAGGGCGGTCGCAGCGCCCAAATCGATCTCGGCCAGCTCATGGGCAAGCGGCTCACCCTCGGCGGCTCGACGCTGCGGCCGCAGACCGTGGCGCGCAAGGGCGAGCTCGCCGCGGCGCTGCGCCGGGAGATCTGGCCGCTGCTCGAATCGGGCTCGGTGCGCCTGCCGATCCACGCACGCTTCCCGCTGCGCGTGGCCGCCGAGGCGCATGCGCTGATGGAGTCGGGCGCACACGTCGGCAAGATCGTCCTGGTGCCTTGAAGTCAGGTACCGGCAAATCGGCACGGACGCGTCCGCAGCGGCGTGAAGAATCGTGCGCGTCGTCATCTGGACGCCGCGCACCGTGAAACGTGGTGATCGTGCGGTTGGCGGGGTTACGTGCACCGTGACGTTGGTGCCTTGTCCCTCGCAGCAGTACCCCATGCGTGCGGGTATCGCCGGCTTCTCGAGCGGTTGCCGCCCGACGCACTCATGAGCAGCGTGAACGCCACGCTCACGCGGCAGATGCTCGAGTGGATCGCCATGCGTCCCAGAACCTACGCGGAAGTCATGCAGGTGTGGCGGACGTCGTGCCCGCGCATGTCAATCTGGGAGGACGCGTGTGCCGCAGGATTGATCGAATATGAGGCGGGCACCGGCAAGGTGACATTGAGCTGCGGCGGCAGAGCGTTCCTGATGAACCCGTGAAACATCCCGAGGTAGATGTTCGATGAAAGTATCGATCCTGGATGACTACTTCGACAGGCTCAGAACCTTGCCATGCTTCACGCGGCTGGCGAGGCACGAGGTGCGTATCTGGAATGATCACCTCGAGGATGATGATGCGCTCGGGGAGCGACTCGCCGACACCGAGGCGCTGGTCCTCATCCGCGATCGCACGAAGATCCCGGCAAGTCTTCTCGAACGCCTGCCTCGGCTGGAGCTGATCAGTCAGCGCAGCGTGTTTCCGCACATCGATGTCGGGGCGTGAGCTCCCCCTGGTTCATCGCGGGGATGGGGTTTGATGAGCAGCAGCGCAAGCTCAGTATCCGCGTAGACTTCGAGGTCGGCAGCCGCTTTGCC